>NZ_JBIWGL010000019.1:0-116167 GCF_044763535.1 Lysinibacillus sp. NPDC095746
CACAAGCGCGATTTTCTCTTCTTTTGTATATTCGATATTTGCCTTTTCAGAGTAAGCTGCGTCTCCAATAACCGTATTAATTTTCATACCTGCTTGTGTGCTTTTTTCAATTAACTCTTGAAGATATTTTCCATCGCTTTTTTCACCTGTTGTAATGACAGCTGCTGTAATAATACGTTCATCACTCAACGCGATATGTGTCTTATACCCGAAGAAAGAAGATTCCGACGTCTTATGCCCTTTTCGCGCATCCGCATCAGAAGAGTAATTTAGATGTTCTTGGAAATCCTCTACGACTTCTTTTAAAACATTCAGCTTTTCTTTGACAGATGGCATTTGTGCAATTTGTGGTTCCTTTTCAATGACTGAAATAACTTCCTTACAGTAAGTTATTTCATCCTTTACTTCGTTAGAAGTGGTCTTTGCGGGGAATTTGTCTTTCATCGATTCGTCAATTTTGTAGACAGCTTTTCGAGCGTTTTTTGATTTCTCTTGTAAAAATTCTCTAGGCGTTTTTTGGTTGTAACGTGCTTTTGTATGTGTGGCATCCACGATAATCGCTTGACTGTTGATGATTTTTTTCTCCAATGCGATCTCAACTGTTTTCCCAATGAGCATGTCTAATAAGCTTACGTCTTGAAGACGAAGCCGACGAAATTTTGTAAGCGAACTTGAATCAATGACTGGATCTTCTGGCGCCATACCTAAGAAATATTTGAATGACATATCGTACTTTGAACGCTCTACAAGGTCGACGTCTGATACATCATAAATCGCTTTTAATAATAAGTACTTAAACATACGAATTGGAGGAATGGCATTTCGTCCATTGTCTAAACAATATTTTGTTTTTAACTCTTCTAAAATGAATGAAAAATCAACAAGTTCATTGATTTGGCGAAGTATATTATCTTTTGGCACAACAATATCGTAGATCGCCATATATGGACTTAAATGAAGGGTTTCTTGATTTGAAATCATCGGGGGCACCACCTGCACATTAGTTCTTTTATTATAAAGGAAAGCGTGACTAAAATAATAGTGTGATACATTGCGTTGTTTGGAGAAGCATCGCTCGACTCCTGCGGGAAAGCGAGACAGACGAGACCCCGCACGAAGCGAAGCGTAGGAGGAGGCTCGGCGCTCGCCCGCGGAAAGCGAGCGGAATGCTTCGGAAAACAACAGTAGAGTCACAGTGCCAAATGAAAAAAGCGAGGTATTCAACGATTAAATCGTTGAATACCTCGCAATGTGAGAAGATATAGACTTTTTCAGTGCCCTCCTCATCATGAGTATGACTTTAAAGTCCTAATTATAATTCTTCTAAATAGATTGTAACGATACTTCTTGGATTGTAATCACTGCCCCGTAATTATCATCCTTATTAACTACATCACCAACATTCGGAATCAGAGCTGATAGAGAGTTGTTGATGTCAAACGTCATAATTATATCTCCATTTTGTTCACACAGGCTGACACACTATAAACCTAATGTCATCATAAGAAATATAATGCACAATAAAAAGCCACAATAAATTAGATGTGACTTGATATCAATATTTTATTTTGTCGTTAATGTCTCAATGGTTTTACTGTTATTACAGATCAAACATTTAGCTTTAAATTTTATACTCGATGAAAGTAATTGCAACTTACTTAAGTCGTTACTCAACTTTTCTATTTCAACTAAACCTTCACTTTGCAAAAGCCTAATTTCCAACTCAAATTTTTTTAATGATTTTTGAATTAATTCTATATCTTCCTTGTATTTCTCTAACATAATTTTAGGATCAATGAGTTCAATATTATTGTTTGTGTTTTTTTGCATATGGTAGACTCTCCCTTTTAACCTATGAAGTCATCTTTATGGCGCAATCTTTGGTACATAATAAATTGAAAAACACCCTAGTACATGAAAAAATTTTAACAATTGGATTTTATTAACACTATTATAAAGTTGTTTAACATATTTAACAATGTTATTTTTCATTCAAATGAAAATCAATTATGCCTCGGCAATATTGTTTGCTGTCGCTTCGCTTTCGCTACAGAAAAAAATGCGTCTGAGATCGCCTTTAATGTTTGTATAAGAAGCTCCTTTCAGAATTCTGTGAAAGGTAAAGGTGAGATGGGACAAGTCTATCGAATTAAAGCAGTCTAATGCATGACTTATAATCGGCGTGTATCACTACTCGATAGTAAGCGTATTTTGAGAATAAAATCTCGAATACGCTTTTTTATTTTATAAAATAATTTTAACGCCATGACGAGGAATCAACAACAGACGAAAAAACAATACTAATGTTTAACCTATTATGAGAGAATAAATTGACTAACAACATGTGAAGCAATTCGCGAATTACTATAATTTTGAATACAATATATAGAATGAAATCGATTAATCCAAATAGGCCTTTTATTACCTACCTGAGTAATAGATGACACAACAATGTCGGACATTTTGTTTGACTTCTTTTTCGTCTATCCCCTTTTCTTCCTAATAAAGCAAAGGATTTTCTTGTTCTTAAGTAATATCATTGAGAAACTTTACAAATAGCAGTAAAATTTATGTAAGGATTATTATTTCATTGAAACTTTATGTCGATTATTTCGTATAAGAATATAGACATATTTAAATGCTAGGAGGAAGAAACATGCTCAGTGTCGGACAGTTTTTCTCAAGACATACCGCTAGCTTCTTAATTTCTCTCACAACTGTTTCTATCACAGCAATTGCGGCAAGTCCAGGATACTTCCTTGGTGGTATATTGTTTGCTGGAACATATGCGTCGAGTACGGCGTTATTGAAATATAGACAGAAAAAGAAATTCATGCAAATAGCAGGTATAACAAAAGAAGAATACAAACATATTGAATCACAACTTACAGCAGCCAATAAAAATATTCAAACATTAAGTCAAAACTACTTACGTGTACGTTCAGTTTCTGCATTTAAGCAATTACTTGAAATGACGCGTATTTCAAAAAATATCGTGAAAATAGTTAAAACAGACCCACGAAAATTTTATAATGTTGAACAATTTTTTTATGCACATCTCCCTTCCGCTGTCGAATTAACGGATAAATATACGATGTTATCGAGACAGCCTGTGAAGGATAAGGAAATCCAACTTACATTATCGAAAACAAGAGAGACTCTTACAGATTTAAATGATACGATTCAAACTGATTTAAAGGATGCGCTTTCCAACGATATTGACCATCTTCAAATGGAAATAGAATTTGCGAATCGTTCAAATATAAGACGAAAAGAACAATTGGAGTGGCGAGGCGATGATAAATGACAGCAAATGATCACGCATTTCAACTAAATACAATACAAGGTCTTTCCCCACTTGTGCAATCTTATTTAGAAACAACTCCAAATAATGAGGCGATGGCGACGTATGATACGCTATCGCCTCTTGCACAAAGTCGTGCACTTCTATACGCTAGTCAGCTTGACCTGACAAACTTCGAGTCAGTCCTGTCTTTAGGGCAAGATTCACAACGATCACTTTCCCAATTTGCTGATCGAATGCTTGCACAAGTCAAACAAAAAGATGTCACAAAAATTGGCCAAATGTTAGACTCATTAATGCAAACGTTAGACCGTGTGGACCCTAACGCATTAGAACCAAAAAAGCAGTCCTTTTTTAAAAAGATGTTTGGTAAAATTGAGCCTACTGTTAAGCAAACATTAACGGAGTTTGAACGTATAAGTATCCAGGTAGAACGAATTGGTGTTCAGCTTGAACGTGCACAGCTTCAAATGCTAAGAGATGTGGAAATGCTAGAAGGACTTTATGCACATAATAGAGGATTCTTTGAGGAGTTAGCGACCGCTATTGCAGCAGGACAAATGAAGAAGCAGCAAGCTATTGAAGTGGAGCTTCCTGAAAAAGTGACTAGTGTACAAGCAACGAAACAGCCACTAGCTGTCCAACAACTTAATGACTTTGCCGCTCAAATTGAACGTCTAGATCAACGTATTTATGACTTACAAGTATCGCAGCAAGTTGCTTTACAAACTGCACCACAAATACGGATGATTCAGCAGTCTAATCAAACATTAGCGGAAAAAATTGAATTTTCCATCGTTACGCTCATTCCATTGTGGAAAAATCAGTTGGCCATGATGTTATCTATGCATATGGATCATCACTACGCACAGCTAGAGGAAAGATTATCTCGTACAAATGATCGTTTTACGAGCCCTTCCTTTGAACAGCAAGTATCGAAATTCAAAGAAACACAACATGAGCTGAAGACAGCTATTAAAGACGTCTTTGCCCTTCATACAGCTACAGAACAGGAAAAACAGCAATTACAGGATGTAGCTGAATTAAAAACCTTTAAGAAGGAATGATTCCCTTTTTCCAACAAAGAAGGGTGGCTCAGAAAAATCTGAACCACCCTTTTATTTTCATTCAGCAGAAGACAACCACCTCTGAAGGTGGTGATGAATGCATATGTAGCTCCCCCTTTTCAGGGATTTCCAAACACCTACTGAATGAAAATAAAGCCTCCGGCGGATGTCACGGATTTTTTAAAGGAATGAATTGTGCAGGCACAATTCAAAATCCGGACGCAATTACGCCAAGGCGAAATTGATTATACTTATTCGAAATAATCTTTATAGTAGCCACCGATATTACCAGTGTTATCGATAATAAAAATGAACTCTTCTGTTTCATTTTTCACATCATATTGTTTCCCTACTGTTAATACGTTTGAAACTAAATATTTTGATGCATTAGTATGCTTACAAGTAACTGTGCGTACTGTTGGAGCATCTTTCCATTTTAAATGTAACATAATCTCTCTACCTCTCTTTACTAGCACGAAGCTAATGTCTACTGCTTATTTTATAATATTTTTGAACTTTTGTGGAGAAAAAAACCATAGAAGATCATATTTTCTCCATAACTATCGTTATTTAACCATATTCATCATAAAAATTTTTACTTCGAGGTGTTCCTATGAGCTTTGGTGGTGTACCGCAATGGTTTTTTATTCTAGCCGTTGCCTTTGCAATTTGCTTTATTTTATACGCAGAATGGAATTCTAGAAAATAAGTGAGCCCAATACATTGGACTCACTTTTTTTGTTATTGGAAACGATCGTTATTTTAATGTTCGTTTTAAAAACTCTTTTGTCCGTTCATGTTGAGGATTTATTAATACCTGTGATGGGGGTCCTTCCTCAACAATTACACCTTTATCCATAAATACGACGCGATCCGCTACTTCTTTGGCAAATTCCATTTCATGTGTAACAATTAACATCGTATTCCCAGCATCCGCTAGTTGACGCATTACCTTCAACACTTCACCGACCATCTCCGGATCCAGTGCTGATGTCGGTTCATCAAACAACATTACATCCGGGCTCATTGACAATGCTCGTGCAATCGCTACACGCTGTTTTTGACCACCAGATAGTTGTCTTGGCTTCGCATTTACGTATTGATCCATACCAACAATTTGCAAATATTTTAAAGCAATTTCCTCTGCTTCTACCTTTGAACGCTTTAATACTTTCATTTGACCAACTGTACAATTTTGAAGCACATTATGGTTGTTAAATAAGTTAAATTGCTGGAATACCATACCTAAATGTGTACGGTATTCTTGGATATTATGCTTTTCGTCTAAAATATTTTCACCTTTGTAAATAATTTGACCGCCACTTGGTGTTTCCAGTAAATTAATGCAGCGTAGTAGTGTTGATTTACCAGAACCGGAAGAACCGATTAAGCAGACAACCTCACCCTTTTCTACTTGGAAATTAACATCCTTTAACACTTGGTTACGTCCAAATGATTTACTTAAATGCTCTATTTTAATAACTGTCATCTGTTCGTCCCCCTATATTGCTTCTTTCTGTTCTTTTCTGTATGCATCTGGTCCATCTAGACGTTTTTCAATATACAGTAATATTCTTGATGCTGTGAATGTCATAATGAAATAAAGGACGCAAGCTACAAAGAAAGATTCAAAATAGCGGAAGTTATTACCCGCAATCGATTTTGTTTGGAAGTATAATTCCGTAACCCCGATAACGTTTAATACGGCTGTATCTTTAATATTCATAATTAATTGGTTACCTGTTGCAGGCAATATATTTCGTGCAACTTGCGGTAATACAACATGTAGCATAATTTGAAAATGGTTCATACCAATGGCCGATGCGGCCTCGTACTGCCCTTTATCAATGGATACAATACCACCACGGACAATTTCAGCCATATAAGCACCTGTGTTTAATGAAACAACTAAAATACCTGCCGTAATAAAGTGCATATCAATGCCGAATGCTATATCTAACCCGAAAAATACTACCATCGCTTGTACAATCATTGGTGTACCACGGAAAAATTCGACATAGCATGTTAGTATAAAATTAAAGAGCTTTAAGCTATAGAACTTTACACCTTTTTTACGAACCTTTATGGTATGCATAATTCCGATGAAAAATCCGATAAGTGCACCAATAATTGTACTACTAATAGAAATAAGTAATGTATAATACGTACCTCGTAAAAACATTTGCCAGTTGTTCTCAACAATAGAAATAATCCATTCTAAACTCATGATGTTCCTCCTAACAACGTCGTGTTGCTTGTTCGTTACAGTATCGTGTCTTATCTGGAGCCTTTGTTTCTTTTATTTTATGAAACATTTAGCTAAGACATTATTATTATTTTGAGAGATTCTTATTGTATCAATTGTAATGATATGGCACGGACTAGTAGATAGCCCGTGCCATCATGTTATTGGGCTGCTGGTTGTTGGTGAATGGCTTCTTCCATAATTTTTTGGCGATCAGCTTCAGAAATACCTTTTAAGATTTCATTTATTTTTTCAAGATGCGCATCGCCTTTACGTAAACCAACTGCAATGGATGTATTTGAAATATCTGTATCGAAGCCCTTTTCGAACTTCACATACGTGAACTTATCATTTGCAGCAGCAGCAGAAATACCTTCTGGACGTTCTGCTACATAGCCGTCAATTTTTCCAGCTTCTAATGCAACACGCATCGCCGGGAAATTATCCATTGCAGTTTGTTTTTTTACATCTTTGATTTGATCGATGACATTGTAGTTAGATGTATTTAATTGTGATGTAATTTTAGCACCAGAAAAATCTTGGATAGAAGTTGCTTTTTCATATTTACTGCCTTTTTTTATGACCATAACAAAATCAGATGTATAGTAGTTTTCAGTGAAATCAACTGTTTGCTTACGCTCTTTAGTAGGTGACATACCTGCAATGATTACATCAATTTTATTGGATTGTAACGCCGGTACTAAGCCATCCCATTCCAATTTAACGATAACTAATTCTTTTCCTAAGCCCTCAGCGATTTTTTTCGCCATTTGCACATCATAACCACCCGCATATTCTGCATTATCCGCAATTTTTACTGCACCATTTGCATCATCCTGCTGTGTCCAGTTGAACGGAGCATAACCTGCTTCCATTCCAACACGGAATTGGCCGCCGCCTTCTTCCGTACTCGTCTTGTTACCGTCATTACTAGATGACATTGTAGCCTTTTTGTCACCAGCACCACAAGCTGCTAGCAAAATTGCAGTCATGACGGTCAACATTAATACTAACCATTGTCTTTTCATATAACATTCCCCTTTTCTGTAAAAAATAAGACAACTGTACCAAAAAAGACCTAAGTACTGAACTTAGGTCTTACTTTTTTTAACAGTTGCCCAAATCCTCACTATAATTCCATTATTCCGAGATAGCACAACCTAGTAAACCTGGAAAATAATTTACTAGGACAGTCCTGCACTTATTCACTGCAGACCCAGCATAAAAGTACGAGCTCCTTTTATACTTCGGCGATAGTTCCTTCTCCATTGCGTCTTCGCTTGCTTGTACTCAACAATGAACTAATAAATACCGCGCCTCTACCTCACAATAAGAAAAAGTGAGGTTTGTATATTTAATTGATATTAAGATACTACTATAAAGTTAATAAGTTCGTCAAGATAATTTTGTTACTTTTCTGACTAATTACAATATTATGGTTTTTTATTCCTTTAAATGCCTTTTAGTCCTTTATAAAAGGTGAAAATTATTAAGACTGCCGCTTTGCCGAAAGAGTCCTCGTCTCTTTTTACCGTCGCCCTAGCTCTTCTATTCGTCGACTCCTTAAAACTGTTCCAAAAAAGAAAAAACCCTGCAAACATTGTTCGCAGGGCTTTATAAACTCAGGAATTAAGAATTTAATAATAAATCTTCTGGGTTTTCAAGTAGTTCTTTAACAGTTTTAAGGAAGCCTACAGAATCTTTACCATCGATAATACGGTGGTCATAAGAAAGGGCTAAGTACATCATTGGGCGAATTTCTACTTCACCATTCACTTCAACTGGACGTTTTTTGATAGTATGCATACCAAGGATACCAGCTTGTGTACCATTCATGATAGGTGTAGACATTAATGAACCGAATACGCCACCATTTGTAATTGTGAATGAGCCACCTTGAAGATCTGCTAAACCTAATTTTTTATCGCGTGCTTTTTTCGCTAGGTCTGCAATTGAATCTTCAATTTCAGCAAAGTTTTTGCGGTCAGCGTCACGTACAACTGGTACTACTAAACCTTCTTCTGTTGATACAGCTACACCGATATCAAAGAAGTTGTTTAAGTGAATTTCATCACCAACGATTTGTGCGTTAACATATGGGTATTTTTTAAGAGCTGCAACTACAGCTTTTGTGAAGAATGACATGAAACCAAGTTTAGAGCCAGTTGACTCGAAGAATTGGTCTTTTTTACGAGAGCGTAAAGCCATAACGTTTGTCATATCTACTTCGTTGAATGTAGTTAACATTGCTGTAGATTGTTTTACTTCAAGTAAGCGTTTTGCAATTGTTTGGCGACGACGGCTCATTTTTTCAATTGTTACACGTGATTCATCTACAGCTGCAACTGCTTTAGGTGCTGCTGGAGCTGCTTGTGGTGCTGCTACTGGAGCTGTACCATGAGCTGCTACGTCTTGTACACGTACACGGCCTTGTGGATCTACTGGAGATACAGCAGCAAGGTCAATACCTTTTTCGCGCGCTAGTTTACGAGCTGCAGGAGATGCGATTACACGCTCACCAGTAGTTTCTTCTACAACTGGTGCTGCTGCAACAGGAGCAGGTGCCGCTTGTGGCGCTGCTGGAGCTGGAGCTGCTGCAACTGGTGCCGCTGGAGCAGGTGCTGCACCTTCGCCAGCTTCTACTACTGCGATAACTTGACCAACAAGTACAGTATCGCCTTCTTCAGCTAAAATTTGAGTTAAAACTCCCGCTTCTTCAGAAATGATTTCAGCGTTTACTTTGTCTGTTTCAAGTTCAACGATGAATTCACCTTTTTCAACGCGATCGCCCACTTTTTTTACCCATTGTGCGATACTACCTTCTGTAATCGATTCTGCTAATTCAGGGACTTTAATTTCAGCCACTTTCATTTCCTCCTTTAATTAACGTGCATTGTGCACATAAAAGGGCTACTGCCTTAGCAAGTAGCCCGGCTCTCAAAAATTAATATGTGATTATTATTTAACCTTTACAGGCTCAGCAACTGCTTCTTCTACAACTGCGGCTTGAGCTGCTTTATGAGAATCTGCATCACCTTCAGAAGTAGAGCTCATTGCAGGACGTCCTACATAACGAAGCTTTTTACCTTCTGAAAGTTCATGTAATGTTTCTAATGCATAATTCCATGAACCTTGGTTTTTAGGTTCTTCTTGTACCCAAACAACTTCTTTTACATTTGGATACTTAGCAATAATACCAGCAACTTGCTCTTTTGGGAATGGGTAAAGTTGTTCTACACGAACAATGTGTAAATGATCGAAGCCTTCACCATCTTTAATACGGTCTGCAATATCGATCATTACTTTACCTGAACCTAATACAATGCGTTCAACAGCTTCAGTTTTTGAACCTAGGCCTGGTTGTTCAATTACTTCTTGGAATGAGCCATTTGCTAATTGCTCAGCATTTGCTGCAGCTAATGGGTGACGAAGTAAGTACTTAGGTGAAACAACTACAAGTGGACGAACACCTTCAGTTCCTAATAATGCTGCTTGACGACGTAATAAGTGGTAATAGTTACCTGCGTTTGAACAGTTCGCTACGAACCAGTTATTTTCGGCTGACATTTGTAAATAACGTTCCATACGGCTTGAAGAGTGTTCTGGACCTTGACCTTCATAACCATGCGGTAAAAGAATAACTAGACCAGATTTTTGACCCCATTTAGCACGTGCACCTGAAATAAAGTTATCGAACATAACTTGCGCCATATTTGCAAAGTCACCAAATTGAGCTTCCCAAACTGATAGTACATTGCCATTTTCTAAATTGTACCCATATTCAAAGCCCACTACCCCTGCTTCTGTTAGTGGAGAGTTGTGTACTGTAAATGATGCATTTGCACCTGAAATATGGTGAAGTGGCGTGAATAACTTACCATTGTTTTTGTCATGTAATACTAAGTGGCGTTGAGAGAACGTACCACGTTGTGCATCTTGACCTGTAAAACGTACTGGTGTGCCATCTTGAATAATTGTTGCATATGCTAGCGTTTCTGCATGACCCCAGTCAATTTTTGCAGAAGCAAATGCATCACGGCGTTTTTCTAAAATTTTGCCAAGTTTTTTCTGTGGTTCAAAGTTATCTTCAAACACTAAAAGCTCTTCGTTAATTTTTTCTAGACGTTCCACACCAACTGCTGTATCAATTTGTGGGAATTCTACTTTTAATTCTTCTGGCATTTCTAAATGCTTGTGTTCATCTTTATCAGCCATTTCTTTTACATGATCATAAGCTGCTTGCATTTCTGCATAAATAGCTTTATCTAATGCTGCAACCTCATCAGCAGAAACTACACCCTCAGCTACTAATTGAGCACCGTATAAAGCACGAACTGGCTCATGTTTAGAAACTAATAAATATGTTTCAGGGTTTGTTACAGTTGGATCATCAGTTTCATTGTGACCATGACGACGGTAACCGATAAGGTCAACGATAATATCTTTACCGAATTTTTGACGGTAGCTAGCAGCGAAACGACCTACTAGAGCTACAGACTCAGGGCTATCTGCATTCACATGCACTACTGGTACTTCGTAACCTTTTGCTGGGTCAGAAGAGTAAAGAGATGAGCGAGAATCTTGTAGTTCAGTTGTAAATCCAATCATGTTATTAGCGATGATGTGGATTGTACCACCAGTAGTGAACCCTTCAGTTTTTGCGAAGTTTAATACTTCTGTTACGATACCTTGACCTGGGAACGCAGCGTCACCGTGCACAAGAATACCTAGTCCTTTTGTGCGGTTATGAACAGCTTGCCCTGGCTTAGATGTGTCATCTTGTGCTGCACGAGCTGTACCTAAAACAACCGGATTTCCTACTTCTAAGTGAGATGGGTTGTATGCAAGCTTAACATTCATACCAGATTCACGCATATATGAAGCACCCATGTGGTACTTAACATCGCCAGTCCAACCTTTCGTAATTTCAAGGCGACCATCTTCTGGCATAAATAACTCATTAGATACGTGTGCAAAGTCAGAGAACATCATATCGTAAGGTTTATTTAAAATGTGTGTTAATACATTTAAACGACCACGGTGAGCCATACCAATACGTACTTTTTCTACGTTATTTGCTTCAGCTGTTTTTAAAATTTCATCAAATAGAATGATTTGAGTATCTAAACCTTCACCAGAGAAACGCTTTTGACCTACAAACGTTTTATGAATAAACTTCTCGAAGTTTTCAACACGAGTTAAACGATTTAATAAAGCTTTTTTCTCATTAGAAGTTAATGCTTGTTTAAATGAACCTGTTTCAATTTGTGCTTGAATCCAATCACGTTCTTCTGTTGCTACTACGTGATTATATTCAAATGCTACTTTATCTGTATAAACAGATTTTAAGTAATCAATTGCATCTTTACCATTTTTCACGTTTGCTGGCACATCTTTGAAGAAGATAGCTGCAGGAATTTCAGCTAAATCTGCAGCGCTAAGGTTGAACGCGCTTTCTTCAATTTGAGCTGTTTGTAGTTCACGGTTTTTCAAAGGGTAAATATCTGCCGCTAAATGACCGTTTGTACGGATTGCATCTGCTAATTTCACAGCTGCTAACACTTTCTTGTAATCGCCAGCAGGAGCTGCTGCTGCATTACTAGCTACAGCTACTTCACCTTCTACTACTACTGGTGCACCAAATTGTTGGAATAATAATACTAACTCCGGTTCTACTTCTTCAGGAGACTGTAAGAATAAGTCGTATTGCTCCATCACATATCCTAGGTTAGGACCAGAGAAAGCTGACCATGGAGAACTTACAGTTGTAACGTTGTTCGACATGAAAAATGACCTCCAAATTTTGCCTTTCGGCAGTTCCATTAATTAAATTACAATTAATTATATAATATTTTTCCGTTCTTTTAAAGGATATTTGACATCATAACCATTATTTAAAGAACGTTTTTTCCATCTCAATCTTACTACTCTTCACAAAAAATACAACTCTTTTTAGCAAATTAAGCAATTTTTTTCCCAAAGGATGAAATAATTAAATAAAGCATGGATTTTTCTCAATATTTCAGCGGGAATTTCAGCAAGAAAACGGTTCCAACATTTTTAACACTCTTGACTTCCACAGAACTATTGTATTTTTCAAGTAACATTTTTGTAATACTAAGCCCTAAGCCTGTACCGCCTATTTGACGATTTCTTGCCTCATCAACTCTATAAAAGCGATCGAAAATGTATGGAATGTTTTCCTCTGCTATACCAATTCCATTATCTTCTATTTTTACCGATACTTCCTTTTCTAAAACAGATAGTGAAATTTGAATCTCAGGAATTTTTTCACAATAACGAATTGCATTCTCTATTATATTACGAACAATTTGGCTAAGTGCATTTTCTGTTATAAATAATCGCCCTATTTCTTCATCTTTCGACAGCAATATTCGAGCATCTGGATGAAGGAGTCTTGTTTCCTCTATAACTGCTTCTATAACAGCTACTGCATCAGCCTCACTTGTGATGTCCTTTTCTTCACGACGTGCAAGTTCTAGTAATTCTTCGATCATTTTACGCATCCGTGCAATTTCAGTTAATGAAGTTTCAATAGATTCCTCTAAAATTTCTGGATCATCCTTCCCCCATCTTTTCAATAGGGACAGATGTCCTTCAATTGCTTGGATAGGCGTCCGTAACTCATGAGAAGCATCCGCAACAAATTGTTGCTGCTTTGTAAATGATATTTGCAATTCATTCATCATCGCATTGTACATTTTCAATAAATCACCAATCTCATCATGAGACGTGTAAGATAATTGAATTGGCTCATTAAATCCTTTATCCATAACGGTTTTCATGGATG
This sequence comes from Lysinibacillus sp. NPDC095746, assembly GCF_044763535.1. NCBI lineage: Bacteria > Bacillati > Bacillota > Bacilli > Caryophanales > Bacillaceae > Lysinibacillus > Lysinibacillus sp. NPDC095746. The sequence continues at coordinate 13,428 of NZ_JBIWGL010000019.1, forward strand.
CACGTAATGCATGCAACGGCTTCGTCAAATAGTTGGCTAGATAATAGCCAATTGAGGCTGATAACAATAATGCTCCTATGCCTGCAATTAGCATTGTCGTCAATAAATAATGCATCAAAGACTCAAATTTTGATAATGGATGAATCACCTGGATATAGCCTTGAATGAAACCGAGCTGAATACGTTGATTTATGACAAAGACATTCTTTTTATCAATCGTCATTTCCATAATTTCACCTAAAGAGGTAATTGGTGCAACCTGTGAATTTTCATTAATACTTAAAATCTTTTCACCATCTACATTAAATAATTTAACTGTTTGATCGCGATCTTTAATAGAATCTAAAAGACCTTTATTTTGATGTATCTCCTGAATCGTAAGGCCAGGTCCTTGTGACTCAAAAAAATACACCAAATCATCGCTTGCCCGTTTTATTTGACTTGCCTCGTCATTAAGTAGCCATGTATGCAATGAAATATATACAACAATACAAATAATCGTATAGCTAAAAAATATAACAGCACTAGATGTGAGCATCCATTTTTTTTGTAGTGACTGATTGACTAAATAATCTCTTAATTTTTTCATTCGCGCATCACATACCCCACACCACGAACGGTTTCGATATAGGTATTCATATCACCCGGTAGTTTATTTCGCAAATGCCGAATATATACATCTACGACATTTGTCTCTATATCCGTATCATACCCCCAAACAGAGGTTAAAATTAGCTCTCGTGTACAAACTTTATTTTTATGCTCTATCAATAATTTTAATAAATCATATTCTGTTTTCGTTAAATCAAGTTTGTTCCCTTGAACAAATACTTCATAGGCCGCTACATCTATTTCGATATCACGAAAATGTAATGAACCCCCAATTTTTTCATCGGGTGTCACCCGACGTAGTATTGTACGAATTCTAGCTAATAGTTCTTCAATAGCGAATGGTTTTACTATGTAGTCATCTGCGCCAGCATCTAAGCCAGCTACACGGTCCATTACAGCATCTCGGGCCGTTAACAATATAATGGGAACCTTTGACTGTGTACGTATTCGACGACAAATTTCAATTCCATTTATCCCCGGAAGCATGACATCTAATAACAGTACATCAAAATTATCAGATGAAGCTAGCTCAAGTCCTTCACGTCCATCAAATGCGACGAATACATCGTAACCTTCATGCTTTAATTCTAGCTCCACAAAACGAGCGATATGCTTTTCATCTTCCACTAAAAGTATCTTTTTAGGCATTTCTTCACCTTCTATTCTAAAGTAACTATGAGGGGTTTCCTCTATAATACCGTTATAGCATAACATCAAACAAAAAGTCTGTACCACAAGTAACTACTTGTTTGTACAGACTTTTTCAACTTCTTTCAGCAGCAAATGTTTTATGTCGCGAAAGCAAAGCGACAGCTACAATTGTGCCGAGACATAATTGATTAGGCGTCAGTAATATAGAGATTATTTTTCCCAATTTCCTTCGCTTTATATAAAGCTTGATCTGCTAATTCTAGCAATTCATTTAGTGTGTGACCGTGATCCGGATAATAAGCGATACCAATGGAAGCAGTTGGAGCAAAGTAATGACTTTCGATTGTCCAACCCTTTTTTAGTTCATTACGAATGCGATTAATAATATCCATTATTTGCGTATGTCTCGTCTCATTATTTCGAGTTAAACCTGTTAGGACGACAACAAATTCATCGCCACCCATTCGTATAACTAAATCATGGTTACGTACAGCCGTAATTAAAACTTGGCCAAACATTCGGATAAAGTCGTCCCCTGTGTCATGGCCGTACTGATCATTAACTCGCTTAAAATCATCCCCATCGATATAAAGCATAGCTAAACACTCATTCCGTTCTTGCGCTTCTACCAATAGTTTCGGAGACTCCTTTTGTAAAAAACGACGATTTGGTAGTTGTGTTAACGTATCGTGATAAGCTAAATATAATAAATCATTCTCTCGTTCCTTACGATGCGTTATTTCACGGGATACCATCATAATTTGTGAAACTTTTTCGCGTTCAGGATCATGAACAACTGTTACGTTTCCTTCAGTCCAAACGGGCGTACCGTCCTTCGCCCTCAACAGTAGCTCAAACTGCGTTTCCGTTTGGCCTGAATAATTATTTAAAAATGTTTGCCAAGACTTCTTACTTTGTTCATCGACAATGTTACTATAAAACTGGCCTTGTAATTCTACATTTTCGTAACCTAAGAAAATCTCATAGGAAGGCGAGGCATAAATAATGATACCATCTTCGTTTGTAATGACGATCAAATCATTTGTATTTTCTGTAATAAGACGGAATGTGCGTTCAATATTTTTCAATTCCGTTAACATTCTTTTCTTGTCCGTAATATCATAGTTAATGGATAAATATTGTTCTGTCTCCCCGAATTCATTCTTTAATGGCACTATAGATGCTTCTACCCAAAAATCAGCATGGAATTTTGTACGGTAGCATAGCTCCCCTCGCCAAATATCCCCCGCTTTAAGCGTTTTTTTAATTATTTGTAATAAGTCCCCTGCATTGTAACGAGGCTCTATTAAATTATAAGGCTGACCTATTAGCTCTTCTGCCGTGAAGCCAGTCGCATTTAAAAACAAATCATTAATTTCTAAAATTTTAGCATCCCTATCTAAAACAGCAATGGAAGCTGCTGAATTTAGAGCAGCTTTAAAAACTTCTAAACCATGAGATTTTGAGCGTAACTCTGCTTTTTGTTCAGTGAATTTTGTGCAATCCTGCATGAGAAGAAAAATAGCAAATGAATGATCCCATTGCATAACCGGAGATAGTGAAACTAAATACATGCGCTCTTTTTTATCCAGTGTATGAAGCTTGATGAATTTTTCGCCAATATTTTCGCCCATAGCTGCTCTTTGTATATAGCTCTGGATTTTCCCTACTTCATCTTTAGGAACAATTGGTAGATCGACAAATAATTGCTGTTTAATCGTTTCTGTATCTAATTCAAAGTCTTCCGTGAAGCTGGAGTTCACCTCATAGATAGACCCTTCAGCTGATAAGATGACTGTAGAAAAAGAAGCATGGTCAAACATTGAGCGAAGAAATAAAAACTTATCTTCGATACTACGATCATAGTGAATTTCTTTTGTTATGGCTAAAACATAGTCTTCATTATTATGTTTAATCGGTCGAACAGATGTCTCATATTTACGAACTTCTGATTTATAATAGGCATAATCGACATAATCAACTTGACTATGCTTTGCAATCGCTTGATTGCAGTTTTCTTGAATTATAGAAAAAATTTTCCGACTTGAGGTAAGGGTGGAAAGCATTTTCCCAATCGCCTCATGTGATAACAAAGCTCGAGCTGCTTTATTTAAGCGAATATATTGATAATCGTCTCCCACTTTTTTCATTAAAAAGACAAAATCTTTGCCAAAAAACAATTCATTAAATAAATCTTCGCTTAAAATATATTCCATGCTGTCACCTCCCCATAAGTCGCTAATAATAATATAGAATTTTTAAATAGCTTTTGTATATACAAAAAAATCAATAATACTATTATAACATAATTTAAAAGAATCACCCTTCTTGAATCAGAAAAAATTTATCCTTTTAAGGCTATTTTTTGATATTTTACCTTTTTCGATAAAATAACATAATTCTAAAGAAACACTTTTCAAGTATTTCCACTCTTAAAAATGATATTTTAGACTTAATGACCCTCGAAAATTATAAAAAACAATTTTTAACTATTTATGCAATTATTTATTTTTCAGAATTTACCGACTAATAAACTTATTTTTTGTTTTAGCGAGGAAATTGATTGCATAAAGCAGTATGAATGTTATATTATATTAAAAAAACTAGCCTTTTTTCGGTATGGTCGAAAAATCAGTAAGACAGCGGGAGATTATGGATATCATAGTTTTAACGTCTAGTTCTTTGGGTTTTAATTCCAGTACGAATTTTAGTTTTCTTCTTTATGTTTTAAAGGAATTGTTTTAACTACCCTAGTAAAGGAGGCGTTTCGTATGCTTAAACATCGAGACCTACATGAATGCACAGAGCTCTATGAGCTATTATCACACCCTTCTGTTTTCCCTTTTGTCCGTCAAAAAGCCACATCAGCTGATGAATATTGGTTTATGACAAAACAACTGATTGAAGAAGAAGCGAAGGGACTCGCTATTTCAAGGACAATTACTGATGATTGGGGTCAACCAATCGGCACCATTAGCATTCATGATGTCGAGGATGGTGCAGGCTTTTTAGGAACGTGGATTGGACTCCCTTATCAAGGGCAAGGTTATAACCAAAAGGCGAAAATGCTTTTTTTGAATGAACTTTTTTTTGACTATAACTTCCATACGGTATTTCTCCGTATTCGTGTTGAAAATATAAAATCACAGCGTGCAGCTTTAAAGCTACCCTATATTATGAGTGCGAATGAAAGTCACCCAACATTATTAACACAGGTTAATAGCGGTGAGGCGCAATTTAATTTATATAAAATTCCAAAAGACTTGTTTTACCTTACAACAGCCAATCAAATGGCAGAAGGCGAAGAACAAGCGATGTAATCTACTTTGGATTTTCATAAAAAAAGCTATGTGTTCTGTCTTGAGACATGCACATAGCTTTTTCTGTTTGCTAATATTAATTGCTGTATTGTGCTTAAGTACAAACTTTGCACTAGGCACTGACTACCAAATCTACTTTTTATATTGTAAAATCAATTTTGCCATTTCTTCTGGCGTCTTCGGTCTTTGTGTTTTCTCCATTATTGCAACCATTTCTGCTTTACGCTCTGTTAACACATGAACCGATTTTTTAAAGGATTCCTTTGTTAACTCTTCTTCTTGCAATACTTCCGCGTAACCCTGTCTTTTAAATAAGTTGGCATTTAATATTTGGTCACCACGACTTTTCTGTGCAGATAATGGTACTAATAACATCGGTTTATGAAGTGCTAAAAATTCAAAAATCGAATTGGAGCCAGCACGTGAGACGATAAAGTTTGCCGCATGTAATAAATCCGGTAATTCTGTTGTCACATATTCAAACTGCTTGTAACCAGGTGTAGACTCTAATGATTTGTCGTAATTTCCTTTACCACATAAATGAATGATCTGAAACTGTTTTACAAGCTCCGGTATATTTTGACGGAGCGCGTCGTTCAAGACAACTGATCCTAGGCTCCCACCCATCACAAGAAGAACAGGTTTTAATGTTGTAAAGCCACATAATGATAACCCTTTTGCTCGATCTCCCATAAATAACTCTTGGCGAATAATGGAGCCTGTGCATGTTGCCTTTTCTTTCGGTAAGTGCTGTAAGGTTTCTTCAAAAATCGTGAAAATGTGTGATGCAAATGGTATCGCAAGTTTATTGGCCAAGCCAGGTGTAACATCTGATTCATGAATGACTACAGGAACACCAGCAAGTTTTGCAGCCATGACAACGGGTACAGAAACAAAGCCACCCTTTGAAAAAATTACTTGGGGTTTCACTTTTTTGATAATACGAAAAGCCTGCATAATTCCAGCAAGCACTTTAAAAGGATCTGTAAAATTTTTCATCGAGAAATAACGACGCAATTTCCCACTTGAAATACCGTAAAACGGAACATTTGGAAACGCCTCGCCTATTAATTCTTTTTCAATGCCCTCGTCTGAGCCAATATAATGGACATCATAACCTAGCTCTTGTAAAGACGGGAGTATCGCTTGATTGAGCGATACATGACCAGCTGTCCCTCCACCGGTTAAAATGATTGTTTGTTGTTTCACATTAATTCTCCTATTCCATCAATTAGGCATTAGCATAATTGCGTCCAGAATCGACTTTGTACTTAGGTCTGCAGATGTTGTTTGCGCGAAAGCGTAGTGCTAACGCAGCGACAGCAACTGTTTTGTCTGTGCGAAAGCGCAGCGACAGCAACAACAGTTAGCCGTTATCGCATGGATGCGATGTTTTTTAGGCTAACATCCTTTTTTAAATACTTTCCGATTCCGTGACATCCGCTTGTAGCCATACTACTTTTTGTATACAGTCTTTTATTTTACTATATGCGGACGAAAAGATATAGATGAAGCTTTTAATTTCTTTAAGTAAACGTCTTTAGTGCCGAAAACGCAGCGACAGATATATTTCTTCTTGTATCTCTTTAGTGTAGGTATATAAAAACCGCTAAGCTGGAAATAACGAATCTATGTTATCCGCTTAACGGTTATTTAAACCTAACAAAGTGGCTTTTTTTAATGGTACAATTAATAAATCTTAATTACAGCGAGGTATAATAATGAAGATTATTGATTTAACTCACACATTAACTGAAAAAATAACAGTCTACCCAGGCACTGATCAGCCATCATTAAAAATAATATGTAATCATGAATCTGACGGATTTAAAGAAACAGCTTTAACTTTGACTTCACATACTGGCACGCATATGGATGCGCCAAATCATATTTTTAAAGACGGTATTACATTAGATGTAATCTCAGTGGAGCAATTTGTAGGTAAAGGTTTGGTCATCGATTGTAGTGATCTTACAGAAGGTCAAAAAATAACTTTAGACAGAATAAATAAAGTGAAGAAAAGAGCTGATCAAGCTGATTTTCTTTTATTTTATACAGGATGGGATCAATACTGGGGCACAGATAAGTATTTTGGTGACTACCCACACATGACAGAAGAGGTTGCTGAATACCTAATTAAAAGTAATAAAAAAGGTGTAGGGCTCGATGTCATAAGCATCGACTCTATGACAAGTTTAACAAATCATAAGAAAGTGCTATTTGATTCAAATTTTGTCATCGTTGAAAATTTAACTAATCTCGGTGAAATAGGCAATGAACTGTTCACGTTTTATGCTCTACCAATGAAATACGAAAATGCTGATGGTGCTCCTGTCAGAGCTATTGCAATATTATAAGAACATGCAATAACCAGGTACTCAATCGAGCGCCTGGTTATTAGTTTATTGCTTCAGGACTTTTTCGAAATTAAATCCGTTAAAAGAGATAATTCGTAATGATCCTGTACTTGCTTTTTCGAGATACTACACTTTTAGTGCAATGTTGGCTCCACCCGTATAATACCACAGTTTACATGGGTAACAACCTGGAAACCAAACTCTACATTCGCAAGTGACTTGTATTTTTTATTTAAACAATTTCGCATCTGCCCAGTCGGCATGATCATTGTCAATATTATCATTCGCATTATACGCAACTAACTCAAGTGTATTTTTTCCTGCGATATCTACTTCTACGTGTTCAGCTGGTTCGTTTGATTTTTTTACCGGACTTATATACAAATTTTACCATCAGCAATTATCACAAAATTCACAGAACCATGACCTGGCGCTACTTGATCATCTATTCCTAATCAACTGTAAATTTAGTATACTGTCCATTCAAATTATACTTAATTGAACTATTTGCATGCGAGCCAATCCCTTTATCATATTTCACACCATTAATAGATAACTGTGTTTTATAAAACGATTGTTCCTTATTATAAGAAGAATTATTAGGTGTCATTTGCTCTATATCTCCTATAACTGAAGTAGGAGTTAACTCATCACTTAAATACACAGAGACAGGAGCAGCTAAAGTAGTTGTATTTCCACTTACAAAAAATGTACCAATAGTAAGCATTAAAACCACAGCTAATCTTAATACATTAAATCGAAAACCTTTTGGATTAAAAACGTGCTTTGTGTTTTTCAAATCATATCCCCTTTCGATTTTGAAGTACAATCATATCTTTATATAAATAACCAAAATTTTCAAGAACTTTTATAATTAGGATCAACACCAAAACGTGTGGTTGATTTCCGTTCCGACCGGGCGCTTTCCTGGGGGCGTCCGATGAGCCGCTTCGCTGCGCTGCAGGGTCTCATCTGTGACGCTAATCCCCGAGGAGTCGCCCAGTCTCCACTCCAATCAACTATTTACATAGTAGACGTTTTAACAAAAATCATCCACATTTTTTGTGATGAACCTATAATTGTAAATATTGTTAAAAATCAAAATTAGAATATAAAATAAAAACGTAATCACTTTATTACATTGACCTACTGTCTATGAACATTTTTCTCGCTCCTCGCTAGAACGTTTGATTTTAATTTTAATTACCTCAGAATAAACGCTCGCATTTTAGCAAAGAGAAAATAATATAAAATTAAAAAAACTCAGGTACTCACATTTAGTGAGCCCTGACTTTTGATTACAAAGATAGTTATTTTTAAAAAAGAAGAGTTCGTTGAAACTAATGATGTAATACTGTATTCCCTTCTTGAGGAACACCTGTATTATTTATCCCCCATGTATTAAAGATAATTGGGTCACCTGGAGTGAAAAATGGTGTAATTGGATCAGGTGGCGCGACGGGATCAGGTGGGAGCATTACAAGCACCTCATAAACAAGGTCAACTGATTGCCATGCATTTTGCGGAGTTGCATGAACGGTGAAAAGTTTTTTAGCTGGAATAGTAAATGTAAGAGGCTTAGGTGTTCCATTAAAAAGTGAAGGTTGGGATTCTCCACATAAAAAAGCGTCCTTTGGCATTTCAGCTTGATCACAAACTTTGCCAATCTATTACTGAAACTGTCACTGTTTGAGATGTATTTGTTCTATTCAGAAGCGTAACCACAATCGTCTCTGTTGCTGGATTTCTCCATATTGCTCCTGTCGTAAAATTATTAGGAACTTGAGGTAGAGCAGAACTACCGAAACAAACTGGACATGAAGAAACTTTATTTAATCGAAATACATTATTGTTGCAATCACAATTGCATGAGGATTTTTCCATTTCACTACTCCCTTAAATTCAATTGATATTAATAGAATATGACTATTTATCAATATGGTTTAGGAATACTAGGTATTAATTGTATAGTTTAATTGATTCGGCATTCGATAAAAAGCTTCATTTCGAGAATAGCGTTATTAGCAACCGCCTATTTCGTGTATGTTCCTGCAATTAGCCGCCACTTTATTGATTATGCACATAAATAACACCAAGGAAAGTTTTTACAACACAAAAATGAAAAAATCTCACTACCTACAAAGCCTAAATTCCTGATTATGTAATGTTATATAAAAAAAGATGTCCACTAAGCCTTTTACGTCTTAGTGGACCCTATTATGCAATAAAGCTATTATTATTTTTGGATAAACTGTTGTGTCCAGTAGTTACCTGACTTCACATAACCAACACCAATATGCGTAAATTTCTCATTTAAAATATTCGCACGGTGACCTGGTGAATTCATCCAACCTTGTACTACTTCTTGAGGCGTACGTTGACCTTGTGCAATATTTTCACCTGCACTCTTATACGTAATACCTAAAGCTTTCATACGATCAAATGGAGAACCGAATGTTGGGCTTGTATGTGAAAAATAGTTTTTAGATTGCATATCTTGTGATTTTTCACGAGCAGCTGCCATCAGTTGATCATCCGTTTTAAATGGTGCTAAACCAGCTTTTGTACGTTCAGCATTCGTTAATTTTACTACTTCTTGTTCAAATGCATTCACATCTGAAGTAGTTGTTGATGGTGTAGACTGAGCTGGTGCAGTAGCTGTATTATCTTTTTGAGCTGTTTGTGTATTGTTAGTTGTTGTTTGTGTATTGTTAGTTGGTGTTTGATTTTTTTCTGGTGCTTGTGTTTCTTGTGATGGTGCTTGTGTTTGTGGTACATTTACATACCACTTATGATTTGACCATTGGTTTGACCATTGATTATTTGACCATTTATGATAAGAAACTTTATTACAGTCTGATGTTGTGTTCCCCTCTGTAGTATTTGCTGCAGCGGAAGCCATTTGAATTGGAGCTGCTAATAAAAATGTTGCACAAATTGCAGTTAGTGTTTTTTTCATTTTTGCAATTCCTCCTTCTCTGCAAACAATCGTAAAGTACGAATTTAATAAATTTCTTGCCAGCATCTGCTAACAACACCATCAGAGACATAAATTCGCATCAAACAGAGGGTTTTTGGCAATAATTTTTAGCAAGTTCCACCAGCCTATGAAATACTTACGTTTCAAATAGGGTTGACACCTCTAAAAAACTATTAATTATTTTCAATATTCAAATAGAGAGGCGAGCAAAATAAAGTCTTAAAATAGTGATTCACACTTCCTTCATTTTACTAATCCACAAAAAAATCTGCCATGATTACTACTTACATAAGACAAAATGAACGGAACTTTCATGTCTTATTAGTAGTAATTAGCAGATTTTATATGTCTATATATTAATACCTATAACGTTTAAACTACTTACATCTTCACCAATAATAACGAGTTTTGCGGGCATTTTTACGTATTCTGGAAGCCATTGGACCATGCCATACGCATATTGAAACAGCATAGGATTTTTTATACCTTCAATTGGCACATAGCCTTTCATTCGATACACGTTTTCAGGCAATGTGCGCACCCAATCCTCAAATTGCTCCTGTGTAAAGTCAACATCCTTAAATTCAACTAATCGTGAACCAAGATGCATTGATGCTATTGGGGCTTTCACAACATCTTGCTTATCCACCTGAGCTGTTGCCTTTAAATCTTCTAATAAACGTAACGGTACTCGACCATTTGTAGTTTGCAAAATAAAGGCATGAGGATTGAAGCCTTGTAGCTCATAAACAACCTGTGCCTGCTCTGCCTCTGTTAATAAATCTGTTTTGTTGGCCAGCAATAAATGTGCGTGACGGATTTGTTCCATAAATAAGGAGCGTACTTGTGGAGTTAATGTTTCCCGATTAAGCCACAGCTTCGAGTCAGCGACCGTGACAATTCCTTTGACATTTAACTGTTCCGCAAATAACGGTGAATAAACAGCGTCTAATGCTTCAACAGGATGTGCAGCACCTGTTGTTTCTATAATTAAGACATCAAAGTCACTATCTAATAGAAGAGATTGAATTTGAGCCTCTGTTTTCTCAGCGCCAGAGCAGCAAATACAGCCCTCTAGCATTTCCTTAAGCGGAATATCCTTTTCCACAGCCTGTGAGTCAAATGGGAGTTTTCCTAGCTCATTCATAATAACAGCAGGCTTTAAATTTTTTTCCTTTAGTTGTCGAATAACATCTGTTAGCATGGATGTTTTTCCACTTCCTAAAAAGCCACTAAATAAGTATACGTCCTTCACAATTATTACCTCCGATAAAAAAAGCTGTCGCAAAAGGCCACTTGAGACGCCTGCTGCGACAGCTACTTTGTTAGTTTGTAGTTTACTCAGTTTTTGCTGGTGTACCAGTAAGCAGTTCTTTTGCTTTTAACAATTGAGGGTCATCTGCTTTTATTTTAGCACGTAATGCATCCATTAAAGCATACGTTGTATCGCCAGTTAAAACGCCAGTTTCTTCAAGACCACTTGCAGCTTGCAGTTTTTTCACTGCACGTTCTGTGGATTGATCAAAAATACCGTTTGCTTTACCAGGCTCATATCCTAAAACTTCTAGCATTTCTTGTGCCGCTTTTACAGAGTTAGACTGCATATCCTTTTTCATTTCCATAGATGGATCTAAATATGGTAATGATGCATAAGATGGGTATGACACTTTAACATCTGGTGCAATTCCTTTTTCGTGAATCCAGTTACCGTTTGGTGTTAGCCATTTACCTGTTGTGAATTTTAGGTTAGAGCCATCTTTTAATGGTGTGACATTTTGCACTGTACCTTTACCAAACGATGTTTCTCCAACAATTTTAGCACCGACAGACTCTTTTAATGCTCCAGCTAATATTTCAGAAGCAGAAGCACTGCCGCTATCAACAAGGACTGTTACTGGAATATTATATTTTTTACCAGCAATAGCATTGGTAATTTTCGGCTCTTCATCTTTTTGTTGTACTTGGACAATCGGTTTACCTTCTGGAACAAATAAATTCGAAATTTCTATTGCAGCATCTAGGTAACCACCTGGATTTTGGCGTACATCTAAAACGATACCTTTCAAGCCCTTACCTTCGTAATCTGCAAGAATCTTCTCAAATTCTTTTGCTGTATCTTCGCTAAATGACGTGATTTGAATATGGGCAATATCCCCTTCAAGCATTTCACCATAAACCGTTTCAACCGGAATTTCATCACGGACAATTGTCATATTAAGAGGCTCAGCGTTTCCTTCCCTTTTCACGGTTAATTTTACTGGTGTTCCTTTTTCACCACGAATACGAGCTACCGCTTCAGATGCACTTAACCCATGAATGCTTTTTCCATCTACAGTTAAGATAATATCTTTCGGTAATAGTCCCGCTTTTTCAGCAGGTGAATTTTTAATAGGTGACACAACTGTAATAGAGCCGTTACGCTCTTGAATTTCCGCACCAATTCCTTGGAAACTAGAAGACAAACCAGACTTAAATTGATCTGCTTCTTGCTTCACCATGAAATCAGAATACGGATCACCTAAAGCGTCAAACATGCCATTAATTGCGCCATCGACCACTTTCGCATCGTCGATATCTTTGTAATAGTTGTTTTTAAGCAAATCATAGGCTTCGTACAATTTTGAAAATTCCTTACGCACAGTCGGTACTTTTACTTCCACTGCTTTCTTATCTCCAAATGTTAACGCAAATATTGTTAAGCCTGCAGTAATAAGGATTGTAAAGAACATCAGCATAATAAATTTAAACGGTTTCATTTGTATAAATTGTCCTGCTGGTTTCACTTCAGTAGGGGGTGTTTGTTCTGACTGCTGTTCTATACTATCTTTTTTCTGTTCATCCATCTTGATTGTCACCACTCTCATATACACTAACTTGTTGTCACACTATTACCATCTTAACAGGTTATAGAGAAGACGAAAAGAAAAAGACTGTCAAAATTTCACGACAAATCTTGTCCTACAACAATCTTCATAAAATCCAGCATTTCTTAATCACTATATTGTTAGGCACATTATTCTATGTAGATGTTATTGCTTTAGATTTTGTAAAAGTAAAGGTGCCCTTGAAGTACTTCTAAAGGCACCTCTATTATCTGCTAAGTTGAAGGTATATAATGGTACTGCTTTTCTATTTTACCCGTTTCCTCGAAGCAGTCAACTAAAATCCTCATAGAATATTAGAAATTACATATCCTCTTATGCATCTTTAATATACGTAACTTGCGCCAATTTAGCATTTTTTATTTTCATCTCTGCATTTTTAGCTGCATTGATTCCTGTAAAAGTTCCAGTTCTAATACGATAATTTGCACCGTCCTGCTCAATGTAAACAAGCCAACCGAATGTTTTTTTCATCACCTGTGCCGCGCTTTCTGCTGCTATAAGCGTACTATATGTTCCCGTGAAAATTCGATATTTTTGTGTTTCTACTGGAGGTATTTGAGTATCTCCAGCTTTTTTTACCATGTCGATAAATTGAGACCAAGGTACTTTTCCAGCACGAATATTACGAGGGCAATTTTTTCCACTAAAATAATTGTGTTGAACAATATTTTGAATTGTTATATTTTCATCTTTTATTATTTTCGCGATAAGATTCACTGCATTGTCCACCGCTTTTAAATAATCTCCATCACTATTTACGCAAATTTCCACTTGAATTCCTTGACTATTACCAACATACGTTCCTGTTGCCCAGCACTCCCAAAAATGTTCAAAGGATTGTACAGCTTCTTTGTCATCTACTTGCCAATGCCAACTAGCTTCCCTACTATTATCATTTATTTGTAGACGTGCATGTGCGTCAGCATCAGCACCAACGCTCGTATTGTCGGTTTCATGAACGACAATATACTTTTTTGCATTATTTTTACCATTTGTAATATTCATTGCTTGTGAAGTAGATACTAGTTTTTGGCGTATTGTTACCAAAGGTTTCCCCCCCTTCTTTTTGTCATAATGTAAAAAGCGGGATCATTGAACTTTAATCATACTATCTTACCTTTTGAGTTCGAAAATAGATATTAAGTTCACTCTATATTATGAACCTTTTGTAACTTCTACTATGTTTTTATAAGCATTAATAACCATATATTCGCACTTAAAATTTATTGACTATTTTGGGTGAGCGCTGAGCCGTTTTTAACTTAGTTCTTTTAATTTTTTTATAACAGAATGTACTGTTAGTCTATGAAAAGTTAGAAGCTGCCCTTTATAAATGACAGAAAAAATACCGTACGGGGTGGGTGATAATGCCATCAACTTTTCTCTATCCTTAAGATCAACAAGCTTAACTTGTATATTCAATTTATTTGCACCAGTTATAATATTTTCTGTAGCGATTTCAACATATGGACATTGGAATGACCGTAATATCGTTAAGTCGTTAAATTTTTTTAATCTGTCCTCCCAATCATTCGGAAAATATGGTTGTTCGACTTCGTTGCTCAATGGGTAGATAAGCAATTCAAAATCATAGGGCGCCGTATCTATAAGTTGAAAATCGTTTTTCAAAAAAATCTCTTTACTTGGTGCCCATGATGTTTTTGAATTCGTAATAACAACAACCCCTTTTTTTGCTAGCTTTTTTGCATCTTCTATACATTTATTGATTAATCGAGTTCCGTAACCTTTTCCAACTGTACTTACCCATAAACAATGAATCACTAAATAACCGTCTGCATATACCACTCTTGAGGAATTTTCTGCTTCTGTATATTCAATAAACCCAACTTGTTTTTTATTGTCCATTACTTGCACATATTTTAAGCCTTCCTCAAATCTATTGTTCAGCCATTTGTTCTTATTTAAATATCCGCTTGATTTCTTCTTACTTCTAAGACAAAAACTCCCAGTGCCCTCTAAAAACTCATTATTACATTCAACTAATTCAACGTTACACAACAATACCAATCCCCCTCGTTTCTTTAGCGTAATTGTACCTTTTTTGAATGATAAACATAATGTATGATTGATTTCCGTTCCGGCTGGGCGCTTTGTTGCTGTCGTTGTATCGCTGTCGCTTATATAGCTTTCTGGGGGCGTCCAATGAGCCTCTTCACTCACGTTGCTCTCAACAAATCTTCATAGATATGGATAAGTCATTCCTAGAAAATGAAAAATCAGGCTATTTACAGCTTTAGCCTGATTTCCCAACGGAATAAAATTATTAATTTTAAACAAATATATTATTTGAAATTCTAAATTTACAGCATATAAAAACAATGTAAACGAACACATTTGAAGCCTATTTGTTTTTGTCTTTTTTATTTTGCACTTCGAGTAATTCAGAAACTGTGACAAATTTATATCCTTGCCTTTCCAGCTCAGGAATTATTTTTTCTATCGCTTTTACGGTTTGATGACGATTTCCGCCTCCATCATGAAAAAGAACGATATTTCCTTCTTTGACACCGTTTAGCACTGTGTTAACAATTCTATTAGTCCCTGGACTTTTCCAATCTAAAGTATCTAAATGCCATGACCACATAACAACTTTATATCCTTCTTTAGCAATCGCTTGAATCATTGCATCTGAATACTGTCCTTCTACAGGGCGGAATAGAGTAGGCTTAAATCCTGTGATGTTCTGAATGACGTCATTCGTTTGATTTATTTCCTTTAGTAAATTCGGCACATTCGTCCTTAGAGGATGCGTAAATGTATGGTTGGCTAATTCATGACCTTCCTTATACATTCTTGATATGACCTCAGGATTTTTTTGCGCATTTTGACCAACAATAAAAAAAGTAGCTTTCGCATGATATTTGGCTAATACATCTAAAATCTGAGATGTGTACTTCCGATGTGGACCATCATCGAAAGTAAGGGCAACAATTTTTTCATCCGTATTGATCTCCCAGACAATTTGTCCCGCTTCTTCATAATACTTCCTTCCTTTATTTTCATATTTCTCTGCGCCGACTTCTGCATAAAAAAAGGAAACAGTTAAAAGGCAAAAAATAGGGAATAAAAACAGGAGTTTTTTCAAATCTTCACTTCCTCAAATAAAATATTTAGTACCTTATTATTTGAGGAATGTTAAAAAAAATGCTCTTTTTTGATTTTTTGTTACAGTGTTTACTTTAGTAATAGTAGCTAGAGGATTTTGAATTAAAACGTAGGATACTTTTTATCACTGACTAAATAGCTATTCCTGTTACTAACGATTCAAAATCTGATTCATTTTAAATATCTGTTTCAAATGATGCTCCATATGGTCAAGATAATCTTGAATAAGCCACTGTAGAGTTATTAATTGATTATTTTCAAAGCCACATTGTAGAGCGAGCTTTTCATTAGGGATATTTTTAAGAACATATATAAATTTTTTTATTTAAGCTCACCCATAGGTTCATTACTTCATCAAAAGGTAACTCTTGATACCCTTGAATTTTCACCCAATGAACTTGGTCATACGGTGTTAATAGAAAGGGTTGCTTTTCGTATTGTATTTTAATGAACCTATCCAAATTATTAATGGCTGAGTCGCATAAATGGCCTAATATCTCTTTTTTTGACCACTTTTGAGGCGCTGGTCGTTGTGAAATCTCTAGTTCAGACATATGACGAAATTCGCCAGGAATGTTATCGATCAAAAAAAGTAATTGATCTATAATTCTATGCACATTTTTCACACCCCTATTGATATTGAAATTAGCTATTTATAAAAACTTAAATAATAGTCAATTAATTTAATGACTTCATTTATTTTTTTATATTCTTTTTCTATTTTATAGGAAATAAACAATATAGCTAAATTAAAACTCAAAACTGCTAGAGCAACGATTTGGACAAGTGATATGCCAGTCATCAATTTAATATTAATTGCTGAGGCAATTATTGTAATCAAAGATAAGATGACACCACATAATGTAATAAAAATTGGCTTTGATCTAATGATTTCATTTGCTTGTAATTTTAACACATCTAGTAAAAATCGAATTTCTTGCAATTTATATTGTTGATCAAAAATCACGAAATAGGACATATAAACATCGTTTGTTATATTTTCATTCAATATATTTTTATGAATTTTTCTCACTAATTGATCACAAAAATCTTTATCTAATGCTTTTTCAGGTACGAATAATTCCTCTTTATTTTCAAAAACATTTGTGCCGGGATGCTTCAAACCCCTCATCCTCTCATACTGGTTTACCTGATTTAATGACCTTATTAGGAAAACTCTTTTATAACTAAAACATAGTCACCCAAATTTTTCAGATATTTAAATTATATGAAGGGATGGAAAGGTAGTATGTTAGTTTGGATAAAAATTTTATTGGAAGTTTAGTGACTGCGGGAAACATACATAAAGATCCTTAGTAAAGTTGTCGATAGACAGCTAATGCATCCGTAATATTGAACTGCTCTGTTCGTGAATCACCTTGAGCTACTGTTACTAGAATATACTCCTCGCCTTTAATTGTCGCTAAACTTGCTAAACATAATCCTGCTTGCTCCGTGTAGCCAGTTTTGCCGCCAATTATTTCACCCCTTGTATTTTCAATAGCCTTCAAATTTTTAAACATTCGACTCAGGAAGAAAGCTTGCCATAGAAGTAGCCCATTCTTCTTTGTTATGCACGGATACCACTACCAATTATAAAAAATTTGCAGCAGCAAAAAATCTTAAACACGAACAAGTTAATCTTAATGAAAATCAACGAGTAAAAAAAGGGATATTCCATATACAACACGTTAATAACTTCCATCGCCGTTTGAAAGGATGGATGGAACGATTTCAGGGCGTTGGTACGTATTATTTGGATAGTTACCTTTACTGGTATCGTTGGCTTGAGTTACATAAAAACTTGGCATTTGAAAATCAGGTAGAGCAAATGCTTATTTCAACTTGTCAAAAATCTAACTATTTCACAATTGAAGCAATAAGAAAAGGCAAAGAGCACCATTTATCAGATGCTTTTTAAGCGGATTCAGTGGTTTGCTGTTATTCAATTAGCGAAGCAAAAAGAGGTTTTCGCTGAATTAATATGGTGAATTTGATAAAAGGTGGAATTTTTTATTATTTCTCCTTATAATATAATATACAATATATAAGCGTGTGTTTTTATACTACTAGATTTTTTGTAAGTAAAAGTGTGGGGTGGTTAATTGAATTTTATTACTTGGTCAATTATTGCAGCAGAAATTGGTTTTTGGATTGTTATAATACTCGGTCTAACTTTACGTTATGTATATAACTTTAAAAAAATGGGATCGTTCTTTTTACTTCTAACACCCGTGATTGATTTGTTTCTGTTAATCGTAACTGCTATAGATCTATTAAAGGGTGGAAATGCAACAACGTCTCACGCAATTGCTGCTATCTATTTAGGTGTGTCGATTGCTTTTGGAAAGAGTATCGTTCGTTGGGCTGATGAAAGGTTCTTATACTACATAAAAAAAGAGGGAACAAAACCTGAAAAAAAGACTGGTTTCGCATATGCTCGTAATTCTTTGAAAGGGTCTTTTCAGCATTTATTTGCATATATCATCGGAGCAGGATTTTTATTAATATTGATATACTTAGTAAATGATGCGGACCGTAGCTCTAAATTTTTTGAAACACTAAAAGTATGGTCTTTAGTACTGGGAATTGATTTTATCATATCTATTTCATATTTCATTTGGCCACGAGGAAAATAGTTATTTTACATAGAAGTAAGTAAAATATTTTAAAAATAATGAATGTTTTTTCTTCAACTAACCAGAGCCTTCGTTAAATTTTCGATTCACGAAATATCAAACCGAAAAGACAGATTTATCCTACACATTTTGTAGATTAAATCTGTCTTTAACAGCAACAATCTTTGAGAAAACAGCCTAAACATAAAAACAACTCCTTTTATCTAACCTCTATTGAAACATAAAAGAAGGAGCTCTTGTTTTAATAATCTATGAAAGAATTCTTAAGGTTTCTTAAGAATGTGTTGGAAGCATAACAGTACTTGAAGCTCATATTGTTCCTCCATGAACATGGACTATTTTATTGGCAATTGCAAGACCAAGACCAGCTCCACACTATCATGCAAGTCTTATTATTTAAGAAAATCCAAAGAATCACACATAAAAAACCACTCGTTTGATAACGAAGTGGTTTAAAGAATTTTTATGTTGAAATAAAGGTGGTTCATTATCTCGCTTGATCATCATAATAGGCTTCATTAGCAGCCTTCTCATTTGTGCCCTTTATATAGGCTAAAATCACATCTGGCCGTTTTAGTAACATCCAGTCACCATAATGGTCAAATCGTCTGCACGAAGTAATCATTCCATTTTTAATCGTTCCGTATTTTTTACCGTGCTTCTTGCCCCACTGTTTTAAACGCTTAGCAAAATCAGCATCTTCAGCCATTAGCATATTTTCATTAAAACCATTTATTGCCTGAAAGTCTTTTTTATAGCACCAAAAAATCCCTACAGAAATAAAACCATACTTAATCAGTAAAGGAACAATTAGTAGCATGCTAGATACTACTATACCTAAAGACATTCTTTCAAAATTTCCGTTCACGCCTCCTCCAATGAATTGGTTGGATGCTAAGTGCTTTTCAACTTCAGTTAGCATGTGCTCTGTCATTCGAGTATCAGCATCAATTGTAACGAGAATTTCGCCTTTTGCTAACGCGGCTCCAGCATTTCTAATTTTAGATAAATTTTTATCGGTATTTTCCAATGTCACGCAATTGTAGGATTGTGCAATTTCTTTCGTTTTATCGGTACAACGATTTAACACAACAATAACTTCTACTTGATCTTTATATGGTTGTGCAGCCTTTGCAATCGACTCTAGACACCCCCCAATATAGTTTTCTTCGTTATGAGCAGGTATTATAATAGAAAATTTCACATCAGGAACATCTTTTATAAATGGTGTACTTTCCGACATATAAAATCTCCCCTTAATAAGTAGTTCTCGTTATTTTAATTTAAGTATACATGTAAACGCTTCCCTCAATATATTTATTTTTGGGTTTTTATGTCTATTCTGTAACAATATTTACACTGTAGTAAAATGAGTTAAGTTCCATTTTGACATCACATTCAATTTTTCGGTCAAAAAAATAGAGTTGATTTTGTGATTATCAACTCTTTCGTCTTATTTTATTTAGGATTGTTATTCATTAGAACTTCTTTTATTCGATCTGCTTGAGATGAAAATCGCCGTTGAAAAAATAAACATTCCAGTACATAGCCACATTGTTATCCCATCCCATTGACCGTTGAATATTGTAATATTTGTGAGGATGATAAATTGCATGACACAAATTGCTATATATAGAGCTAAGGGATAGTTCATGAAACCGCCTCCATTTCGAAGTCTCCATTTATTATATTATTCAATAAATACTGAAAAAATTCTTTCAATAATGAACAAGAGTACTGCAAAAAAATCATTGCAGTACTCTAAATCGGATAGGCTTAACTTCCAAATGCGAAAATAAGCTCTGTTTCACAAGCTATTTCTCCGTCAACTGTTGCAATTCCTCGCCCTTTACCAATGGCACCCTTTAAGCGTGTAATTTCTACTTCAAGACGCAATTGATCACCAGGTTTAACTTGTTTTTTAAAGCGACAATTATCAATACCTGCCAGTAATCCAAGTCGGCCTTGATTCCCTTCTTTAGTGAGCATAATAATGGCACTTACTTGAGCTAATGCTTCGACAATTAACACACCTGGCATCACTGGATAATTCGGGAAATGTCCATTAAAAAATTCTTCATTGATCGTTACATTTTTAATGGCTACCGCTCTCTTCCCCTCTTCTAATTCCAATACTCTATCCACTAACAAAAACGGATAACGATGTCTAATAACTTCTTGTATTTGTTGAATATCTAGCATAAAAAACCTCCAATAATATTGTCACCTAATTCTATCATTAATTATTAGTACTTGGTACTACTTTAAGTTTAAATACGAAATAAAAGCCACAATCCCATGGATGTGACTAATATATTTTGTATTAATAATCTTGCTTTTCATATCTCAAATAATCCGAGGCTGCTCCTAGTGCATCAACAGAAACACTATCTCCCAACATTATACAAATATAATTAAATCATTTTCTGATTTTTATAAATTGTTGTTTTCACTTCTTTTCAACATTTCATTATCGACAGGTATATAGAAGATAGCATATAATATTTTTTGCATTCAATAAGTTAATTATATTATTCTCTTAATTGAATGTTTAGTTTATTAGAATAGGATGGATAAATATGTTATCTTTTATTGCAATAGTTCTTCTTTTATTTTTAATTCCTGGTCCAGCTGTTATCATTACCATTACGCAAACGTTGAAAGGTGGTAAAAAGAACGGTATTTTCACAGCACTAGGCATTGGATTAGGTGATTTAGTTCATACGTTAGCAGCTGTATTAGGGTTATCAGCAATTTTAATGAACTCTGCCACTGCATTTGAGATAGTGAAATATATTGGTGTTGCTTACCTAGTTTATTTAGGTATTCAAATGCTCTTAACAAAACCACAAAAAATAGAAAAACCAACTGTTGAACAAAGTTCGGCAAGTTCTTCGTTCCGACAAGGTTTTTTAGCGGAGATTTTAAATCCAAAAACTGCATTATTTTTCTTAGCGTTTTTACCACAGTTTGTTCAGCATAATGGTCAATCGATCACTGTTCAATTATTGATTTTAGGCATTACTTTTGTTGTCATGAGTGCTTTATATACTATTTTGTTAGCTATTATTACAAGCTTTATTGGTGAAAAAATTTTTACGAAGACATCAAACAATGGCTCACGTTGGATTGAAAAGGCAGTTGGTTTCGTTTATATAGGTCTAGGCGTTAAATTAGCACTTCAAACTCAAAGTAGATAATATATAGTTTCTTAGGGAGAACACGATAAATACGTGCTCTCCTTTTATATTTCAAGAACAAGTCCCATTTCAACTCTTACTTCTTTTTTTTCAATATCATTATTGGAGTAACTTAATAAATCACATCCAATTAGTTGAAATCCATGCTTTTTGTAAAATTGAATTGCAGGATAATTAGAAGTTTGGGTTTCTAAAACGATCGCCCTTACCCCTATTTCTGTTGCTCGCTTTTTCACCAAAGCCATGAATTTACTTCCAATTCCTTTATGTAGATGAGATTGATCAATATGAATATCATTAATTCTTAACACATTATGCCACTTCTCTTGGCTGATGCTAACAATTCCAACTTCTTCTTTATTTAATTCAGCAATATAGCATTCAATATCTTCTATATGATCTTCAAAAATTTCTCCTTCCAAATACTTGTGAAACGGGGTTTCGAAATGTTTTAACGTAAAATCAATTACCCAGCCATTTTCTCGTTCTTTATAGACAACATCATAATAGTTGTTGGAGACGTATTGATAGATAATTTTTTTCCCGTTAGGATAGTGTTCTTTATATATCCTTTTTATTTGAAACAACTTTAATCACCCTTTTCATAGTTCTTTACATAATCTTAGTGAAAATTGGTATAACTATAAACAATTAGAAGATTTACAACTTGAATAACTGATTACATTCTTTATAACCACATTCGAATTTTTGATCACTTGTATACATGAGTCCTGTTCAGTATCCATTTCTCGCTGTACAAGCTTACTTCTACTTTTCGCAAATTATCTGGGCTCCAAATCATTATAATTTTATCACAATTGAATTAATAAATTTCTTATGCAAACTCGTCCTCGGCATAATTACGTTTGGAATCGCTTGTGCTTAGGCATGAGATGTTATTTGCGGAAAGCGTAGTACTAACGTAGCGGCAGCGGCACTATGTACAAGCTTATAGACCCTTAGCAAACCAAAGTCTATAAGCTTGATGTAGCCTATTCTATTTATTGTTTAGGTGTATTTGCGGTTAGTGGATTACTGTTTGCAACCAATTGTACTGGTGTCGTGCCTTGTTGAGCAGACTGTGTCATTGGTTGTTCATTATTCATTAGTCCAAAGCGTTTCATTACACCAAAAATCGCCGCGCCGCCTATAATGCCCCATGCTAAAAATCTCACTGACGAAAACCTCCTTTCTCCATACTGAATTTTTAAAACAGCTTTAGTATTGGAAATCCTATGCGGTTTATACTGTGTTAACTGAACGAGTTTTTTGTTCATTTTACAGATTATTTGTAAAAATCACAGAATACAGTAGAATAAAATAGGATAAATTTCAATTTAATATTAAAATTGCTTCAATAGATGAAATCCCACAAATAGAAATATTATATGAAGAACTGTTTTTAGAAATGTCAAAACTCCAACCTCAATACATAGCTCCTGCTAAACAGGATGAAGAGTTTCTTAATGGGAGAAAAATTAGGTTGCTGAATTACATAACAACATTGTAGGATTTTTAAATTAGATTTCTTGGAGTTAAGGTTTTACCAGAAACTATTGGCGCTATTAACTTGTATGACAAACATGGATTTATTGAACTATGCTAATAGAGCTTTAAAGATATGTATGATATTAGAGCCTGCGTTAAACAAAGTGCGAAAGCATAGCGACAGGTACATACGTTTGGTCAAGAAAAGTTATCTAAATCAGCAATCATCTCACCACATATAATGGAGGGAAATTCTGCTGGAGAAGTTAAATAAAATCTTTCCAAGTAAAATCAATACTTAAAATACCAATTGGAAGTTCGGTAGCACTATAGTTTTTTTCAATGGCCACTTTTGGTTTACGAAAACATACAAGATTATTATAATAACCAAAAGCTCTGCAAATAGACGGACGTACCGAATGAATGCCACATCGGTCATTTATTTCGTCATAAAATATGCAGGTTCCATAAAAACGTTGTTGATTTTTTAAATCTTGGCGCAATTTTTTAGGCATCACCTTAATTTTCTTTTTTATTTTCTTTAACTCTTGTTCTGTAATTGGAACAGGCCCACAACATATCCCTCTACAACCTTTACAAGGTAATTCTTCCATAAAACAATCATCTCCTAGAAAAAGCAAGTGTTTTAATTCGTGTTTTTTAATTGGATTCTCTAGTTCAGTAACTCAATTAAGTCAAAAAAATAGGACTCTCCTGGCCAGGAGAATCCTATTTTACACTTTAAATTAATAATTGTAAATTATAGCATAAATGAGTTTTTTTGTCAATTTATTAGTCTACATAATTTCTAGTATCTAGCATCATATTCAAAATCCTCTTAAAACATCAGCTTTAAAACCTATTTAATAAGTTCTGGTCCTTCAATTTACACTTTATGGAAGTCGCGCAATTTAATTTAACCTTTAATTACGAATAAAGGTTTACAATTTATCAATTAACTTCTATGGTAAAAATGTAAGAAGAACTTCATTTTTTCCATCTTCCAGAGATAATATATATATACTTGCCTTTTTCAATGGGTGCAGAAAAAACATTTCCCTCAACTTTTATTTTTTTACTTTCACCCAAATGTTCCATTTCTACCTCTATTTCATCAATGGGTTGTTTCTTAAAATTGATTTTTATTTCACTTTGAGGGGATACAGAAAATGGAACAATTTTATTATTATCAATAATTGATGATGGAGAAATTTTATCAACACATTCTGAACCTGTAAATTTACTCCAACAATAAGTACCTTGTAATACTGTTATCTTTTTACCTTCTGACAATACAATTGGCTTAGGTGGACCAGCATTAAGTAACATGATAATCAACAGAAATGCGACAATAAAAAAAGTAATTATACCTATCTTTATAGCTTTCATTTAAACCCTCCTACCAGTATCAGAAAATTTAAAAGAGCCTCAAAACATTCCTTTCAACTTATATTACCATATAGGTAATTTTTCGTGGTTAAAATATGTGTTTTATATGGAAAAGTAGCATTTGAAACTAATTTCACTTATTACCTGTCATTTTGTGAGTTCCCTTGATGCGAAGGAAGTCTCCTGTTTTAACGCTCTCTCCCCAAAAATGCCAGCCAAATTTTCCTGTTATTTTTTCATAATAATGCCGTTTACCATTGAAGCTATTTTAGATGTGAAATACTCGCTTTCTTGTCATTCATTTTCTTTTGTTAGAACTTATTCAACAAGTTTCGAACTATTTTCATGTTGAATTATGTCGTTGGATTCTTTATGACTACTAATACCAATCTACAAATTGTACCGAAAAATTCTTTTCACTTATTTTCCCTTTTATTGTGTAACAATTATTTATCATTTTTTGTTACAAAATTTATCCTTGTCATTTCCGTTATATTCTAAGTGTAATTGCACAATCTAAACTGTAACTAAACAATAACGGAGGTTATCTCAATGAAAAAATTCCTATTTATCGGAGCAATTTCAGCATTCCTGTTAACTGCTTGTTCTTCTCATGATGAAGCTCCGGCTAGTGAACAAGCGGAAGCAAAAGAAAAAACCGTCAATGCTGAGACAAAAGAAAATCTTGAGAAAAGTTTTTTATATGAATCGGAAGATCCGTTTACAAAGTAATTAAAGAGGACAGATAACTAATTAAGGTTATCTGTTCTTTATCGTGTACTTTCCAAATACATCCCATCACTGAAATCTCTTCGTTTAAAAAACACGTTATGGTTAATCGTTTTGGAGACTACTAATGTAATAAATCTTATCATGTGGAATTTAATCAATAATTTATTTTCCTTAATTTTTAAAAAACTAATGGATTTAAGAATAGAAGAACAACTTGATGTACATAAAATTTTATAGAAAACACCCAAATAAAAAAATAGATGTCGATTTGTATATATTAGAAAAAGTAGCTACTCAAGTTGAGCGCTACTTATTCTAATACCTTGTGTTTTATTTTGACTTCTTTAATAAGCAATTATGCCTATATTTAGTAACGCATCTTCTGAAAACCAATTTGGACTATGCGAATTTCTTGTATGTTCTTTTCCATTCGCTGAATTATAATAATGGACATCATATTCCTCTTGATCGTGTCTATAAGTTTCTTTTTCAGGTTTATTTTCTTTTTTAGCCAGAATATAATAAGAATATTGTGTACGTGTAGATTTATAATACCCATTTAAAGAATCTTCTAGTACTGCATTGCGGAAACTAATACCCAGTGAGAATAATAATACACCTACTGCAACGATAGGGTGCCCCCATATTATAGTAATTGTAGTAGCGACTACAGAAAGGGCCACATCCTTTTTAAAGTCAAATACAAATTTATCAATTATATCTTTTTTGCTTTTCCCATATAAAGAACCACATTGTTTTAGTACCTCCATACATTTAGACGAAATAAATGAATAAGGTCTAGGAAGGGTAGTCCCCTCAGCTATTGATGACTCTTCTTTGATAAAATCATTAACATTATAGGTTTCTTTTACATTACTTTCAGTAAATATTATTTCTTCTGACCTAGATTGTTCAACATCAAATATCTGATTGTAAATAATTTCATCAGAGTATTCTCCATCATCCCCCATCAATCTGCTCGAATAATCAATTAATTTCCCATTTAAATAAGTATTAACTCGAAATTCACTATCATTGATAAGGTATTCTAATTCAGTTGTATTTCCTAACTCATCTACGAAACTTTCAACATATCCATTACTTATACTTTCAGGAATTGATGATATTTCTTCAGCTTGAGTTTGTAAAGGTTGTAAAAATGTTGATAAAAATAAAATCCCAACTAAAAAAATAGTGAAAATGCTACGCTTCATAAAAATCCTCCTTCTACTTTTTATTACTAATTCAAATTTCTGCATAATTAAGTGGGAATCTGCGTTTCATAAAAAAATCTACCCTCCCATCATTTTCCACTTAATATAAATTTCTACAAATATTCCACAATTCCTCTGCGTTATTAAATATTATTTTAAATCTAGTTGAAAAAGGCCTTGAAAAGCGTTGAACCCTAACATCAAGCAAAGTAACGTACCCATAAGTTAAGTAACCAAAGAATGCTGGAAATAAAAAAAATCCACCTCATATAAGATGGATACTTCTAATTATTTTAATTGTTTATGTTAAATGTTCATTTTTATATTTCAGAACCTTGGATATCAGTAACTGTTCTGGAGTAAGGGAAACCTTGCTGCCTCCATTCGAAGCCTTTCTTGTGCAGATTGTCTAACATCGGTTAGTGCTTTTACTCTTGATCTTAGCTCTAAAGCGTCCACAGGCTTCGTGACGTAATCATTAGCACCAGATAAAAATCCATTTTCAATGTCTTGAGACCGACTTCTTGCCGTAAGGAGTAACACCGGAAGTTCTGTTATTGAAAATTGCTGACGAATCGCACGTACTAATTCGTACCCTGACATATTTGGCATCATCACGTCTGAAATGACTAAATCCCACTCTCGAGACATTAATATTTCAAGAGCTTTACTACCACTTGTAACCGTTACTAGGTCGTATTTTTCTATTGAAAGTATTGTTTCGATAACTCTTAAGTTCACTGGATCATCATCGACGACCAAAACGCTAGGTCGATTTGCTTCAATGATTGAATGGTTTTCAATTCGATCATCGAATAGAATTGCAGAAGCCGTTCCTGTTGATTCTCCCTTCACATTTGATAGTAGAGCCTCATGTTCTGTAGCATTTTCCTCTTCAGGTAAGTCTGATATTGGTAATGTAAAAGTAAATTCAGACCCTTCCCCTACAACTGAATGTACCTGTAATGTTCCCCCATGTAGTTCAACTAATCGTTTACTAATACTAAGACCTAGCCCAAATCCGCCTTCAATCATTGCCTTACTAAGGGTACCCTGCTCATATGGTTTAAATATTCGTTGAATGGTGTCCTCATCAATACCAATACCAGTATCCGAAATCACAATTTCAGCCATACCGTTTTTCACATGGCCTACTATTGTCACTTCACCCTCGTTCGTGTATTTCACCGCATTATGAAGAAGATTGAAAACAATTTGAATAACTCTATTTTCATCAGCAACTTTTTTCGGAAAATTTTCAGGGATTTGATGAATAAACTGAATCTGCTTACCTGCCCTCATAACATAGAGCATATCTAATACACCCGATACAATTGGCTGAATCGAAAATGTTTTAAGGTTTAGTTTGGGATTATTTTCTTTTAAACTCATTACATCTAGTAAATCATTTAACATTAGTGACATACGCCTTCCGACAGATAGCACTGTTTCTAAATCCTTGACACTTTTGTCACTGAGCACACGATCTTCTCTTTCCAAAACAGCTTTTGACATGTAAGGGTCCCATGAAGTGGATTGCGTAATTCATGAGACGTATTGGCAAGGAATTCATCCTTTAATTTATCTGTCTTTTGGAGCTTAATAGCAAGTTCTTTCGTTTCGGAATGGACTTTAGCATATCCTTTAAACCATAAAATAGCCAAACAAGCCACTGTAATAACAATATCAAATGGATACATAATTATTTTAATGCCAAAAATAAGAAGTAAGCCATCCCATATAAGATTATTACCAAATGCTAAAATGGCAAAAAGTAAAAAAATATTACTTTTAATCTCTTTAATTGATTCTCGCATTACTGTTAGTATCGTTATAACGATCGGGATTCCTAAAATCATAATAAAAATGCCTTGATTGAATACTACATAGCGAGTAGGTAGTACGATGGTCAATAATGATGCGATAGCACAGAAAATACTAAACAAGCGAATATATTTTCTCACATGCCGAGGTAACCAATGTTTTATGCATTGAAGCAGTGAAAAACCAATGCCAATCATAGAAAGATGAACTAATTTAAAGGCCCTATCGTAACTAATCGGTAACCAATAAGATAATAATTTATCATCGCTTCCTAATAAGAAATAAACCATACTATTAATCGATAACAGAGAAAAGTAAAGCAATCTTCTTTCTTCCATAATTCCTACAAAAAATAAAATAATGGAATAGATAGCATGTAGTAAAAAAACTACTGCTACTAGTTGTTGCATATTGATCGACAGTTGAGTTTCCCGAGCTAATATATCTTCTTTCCCTAATTTAATGGAGCGAACAATTCCACCGTCACGAGGGTCCTTATAGTTTGAAGCTTGAACAATAATTTCGATTTCTTTGTGACCGTTTGCTTCAAAGGAAGCAGTATATGGAACATTTCTGGCAATCGTCTTTTCTGCATCCTCCCCTATTTCACCCGATTTTGCTAACGGCCGACCATTTACATATAAAACTGAAGAACTTCGCACACTCGGAACTCGAATACTATAAGTAAAATTGTCATCTGGATTGACGAGTAATTTTAAACGATAAGTACCGTAACCATAAGGGCTCCCCTCTCCCTCTTGTAAAGAAGAGCTCCAACCTTTAGGAACCTGTATGTATTTTGCATGATTCTTCGTAGATTCGATATGCTTTTCTTCACTAATTAACCAATAATAAGGATAAAATTCCCACTCCCCATCAAGTGTAAGAGCATGACCATCATTAAAATTCCAATTTCTTAAATCCATTTGCCCTTTAACAGCATGTGGTTGATCTTTATTATTAAATAAGTTCAGCCATAAAATTCGTGAGCCTGTTAGAAAAATGATAAACAAGCAAATGATGAGAACAATTTTTCTCTTTTTCATTAGGAATAATTGTCAAAAGGTAGTTTATGTTTTTCTGTTATAACACAAGCTCCTTAGGCAAAACCACACCTCCTACGATATATTATCGTATCAGAGTTACCATTACTTTTAAATCATTTCTTAAATTAAAACCCAAAATTTCACAATGTCTTCGTATTGACCTTTTATACAACAGAATGAAGGCTTATTGATATCGGCTGTTTAGGTATCACTGAAAGTAGTTACATGATTTTAGGCTGGCACAGCATGCTAAAATGTAGCAGCTCTCACTATCATACGGAGTACCATCCATATCAAATAAATTTCCTTCTAAAATTATGATAGCTTTAACTGTTTAACAGTATAATCTGTTGTTATTGTAATATTTTCAGGTAATTCGTCTATTGCGAACCAATGTACTTTTTCTAAAGCATGCGGTTCTCTATTCCGTACTTCCCCATTCGTAATACGAGCAGCGAAAGTAGGTGCTACATAATGAATATCTTCAGTTTGGATAATATGATTGGTCACACAAACTAATCCTGTTATTTCGATGTCCACTCCAAGCTCTTCCTTAATTTCTCGTATAATCGCGTTTTCTATTGTTTCCATATAGTCAACCTTGCCACCAGGTAAACTCCAACAGCCGGCTTCAGGTGCTTTTTTTCGTAAAACAAGTAAAATTTTATTTTCCTCATTCTGGATAACTGCTCCCACGCCAACCTTTGGTAATTTTTCATTTTCCATTAATCTTTTCCTCCTCTATCAAAACTAACCTCTATCGAAAGTTTGTCACTTTTTTAACAAAGGTCTTTTTATCTTAATTGCAAATTTATTTCTTTAAGTTAGATGATTACCTTCTCTCCATTTTACTGCTTTGAGTATTATATATTGTAGAAAGGAGGTAAGTTATTATGAGCTATTCAGGTAATGGTTACGGCACAGGGTCCGCTTTTGCCCTAATTGTAGTATTATTTATTCTTTTAATTATCGTTGGCGCAACTTTCATTAGTTACTAAAAAACGACACTACCAAAATCTTAATTGCTCATACTTTTCCTAGAGAAATAATAATTTATCCCTAACCTTCTAAAAATACTCAGAGTCACTGTCCTCCGGTGACTCTTTTTCTTTCTAAATATAACATCTAAGGACAAAAGCAATAACATAAATAATATATTATTACCACGAATGCTTTTAAGTAATCTGCTGAATCTACACAATTTTCAACATCGTTTATTCATTAAAAAAACTTTCCCTCCTTTATTTAAATAATTAAACATTCCTATTATATCAACTTTTAGGAATATTAAGGGGGTCGAATTTTTCGCGAGAATCTCCGTTATTACATCGTTTTTATGATAAAAACCAAGACAGTCATTAATCTATCTTGGTCCTGCCATTTTATGATTTTCAACCTTTAGTAAAGAAAAGATATTAGTATCATACGGAACACCGTTTTGGTGCATATAATTTTTTAATATCCCTTCTTTTTCAAAGCCTAATTTGGTTAATAGTTTATTGGAAGCTTCATTTTCAGTAAATACAATAGCTCCAATACGCATTAAATCCATTTCTTGAAAGCCGAATGATAGCACTCTATTTACAGCTTCCTTTGCATACCCTTTTCCCCAGCTTTCAGGAAAAAGTGCATAGCTGATATCAGCTCTTTTATGCTCAGTAGACCATTCTTGAAAACCAATAGTACCAATAATTCCTTCTTGGTCTTTTAATGCAATTCCCCATTTTATACCACGTTTTTCATCATAAATCTGTGAAAAATTGTTAATGATTTGTTTAACCTGCTCTAAACTTGTTAATGGATTTTGCCCATAATGGCGTAATACATCGGCATTAGAAAAGCAATTTAAAACATCTTGGGCGTCATGTTCAGTAAGTTCTCTTAACACTAATCGTTTTGTATTTAAAACAGGAAACATCATCTTCTCTCACTTTCAAATAAGGTATTATTTAATTCTATCTAATAAAACGAGAGTTGCAAAACTATTTTTTAATAATTAAAATTACTATGTTCATTCAATAAATTTTGCAAAAATAAAAACTTGGCCGTTGCGATTCTAACACTAATGGAAATGAAAATACAAAGTAACTCTTAATTGATTGATAGTGAAATGGTCTCTCCATCTAATCAACTTCTTAAAATGTTATGCTCAACTCGTAGCGCTGAATTAACTTATTTATCATTACTTCAGGATTAATCCCACCATACATAAGGTGATTGGCCCTGCGTTCATTCCTCTGTACAACATAGTATAAAGAAAAAAGGAAGTATCATTTATTTGTTGCTGTAATAGTAATCGCACACAATGTCCTTTGATAGCACCGTATTCTCTATCACCATTAATACAATTGCGCCTTATTAGCCCTTAATTATGGCGCTTGCTTTATGGGCCTAGACGAAGTGGGTAATCCCACATTCCAGTGTATAGGTATTACTTTCAAAATGATCGAAAAGACAACAGTAGAAATGGATGCTGGTATATGTTAACCACATTTTGAAATAACAGTAGAAAGTCGTCATTAATCCCTTCTTCCAGTGCCCTTAGCTGTATATTAACGTTAAAAAGTAAATGTATTATAAAGGCTGTTCCGTATTGATAAAGTTTTTTATAAAATATATTACTTTTCTTTAAATAATCCTGCTATAAATTTTTATAAGGAGGGGATTGTTTTGAGTTATCCATCTTATGGAGTCAATTCACCCGGTGCAAACTTTGCCTTTGCTATTGTTTTATTCGTGCTATTGATTATTGCCGGTCTTGGCTTATTTTATTTATTAAGAACTTTAGTATGGACTAGTGCGTAGTCTTGCCTATTATCACAAATACTCAAAAAATAAAGTGTGTTGGATTTTTACAAAATCTTCATAAAATCAATTCAAAGAATGGGCAACCGAACTATAGAAACTACGTTTGGTTCCATTCTAGGGCTTACGTATACACGGAAGTCCTTTTTTCATGTTTTCAAAAACACGGATGTACAACCTTGTCTTTCTAATAAACTTTTAAAAAATATTGATTTTAATATATTTGGATTAATACTCTTAATTTCTTCAATAAACATTTTAGTTTTATTGTTAATTTCATTCGTAAGCTCTTCTTTTTTAATCGGAATATCGTGAAAGGAACCATACATAGCGCCCCTTAAAAATTTATCCTCTAGACATATTAGGCTATTCAGTGAAGATCCTATTTCACAATCCCGTTTTGTTACTTTTATTAGATCATTTTTTATTTTAAGCTCCAACCAAGACGAATTATTTTCTATATATTTTAAAGCGATATAATTGTGATGATCTAGTAATGTAACAACATCATTTAATCGTTTAAAGTGAGTAAGAATAAGTTCAGAATAAATTCTTTTGGCTGATAAAGGGATATTATCCGGTGGGTATGGAATAAAATTGTGTCCACCTACGTTTAGGGTAAAAACACCATAAATTTGATTGTATTCTTTGTCGAAAGTAAAAATATCTAATTTCCTTAATTCGTCAACATCATCCTCAAAAATCTCATATTTAATTTCGAACAATTTTAGTCACCATCTTATACAAGGTATTTTTTCGTCAAATGTTTAATTTCATTTTTCTACTCACGCTATTCATTTCAAAATGTTTATAAAAATCAATAGCTTTCGTATTGAATTCCCAAACGTTTAACTCAATTGAATTAACCTCTCTTTCTTTAGCCCAAGTTATACATGCAGTAAATAATATTTTTCCAATTCCTTTTCGCTGTAGTTCAGCTTTCACACCAAAATCGTGTATGTACGCATATTTTCGGGGAACAAGCGACTCGAAAGATGGAGAAGTTTCAACACTTATGACTACGAAACCTACTACAATTTCATCTTCCTTCGCAATTAGAATATCACTCACTTCGTTGCCAATTAGTTCTTTATAATAAGTTTCAGGCATTACTGACTCCACACTTTTAAAAATCGTTGGTTCCTCCATCACATGCTCTTCATGCCCTTCTTTTACTAACTCATTCACAGGTAAATAATCTTCATCTGTTGCAATCAAAACCTTGATTGTCATCATTTAAGCCCCCTCATTTTAATTTATATTAAGAAATCATGGTATTAAAGAATATGGAATTTTTAAGGATCGTCACCAAAACGTGTGGTTGATTTCCGTTCCGGCTGGGCGCTTTCCTGGGGGGCGTCCGATGAGCCGCTTCGCTTCGCTGCAGGGTCTCATCTGTGACGCTGATCCCCAAGGAGTCGCCTAGTCTCCACTCCAATCAACTATTTACATAGTAGACGTTTTAACTAAAGTCATCCATAACTTTTGGTGATAAACCATTTTTCAGTAAATTGATCCTTAATATTACCATTTTTAGTTAGAAATTATGAACCTAATTTAAAATCAAAGTCGCAACAATTTTTATTTCTGTTTGTAATATTGAAAAATCACGTAGATATATTAGGATTATTAGCAGATGGTGAGATATTATTTGGTCATTTATATATAGCACCAATTAATGGAACTGGAATTGTGTTAGATAGATTTTTTTAGAAGAAAATATATTTAAGACCCCTATTTTCATTTAATACTACCAATATAGAACAAGCATATGATTATATATAGGGGAAAAAGTCGAATTAACAACAGAAATTGAGCATAACCAATCATTTAATGGTTTGCACATGTTGCAACTTGTTACATAATATAAGGCTGTTTCGTACACTTAATTTATCTTTCCAATTATTATTTTCCTATACATTCCATTTAGCATTAAAGATGTATCTTCTTTTACTACTATATTTTCAGGTGATATTTCTTCAAAGCTTCGGCCAATATCAGTTCCTAATATGCTAATAATGGGTCTTAGCAACATTTTGGGTATGGACAGTTTTTTGTTTTTAGGGACAAATTTATCGAAAACTATTATTTCCCCTTCTTGCTTTAATACCCTTGTCATCTCTTGAAAACATTTAGTTGCATCAGGTACTACCGAAAGGATTAAACTAGCTATGACATAGTCAAACGTTTCATTTTCAAATTCAATATTTTGAGCATCCATTTCTAAGAATGTTATTGTAGAATTTTCGAACTTCTTTTTTGCTTTTCCGAGCATATCAGGTGAATAATCAATAGCCGTTATATTTAGGTTAGCGTGATTTATCAGCTCTAAATCTGCTCCTGTTCCTACACCAACAAACAGGATCTTTTGTTGATCATTGAATGGTATGGATGGAAATATTTGTTTTCGAGCATTTAAAAATCCCCCTGAATTAAAGAACTTATCGTAAATTGGAGAACCAATCTTATAGATAAATTTATTCCAAGAATTATTCAAACGTCTTCACTCCCACCACATAAATTATCCCTTCTTAATCCTATAATACATCCAATCCTTTTCCTTTTGTAAAAAATCTCCTATTTAACCTTAGACGATGAGAAAAAAAACGATTATTCATTTTCATAAAATGAATACCGGTCTTTTGTTTATCATAAAAAATTTGTGCATTAAATTAACAAGGATTAAACATTTTCTGGACATCACTTAATGATAAGTCCAGCATGTGTTAGGCCACCACCAAACCCATAGATTAATAAAGTCTCCCCATTATGTAATTTTCCTTCGTTTATACCTAACTGTAAAGCTAATGGGATAGAAACAGCCGAAGTATTACCCATATACTTTAATTTCAAACCTCAACTAAGTTGCTTCTTGACAAATAAAAAAGGCATCAAGAAGTAGAAGCCCTTGAAACCTTTTTTAGTACGATTTTCTTATCCTCTACCAGCTTGGAATTCCGGATATAAAGTCATTCCACCATCTGCAAAAAGAGTAATGCCGGTTACATAACTAGCTTGAGATGAAGCAAGCCATACTGCGACAGCGGCAATTTCTTCTGGCTTTCCGATATACCCCATCGGAATCATACTTTCCACATCTGCACGTTTTGCTGGATCTGCAAATTTTTCTGCATTTATAGGCGTATTGATCGCTCCAGGTCCAATGTTATTGACACGAATTCCTTTTGGAGCATATTCTAACGCTAAAGTTTCAGTCATTAATTTTATGCCTCCTTTACTAGCGGCATAATGCACAAATAAAGGCCAAGGAATTTTCTCATGAACGCTGGACATATTGATAACAGTACCTTTAATATCGTTCTCTACGAAGTATTTAATCGCTTCTCGACTTCCTAAAAAGGCACCCGTTAAATTTGTATTGATGACTTTATTCCAATCACTTAACGGCATTTCATGAGAAGCTACTGGATTTTCTATACCCGCATTATTGATCATTACATCGATAGTCCCAAACTCTTTTATAGCTGTTTGAACGAGATTGATGACATCCGCTTCAACTGTAACATCACCTTGTACAGCAATGGCCTCCCCACCGGCTTTTTTAACCTCTTCCACTACAGCATTTATATCCGCCTCATTTGATCGATAATTAATAACTACTTTCGCTTTTTCTGCAGCGAAGCGAATGCCCATTGCTTTACCTAGTCCCGTTGCAGCACCTGTAATGACAACAACTTTTCCTTCTAAATCTGGATACATATAAGGCCCTCCCTTTTATCTTTTTGCAATCCCTAACATAATTCCAGCAGCGACTATAAAAGCGATACCGATGAAAATGGCGATAAGTTGTCGCTTTGTTTTTTTCTCACCTAATATAAAAATTCCGCCTAGAGTAGCAATGACAATCCCCATTTGGGAAAGAGAAAAGCTTGTTGCGACCCCCACACGTGGCTGAGATATAAATAAAAACATATTTCCCGCAGCCCATATCAAACCCGGAATAATATTACGAAACGCATATTTGTTAAATGGTTTATGCTTAAATGTTAATAAAACTCCACCTATTACCATCCCAATTGCTTGAGGCAATAAAGCAGACCATCCACTTACATTAAATAAGCGTACTACTACCACATATACTAAATATCCAAAAGTGGAAACGAGTAAAATTAAAATTCCTTTTTTCAAATTGCTTCCATGTTCTTCTTTTTTCTCTTCTGGATTTGGAAGAGATGTAAGAACGATACCAATTAATATACTGATAAGGGCAAGAATTCCTAATATAACCGACATTGTTGTCGACCATTCATGGAACACAATGACACCAAATAAAGTTGTTGATACTAATTGTAAACCTGTTGAAATAGGCATTGTTTTGGAAACACCTATTAAATCAATACTTTTCAATTGGTTTACTTGCCCTAATGCCCAAAAGAGACCGGATACAATCCCGACACCAAACACTATAGGAGATAACTCAGGCTTTACAAAAAAGTAAATACCTATAGAGAAAATAAGTGCACCAAATGTTGTTCCAAGTACTTGACTATAGGGTCCGCCACCAAGCTTGACGTTAAATAATACAATACTTCCCCAAAAGAGAGCTGGTAATAATGCTAAGATAATGTCCATTTCTTTAAACTTTTCACCTCTTTAAATACTTTATTAAATTCTGATTGCGTGTCACTCGATATACTTTTTTATAATGCACTAAAGGAAATTTTTTATACTTTTAGTTTAGAATCACTTTTTAAGTTTGTTAGGCAAAACTTTCACTTTCGTAACGCAAAATAACCAAGACAGCACTTAAGCTATCTTGGTTCAATAGTTAAATCATAATTGCAGGTGGATCATTTACATTCCTTTTTATTTCTTATACTAAGGCATTCCACTCTGCAAAAGTAGTTATCTCATCATAATAATATAGTAAGCTAATTTTTTAGCTTCACCGCCTTGAATTGTTACTAAGGGTCACTTGGTGGCCCTTTTTTATTTCTCAAGTTTATTGAACATTTTCCTAAAATATCCAATTCTAAAGTGCATTTTTGTAGGATAAATACCTTTCCCACTTTCTAAAACGATACATATTATAGGAGTAGAAAGGAGGAATGCATCATGGGATGCTTCGGAAACTATGGCAATTTTAACAATTGTTGCTACGGAGGTTATAGCTATGGAGGTGGCAATAACGGTTCAACATTTGTTCTAATTGTTGTTCTGTTCATTCTGTTAATTATTGTCGGCGCTACTTTCATATATTAACCTTTATAAGAAAAATTCTTTGGAGCTATTTAAAAACAACATACTGGGTGGAAATTTTTTCTTATACCAGTTCATTCAAGGTCACTTCCACAGAGTGACCTTTTTTAGTAATGAAAACATCAAATGAAATCTTATCTAGCTAGTACCAACAATTAATCATTCTTTACATCTTATATATTTTCCATAATTATTGTAGGCACTAGCTTCATACTATTCATAAATAATACCAACACTTCGCTTTGATACTTATTTATAAGGAATCAAAATTCATCCTAAATTCAAGATAAGGATCAATTTTATATTGTAAGTCACTTTTTAAAAGGTAGTGCACATTATTTGTTCTTAGCTAAAATAATACCAATGCTTTATAAAGAGAGTGCCGTTTGTTTTTTTAATTAGTAATAACGTGGGTTCGTATGCTGGTGATGGTGGTGGTGGTGCGGATGTCGATGATGTGTTGGATATGTTGTATGTGTTGGGTAGTAATGCATTGGGTAGAAATGGTGGGTTGGATAATGGTGGGTTGGATAAAAATGGGCTGGAGAAGTAACCGGATAATACGGATGTCTCCCACCATGTTGTCCTCCATAACCATCATGTCCGTAATCGTATCGCATAATTTTTCCTCCTTTCGATTTCGATATAGGTTATGCTATAAAAGCATTAACAGTCTACGCAAATGCCTATGCTAGTCAAATTGCCTCCCCTTCACACCTCAAACAAAAGACAATGACCATTCCAACTAATCATTCAACTTTCATTACGTATAAATCGGTCATGTAGAGTTAATAAAAGAAAAAAGAGCTCACTTTAGTCAACACATGAATAGATCCTTTAATCGTTAGGGGCAAACAATAATAACAATCCGAAACCGCGAGTAATTCATACCCATTTTCACAGTGAACTCCTCTAGCATAAATTAATGTTTTAGTTCCAACCCTCTAAATCATTTTGGCAACAACTCGAATCCATTTATAGATATATTTACCACACTTTCTAAATTCCCCCCTAAACTATGTTATAATTTCAATGTACATAGCAGTAAAAATTAATATTATCCAGTAATAAGGAGCGATTAAACATGGTAGATAAAAAATGTAAAAAATGCGGGAGTACTCAATTTACAGAAGCTACAGACTATATGCCTATTAAGCCAAGTAAAGGTTCATTTAGAGGCGCAAACAAGATTTATACATTTTGCTTAGATTGTGGTGAAGTTGATTCAATTCGTATAGAAAATACAATTATTTTTAAAAAAATAGTTGAAAATTAACGGTACTGAGCACGCAAAATACTTGATTGTATTTGTAGCCTCTGTTAAGGAAGTTATTGAGGCTGATGAAGTATTTCCTTGCAGAAAGTTTCAAAGGTACAAAACCTTCTAATAAGCCAAGAATATCTCGTAAAAGAGGCAAACAGCTTAAAAAGACTGTACGCCAAATTAAAAAAGTGGATGATTAAGTTAATGGTAGTGCAATTAAATAAATCAGCAATTATTTGTATTGGTTTAGGTTGTTAAATTAAGGTATATACATTTGTAATATTCGGAATGACCATTTATTTATATTCCTTGGGGGATAAATTGTATATGATAAAAAATAATTTTAAAATAGAAAATATTCCAGCAATTTTGTGGGGTGATAAATCAGATAAGTTATTTGTGGTGGTGCATGGTAACATGTCAAATAAGGCAGATGACTCGATTATTGTATTTGCAGAAGAAGCAACAGCAGTAGGTTATCAAGTGCTTAGTTTTGATTTACCTCAACACGGTGACCGTAAGGATGATACTTATCTTTGCAAAGTTCAAAACTGTGTTCAAGACCTTAATACAATAATGACCTATGCAAAATCGTTATCAAATAATATAAGCATTTTTGCTTGTAGCATGGGAGCATATTTTAGCCTATTAGAATATAGCCATGAGCCATTGAAGCAGTGTGTGTTTCTCTCTCCTGTAGTAAATATGGAACGTATCATAAATAATATGATGACTTGGTTTAATGTAAGTGAGAGTAGACTAAAAATAGAGAAAGAAATTTCTACACCTATTGGACAAACTCTCTATTGGGATTACTATTGTTATGTGAAAGAACATCCTATTGTTGCTTGGAATATTCCAACTTCAATTCTCTATGGTTCAGAAGATAACTTATGTGAGTTTGACGTCGTATCTGAATTTAATAAACGTTTTAACTGTAATTTGCAAGTAATGGAAAATGGAGAACACTATTTCCATTCCGAGGAACAGTTGCAGTATTTCAGACAATGGCTGAAAAACATATTTACGTTAAATGATAAAAAAATGATTGATGTATAAAATTCTGTAAAAGAGAGTTAAGGGAAGTCAAAATGGCTTCCCTTAAAAGTTATTTACTACTATTAAAACGACTGTCTGTAATTCTGTTTATGAAAGTGAGAGCATACAACAAAATGAATTCGAATTTAACATAAGTGTTTAACAACCCCTGCTTAATGCGCATCCATGAAATATTAAATAGCAATAGCTTCTAAGACGATTTGAGTAAAAATATTTCACAAAAATAAAAAACCTACTAGGCTCTAATATGTTCAGTCACCTAATAGGTCAATTAATTATACAACATAAAAGCTAGTCAAATTTTAGCCCCTGTTCCCAGATAACTCCTCTAAAGAAACAACAATCATATTTTGATAATAGCCTCTCTAAAGCTTTATGTATAAGCGAAATTTATATATCTTCCTTTAATTTTTTTACGCTAATTGTTTTACTCAACTAATTCTACAGTAAGTGTAGTAACGCACATTGGGCTGTATCTTGGACTGTTCCATCATAACCGACCTTTATTTTATCACCAACCTTAAATTTTATGTCGGGATTCTTTGCAAGATTTACAGAAACAATTCCTCTAAGCGCATCATTTTCAGATTCAGTTATGTAAACTACAGCTTTTCGATCATTTATCATCTCTTCAATAATCCCTATAAAGGTTGCGTTAACTTCACTTTTACCTATAAACAAAAAACTACAGCATAGAAGAACTATAAATAGCGAAATAAATGCCTTTTTCAAAAAATATTCCCCCTATATGTAAGTTTTAAAAATACTAAGGAAAATAACTATTAAAATTCCGCATTTTTTCCGATTTTAAATAAAATAAATGTCTGCGTTTGTTTATTTTTTACTGTCGACCAAAAACTACCCATTTCTGAGCGGTCTACTGTAACCTTATTTCATTTATTCAATTTATTGTGTCCCCAAAGTCTTGATTCACGTTTTTTTAATTTTACGGGGGATTTTAAATCCTAAAGCAATAGCTGCGCCTATACAGCTAGATAGACATCCGATTATCAAATATATGGAAAGCGATGATTCACCAATTACAACAGAGGCTATTCCTCCAATGACGGGAAATAAAGCTACCATGTACCCGCTTTTGGCAGCACCTATTCTTTCAACAAGCTTTAAATAAAATAGCCATGCCAGGAAAGATGCTATCAATGTTAAATACAGTAAAGCAGATATGTATGTTATTGATGTAGGAATGATAATCTTTTGTCCCTGTGACAATACAATTATTGCCATTAAAATACTTCCTACAGTGAAACCAATAGCATTCGCATAAATAGGGTCAATCTTTATTCTGGCGTTTCTTGCAGAACTTGCATCACCAATCGCTGTAAGTACTGTACCTAAAAGAGCAATCAAAATACCTTTTAAATCAGCAAAGCTAGAAAAACTACTTAAAGAAGGATATATGAGAACACAAACACCAAATACCCCCAAAACGCCCCCAAATAACACACGAGGATGTAGTTGCTCTTTTAAGAAAATACGAAGAGCTAGCGGCGTCAAAATCACTTTTAATGAAAAGATTAATGTTACAATTGCTGCCGAGCTTAATATTGTTGCGTAATATAGGCATAAATAACTTAAAGCAAAGTTACATACACCAAACACAATGATAAAGGGTATATCTTTCCTTGTAGGTATCCCTTTTGGCTTAAGAAATAATACAAGGGCGATAAATAAAAATGCAGTAATAACTAACCGATAAGTCAATGATAATTCTAAGCTTACTGGCGTCCCTTGAATTTTCACTGCAATAAAATTAAGCCCCCATACTATTAAACAAAATACATACATTAGTTTAGTCACTATATTCAATATACCTTCAATCCGTTCTTAATTAGCGATATTTCTTAAGAGAATATATTCTAGGAAAGAATTCTCTACTCTTGTAATTATCGCCTAATATATAGTATCATCGCATATCAAGTTTGTAAAAAGGTTTTTCCATAAACTGCATCTATTTTGTTTGATTTCTCAAAGCAAACGTGTGTTGAATCACCTTCTATAGACCGTCACCTACTTGATGAACACACACAAAAGGCCAGGCACTCACCTTTTAATGAGCACCTGGCCATATATAGCGTTTAGGAGATTTTCTAAAAACCAATTATCATCTTTTTAAATTTTTAGTTTTTTAATATTTTTTGGACATTATATTGCAGTGCGTTTATTAAATACGTAAATAGTTAGCATCCAACTAAATGTGACTATAACTACAAATAAGAGTAACATATTACTATATAAATAGCTTGTGGGGTGATAAATTATCGGTAAAATTCTTTGGTCAAATAAACGTATCGTTAATAAGCCTCCTACGACTGCAATACCTATTCCCTCAGATAAAAAGCTTGTAAAATTAAGGAAGCTCATTCCTGCACCTGCTTCCTCTTGTTTCAAACTAGCGGAAACAATCGTGGATATCACTGTTTTTGTAAAAGAAAGGCCTCCAAAAACAAATATCAAAATGATTGACATTAACCAAGGGGTCTTTTCTAGAAATAATGCAGCTATTAAAAAACTGATTCCTCCCATTTTTTTCATTATTGTATCATATTACCATAACGATTTGATGTTTTGGAAACAACTATTTTTTTAAACTTTCAAAAATACCCAGACGATGATTAAGCTTCACTTATTGACATTCCGCTTGTTACTCATTGCATGCTATTATGCATAACACTTTTACCATTTCTCTTCCAACAGCAACTTTGCTATGTTATGATTCTTTACAGCTAGAATTTTTCATTTAAAGAACAGAAATATGGTTAAATGTAGGAGGAAGCATGAATTATATAAAATCTTTACGCCAATATGTTGGAACGAGTCCTATTATTGCACCAGGCTCAGCAATCATTGTTTTAAACGAAAAGAATGAGATACTATTGCAATTACGTTCAGATACAGATGATTGGGGGCTTCCAGGCGGTGGTATGGAAATAGGAGATAGTTTTGAAGAAACTGCTCAAAAGGAGTTGTATGAGGAAACAGGATTAATTGCCGAAGAACTGAAATTGGTTGGATTAGCTTCAGGGAAAGAGTTATATTATAAATTTCCACATGGGGATGAAATTTATAACGCGACGGCAATTTTTAAAGCAACTGCTGTTAAAGGTATTATTAAGCAAAATGAGGAGAGTAAAGATTTAAAATATTTCCCTTTAGAAAAACTTCCAGACTTAAATTATACAACATTGAAATTACTAGAAAAGGTAGGTTATATTTCAACTGATTAATATGGTGATCAACATTTCTTTATCCAAAACAAAAAACCTAACCATCAATCAGTGACTGTGCATAAATCTCCCTTAACCACTTTTAAGCCCTCCATGTAGCGCAAAAAACTGCGCTACACCACAGAAAAGATGAAAATATACTCAGAACGGGTATTGTATACTACGACTAGAGAGGAAGGTCGATTTGAGCCCTTTCGTTAGTCTGACTGCACAGATTGAATTGTTAAATCAGGAAGTAACTTGTCATTTCAAGGCATGTGGAAAAAAGTCTCCTAAGATCAACTTCAGTTAATAGTCCGACTACAAGTACGAAAATAAAAAGTTCAACAAAGTTTAGTTCAAACGGTGAACAATTTCATATTGATTTCCACAAGGATCTTCAAAATAAACTGCATAGTAAGTAGGGCTAATGGGAAATTGTTGAGGTCCAGAAGTGATTTTTCCACCAATTTCT
Source organism: Lysinibacillus sp. NPDC095746 (assembly GCF_044763535.1). NCBI lineage: Bacteria > Bacillati > Bacillota > Bacilli > Caryophanales > Bacillaceae > Lysinibacillus > Lysinibacillus sp. NPDC095746. Next base: position 56,938 of record NZ_JBIWGL010000019.1, read on the forward strand.
TTAATCAGTGTAGCAAGTCTGTCAACTTCATCACGATTTTCTACCCAAAATCCAACTAGATTGCCGTTCGGTTTATGCAAAGGATCTTCAGTGATGGCAAAATAGGCTACACTTGGAAGATTCCCATTGGCTGCAAACACCTTCCATTTATCACTATGGAATGTTTGAATAAAGCCTAATGCGGTAAGAAAACCCTCATAGAATGGTAAATTTTCCTCTAAATTATTTACTCTAAGGTCAATGTGACTAAATGGGTTCATAACTTATCCCTCCTTAATTAATCGATTCTTCTATTTGTTTAAAAATTCTTTCCCAGTATTGCTGCATTTCTTCTCTGATGTTTTTGTATTTTCTTTTGGTATGATCCGAACTTGAATGGTAGACGTTTTATCCCACCCTTCTTTTTTCCAAGCAAGTCGAAGTTGTTGTAGAGGTTTAACAATTCGAATTTCACCTTCCCCGATTTTTGTACGGAATTTCTGACCTGGTTGAAGATTTATTTTGGTGCTTTCACCTAACCATAGCTTTAATCCATCTTCAGATGCGGTTAATTCCCAGGCTTTTTCCTGTGAAATTGGAAAAGTCCTTCTAATTCCTACTTGGAATCCAACCGTTTTAGTTTGACCAACAATTCTCCATGTGTCCATTTCTTCACCTCTCAACAAAATTTAAAATGCTTATATTAAAGTTCTTGATATATACCAATAATTCCTTTTTATCCAAATTATTGTTTTACCAAACTACTTCGTCATTTCAATAAAAAAAAAGAGCTGCCTACGCAACTCAACGATCTTCCAGGAAAGCACCCGCTCCGTTAGTTTAACTAAGAAGTTACTTTTATCAAATATTATAATTATTTTATATAGGGATTTTTTTATGTTGTAAGCTTCCTTAGTGGGAAGGATAAATTCTGGTATGCTGTTATTTTAGTTGAAAATAGCCATTTGAAATGCATGACCAAAATCATATGCCAGTATCTTTACATCCTTTCTTGATCTACTTTTCATTACATAAATAATTAGTATAAGCCCTAAGGATCTGTGGTAAAAAAAAGGATAGATAGAGCGAATTTAATTAAGCTCTCCTATCCTTATAATGTGTGATATTAAATATGAATTCACATAGTTTTAGCTAATATCTTACTTTTAATAAAATTTTAAGTTTCCTCTGTTTTCATTCACATTATTTATCTGTTTGTTTTTGTTTCTTTTTCAAATACTCCGCACGTATTTTTTCAAGTTGCTGCTTTTTATCAAATTTGGCGGGTTTGTTTTTTTCATGATACTTTGTCACAGCTACCTTACCTTTTGTATCCAATTGATATTTCCCCATTTTGTTCACCTACTTTTCTTGTCTTTAAAGAGAATCTATTCAATAATATAATATACCTCATAAAGTAAACCTTATTACTTTTTCAGTGTACCGCAAACCTTGTAAATTTCAGTTAAAACATTAAAAACTTCGTAAAATAATTCAAATGTCCTGAATGCCTTAGGAACGAGTTACAAGCTTACATTGAGAAACTAGATCACGCAAATATTCGTGAAAGCTTAATACTTCCTCTTATGTTGGCAAGACTTTTCAACTCATTATCATCAAAAAACCTCAACAGGCTATCTTTAACGAGTCACCCATTGAGGATTAAAAATTTTATTAATTTTTAGTGTAATCCCTTTGAAAGTTATCCAAACTTCAAATCCTTGATCAGACTATTCTTGAATAGCCGCTTCAAGTGCAACAACGATCATGTCGTTGAATGTAGTTTGGCGTTCTTCTGCTGATGTTACTTCACCAGTTAGAATGTGGTCACTTACTGTTAAGATTGAAAGTGCTTTACGGCCGTGTTTTGCAGCTAACGTGTAAAGTGCTGCTGATTCCATTTCTACAGCAAGTACGCCATATTGAGCTAATTTTTCATTTTGGTGCTCATCAGAATAGAACATATCTGCTGTGAAGATATTACCTACTTGTAAGTTTAATCCAGCTTCTTTACCTGCATTGTATGCTTTTAATAATAAATCAAAGTCAGAGATCGGTGCGAAGTCAATAGCGCTACCCCAAATGATTTGGTTCATACGTGTATCCGATGTTGCTGCTTGCGCTAAAATTACGTCACGAACTTTTACGTCTTTTTGAATTGCACCACAAGTACCTACGCGGATTAATTTTTGTACATCATATTCTTGCATCAATTCTGTAGCGTAAATCGAAATTGAAGGCACACCCATACCAGTACCTTGTACAGAAATACGTTTACCTTTATACGTACCTGTATAACCAAACATATTACGAACTTCGTTATAGCAAGTAACATCTTCTAAAAACGTTTCAGCAATGTACTTTGCACGTAATGGATCTCCTGGAAGTAAAATTGTGTCAGCGATTTCGCCTTTTTTTGCATTAATATGAATACTCATACTGCAATCCCTCTTTTCTGTAAGTCTTCACTATAAATAATACTGTGTTTCTCCTATTTTCGCAACGCTAGACGTCTAGCAACTTAAAATAAATTATATTGTTTTTACTTAGCTCATGCATGATCTAAGTATAATGCCCACAACTCATCAAATACTTCTGTTTTTAAGTTGTCAGTAGCGTATGATTCGATGTATGAAGACAGCTCATCAAATTCAGAGCTCTGCTTTGGAAAATTATGCTCATGGAACATTTCCTCTGCAAATCGTACCTTCGGATCTGACCAATCCCCACCTCTAAACGTCAGTACATACAAATAAAAGCTCTTTTTCATACTAGAAATCCCCTCTTTACTCTTCTGCTTTTCGCTAGTTTATCAAAAAATAACTTCTTCGTCACAAAAATATCTATTAAGCATTTTCTCCTATTCATCCTAACAGTACTCTTCCTCGTCATTATTTGGACTTTGGTCACAGAAAAATAGTATGTATTTTTTGTCTGAAAAATGAAAATTTTTAGACAAAAGAGATAGAAATACCTAGTAAAATACGGTAAAATTTAAACCAACTATTCAAAAATAGGAAGGTGATGGCGATGAATAACTCTCATAAATACAGGATCTCCATACAGAAACGCCTGTCTCTTTTTAAAACTAGATTTTCAAAAAAGAAAGTAACAAATTCGGAAGAAGATAGGCGTAATCTCCCTCCTAATGAAGAAAAACGACAACGTTTTTACCATTTAATACGAGGCAAAGTCCTTATCATATTTTCTCTCCTTATTGTTATAAATGGCACAATGGGTTTAATATCGTATATTAATATTCAGAATCTGCAAAGACAAATGAAAGACTTTACTGAGAAAAATGTTCAGGAACAATTAACTATCAACCAACTTGCTTATGAAATTGCGAGGCTCACCAATTTAGAACAAGCCTATTTAATTACCGGGGATGGGAACTTTGCTACATCTTATAAAATGAAAATTGATACTATCGATAAAAAAATAAAAGCGTTAGAAGCGCAGTTTACAGAAAGAGAGTTAGAGTTAGGTCATATACAGGCGATCGATCAGTATTATAAAAATTATCTTGAATATTCTTCAAAAGTCATGACAATGCGTGATGAACTTGGACTTGAACAAGCTCGAAAGCTTATGATGGGCGGTACTGGAGAAACGATGAAGAATTATATTGACAAAAATATAGAGTCCATTAATGTAGTTATGGATAATGCTAATAAAGCAAAATTAGATAAGCTTAACAAGCAAGTTACATTATCTATTACTTCTTTCTTCTTCATTTCAATACTCGGATTTATTGCCATTATTATTTTTGGTTATATGTTATTTAAATCATTAAGAAACAATACACAGGCCATTAACCATTCCATTCTCGATATTGCACGGGCTGGTGGCGACTTGACACGACGTGTTAAAGTTCGTAATCATGACGAGTTCTCAATTATTGCCGCTTCAACTAATACACTTATTGAATCAATATCTTTCTTGATTAAACGTGTTAGTAATCTGGCAGACCATGTTTCAAGCAGTAGCTTAGAACTAATGTCTTTAGCCGATGAAAATGCCCGTACCATTCAGAATATTGCTGATGCTACAGCTGATATTGCAAGTGATAGCGAGAATACGATTTTTAGTATGACTAGCGCACAACAAAAAATGAATGATCTTGAGCATGCTGTACACCATTTAAATGAGCAAGCAAACGCAGTTCAGCGTGCCTCCTTAGCTATGCAGCAAGCAGCTGATGAAGGCAGTCGCTCAGTTCAACAATCTTCATTAGTCATGCAAGCTATAGAAGAAACGATGGCCTCCACGACTTCCATAGTCGAAGCACTTGGTCGAAAATCCGCCGATATAACATCTATTATCGGCACGATTACTGCCATTTCAGAGCAAACAAATTTACTCGCCTTAAATGCAGCGATTGAGGCAGCACGCGCTGGTGAGCACGGACGAGGCTTTGCGGTAGTCGCTGATGAAGTTCGAAAGCTAGCCGTGCAATCTCAAAATGCCGCAAAAGAAGTAACAACCATTGTAACGTCCATTCAAGACGAAGTAACATCCATCATCTCTCAAAACCACGAGGGTGTATCATCCGTTATTCGTGGCGTTGAAGTAACAAATGAAACAAACCAATCTTTAGACAATATTTTAACGCATACTCAAGAAACGACGACAATTATCGCGACTATGGTAGAGAAAATTGCTTTAACTCTTGACTATAGCAATGCTGTAGCGAATGATTTTGTCCAAGTGAATGCCTATGCAGAACAATCAGCTGCCAACACAGTCACTTCAGCCGCTGCTGCCACTCAAGGATCTGCATCCATGCAGGAAATTAACGCCTCTGCCACAGAGCTTGCTCAACAGGCAGATAGTCTACGTAACCTTGTAAGTGAATTTAAAGTTTAAAGTGTCTAAGAATCTCTATTATTGTAGTTTAAAAAAATCGTCTTTAAGATGTTCATTATTCATGAAGGATACTTAATGACGATCTTATTGTCTAAAACAATACGTTAAGATTTGGAGAGGACAATGTTAACTAATTTGAATCATTACTTAAATGAATTAATGGTGTATATTCCTAACGGAGAAATTCGCCTACGAGATTTTCGAAACGAGCAAAAATGGATTAGTTCGAACTATAAATTTGGTATGCCAGGTAAAAGGATAAATTTAAAGGAAGTTAATTGGAAAGTTGAGATACAGTCATTTTATCTTGCTAAATATACTGTGACTGAAGAACTTTATACAAGTATTATGGGAAAGAAATTTTTAACACCAATAAATGATCGAAAACCAATTGTTAATGTTTCGTGGATAGATGCTGTGAACTTTTGTAATGTATTGTCTGACGCTCTTGGCTATGACAAGTTTTATGATTATGATCAGCAAAGTCAAATAGTTGTCTGCAATCATAGGTCTAATGGTTTTCGATTACCGACAGATGCCGAATGGCAATATGCATGTAAAGCAAAATCAAAAGGATATCGCTATGGAGAACTTGACGAAATTGCTTGGTATCAAAATAATTCCAACGAACGTGTACACAAAGTTGGAGAAAAAATGCCTAATGACTGGGGCTTGTACGACATGATAGGAAATGTTTGGGAGTGGTGCTGGGACATATACGATGAAGAGATATTTGGCAATTATCGTATAATCCGAGGAGGAAGTTGGGCGGAGGAAGAACGTGGTTGTGGAGCTACCTGTCGTCGTAAGAGTATGCCTGAATTCTTTATTGATGATATCGGATTTAGAATTGCAAGATCCATCATTTAATATTTCTAGACAATGATGACGTTCTATCCGCCGGTTGATTGGTCTTCCGTCATTTCGATGGTTCTTTCCGTCACTTCGACGGTTCCTTCCGTCGCTTCGATTGCCCTATCCGTCGTTTCGAAGGCTCTTTCCGCCGCTGATAATTCTTCCGTCGTTTCGATGGTTCTTTCCGTCGCTTGATTGTTCTTCCGTCGTTTCGATGGCTCCTTCCGTCACTTCGACAGTTCTTTCCGTCGCTGATTATTCTTCCTTCGTCTCGATGGACCTTTCCGTCGCTTCGATTGCCTTATCTGTCACTTCGATGAGTCTTTCCGTCGTTTTTAAGACAATCTAAAAACCATAAAAAACTCCTAGCACGATCTATTCTGCTAGGAGTTCTTGATTATTTAAATAATGAAAGATATTCTGCATAGCCTTCTTTTTCTAAATCTTCTTTTCGTACAAAGCGGAGGGCTGCGGAGTTAATGCAATAGCGTAAGCCTCCAAGCTCACTTGGTCCATCCGGAAAGACATGACCTAAATGAGAATCAGCGTCTGTGCTTCGAACTTCTACACGACGCATCCCATGAGACGTATCGAAATGCTCCATTACTTCTTCCTTTTCAATAGGCTTTGCAAACGCAGGCCAGCCACAACCCGAATCGAATTTATCGAGCGAGCTAAATAATGGCTTCCCCGAAACGATATCTACATAAATACCCTCTTCAAAGTGCTTATCAAATTCATTACGGAACGGTGGCTCTGTACCATTTTCCTGTGTCACGTAATATTGCATGTCCGTTAACTCTTTTAAACGTTGTTCTTTATTCATTTTTCAGCCCCCAGTGTGTCTCCTGAAACGCTTTGCGGCCTGACCCTACTGCATAGCGCTCGTAGTGCATTGGATTTTTCTTATAATAATATTGATGATAATCTTCAGCTGGATAAAACGAACTTGCCGGTAAAATTTTCACGGCAATCGGCTTATCGAATTTACCAGATGCCTGTAACTCTGCCTTAGAACGTTCAGCCAAATCAAGCTGCTCATCATTGTGATAAAAAATCGCGGTCGTGTAGGACTCTCCACGATCATAAAATTGTCCTCCAGCGTCAGTTGGATCAATTAATGTCCAAAATGTCGAAAGTAATTGCTCGTAAGAATATAGCTCATCGTCAAACGTAATTTGAACCGCTTCAACATGTCCTGTCGTTTCAGAGCATACTTGTTCATATGTTGGATTGACTACATGCCCACCCGTATAGCCGGAAATTACTGATTCAATGCCAGGTGTCTCGTCAAAAGGCTTGACCATACACCAAAAACAACCACCTGCAAATGTTGCCAATTGCTTTGCCATTTATCTCACTCCTTATTCACCAGGAACAATAATTTCCAGTAAAATCTTATCCTTTGGTAAGTCTAATTCCTTTGCTTTAATACGAGATCCTGAAGCAATGTTAATGCGCGATAAGTCAATATAAATTTCTGCCTTACTAGGATCGATTGAAATCCAAGAAGGGAAATCCACCGTGTCTCGCATAATTTTCATCGCTGTATCAGGTGGAATATTTAACAGCCCAACATTCATTCCTGTCTGTTTTAAAATAATATTCCCTTTCTTATCCACAATCGGATCGAAGTTCATTGAAATGGGGATTTCTGTGTAGAACACCTTAAGTGTACTTTTTAATTGAATATCATCACCAATCGTAAAGTCCAACGGTAATGGTGACCCAGCATCTTTTAAATACTTCTTCGATATAGATTCTAATTCCTTCGTTGTTGTTTGGACAACGAGTACATTTCCTTTTACGTCACTTTCATCTTTTGAACTCTCTGCTAAATTTACTCCGTCTATTGGTCTAGTTACTAAAAAAACGACGAGGAGGATTGCAAAAAGCACTGTGCCTGCTAAGGCAAAAAATGCGAATTTCCATTTATTCATTTCGTCACTCCTCGAAGCCTATTTCCTTGTTAATCTTTTGTTCCATGTTACATTTCTCCATTGCTTTTAAAATTCGCTCATTCATTTTGTCATAGCCTTTTGCATTTGGGTGGAAGAAATCGGTATGATAAACGAGCTCTTTATTTGAATCAAACAAGTCCTCCACTGAGATATAGCACGCATTCGTATCTTTCTTGGCTATATCTTCAATGACTTTATTCCACTCCGTAATAATCGTATCAAATTCATTCGCTTCATTTGTCACGATTGAGAATGGATTATAAAAACCGATAAGTAATAAAGGCACTTCTGGATTTTTTGCTCGTATGCCTTCAACAATTTTACTATAGCGTTTCTTATATGCCTTCAATTCTTTATCAAAAGCATCTCGTTTCAAATTAAATAGATCGTGCTTAACAATCTTCATGACATCATTTCCACCCATAGTAACTGAAATGAGCTGTGCTTTTTGCAACTCTTCATCATAATGCCCTTTTTCCACTAATTTTAATAGCTGATCACTACGTCTTCCTCTTTTTCCTCGATTATCGACTTCAACATCTGAAATCGAGGGCCAAGCAACCAATGAATCTGCTAGTCTTCCAACAAAACCGTCTTTACTATACTCATCACCAACACCGGCCGTCAAAGAATCGCCGAGCGCTAGGTACTGTAGTTGCTTTGCGCTTTTATCATCAATTTTCCGTAAATCCTCTGGTGTTGGTTCAAAAAAATGTTCAAAAATTTGCGTCAATACATTCTTTGAGGTTTTTTCCTCATTTTCTGTTTGTTGCTCATCCTGTTTCATATTTTGTTCCGTCCCTGCGTGCTCCCCATCTGGTTCTGCTTGCGGATTCGATTCATCTATTGATATTATACAACCACTTAGTACTAAAACGGTCAAACATGACAAAACTATCATTCGCCAAATGCTCATTTGACCACCTTCCATCATTTGCTTACTTCTATTATAGAATAGTTCATGCTGCTATGAAAAGTGACTATACCTAAGTATTGAGTAAAAATGTATGTTTACAACGGTTTTTCATATAAAATAGGCAGGCACTTTTCAACAATAAAAAGCCACTACAATTATTTATGTAGTAGCTCTCTTATATTATTCTGCAAAATAAATAAAACCGATTGCACCTGGGCCAGTATGTGTTGAAATGATTGGAGAAGTAAAGGCAATTTCTACTTCATTAAAACCTGTTCCCTCGATTAATTCTTTTAAAGGTCCACCCATCGTTGCGAGACCCTCAGCGTGAGAAATCCCTACTGACTTAACAGTTTTCCCAGCAGTATCAGCTTGGAATTGCTTAAATAAGTAGTTCACAACTTGTTTATGGCTACGTACTTTTGATACGGGATTGTATGCGCCACCTTCTAAGTTTGCAATGACTTTTATGTTCAGTAAGGAACCGATAAAGCCAGTACCTTTCCCGATTCGTCCGCCTTTAATTAAATTTTCAAGTGTGTCGACAATAACATATAAATACGTATTTTCGCGCACTTTCTCTAAACGCTTAACAATTTCCTCGACAGTAGCACCTGCATCACGCAATTTAATGGCCTCACGTATTTGAATAGCCAAACCGATGGCAATAAAACGTGAATCGATTACAGTTACATCAGAGTCTGACATTTGAGCTGCCTGACGAGCTGATTCCACTGTTCCGCTCATACTACCTGTCATATGAATGGAAATAATTTGATCTCCGTCTTTACCTAGCTCATCGTATAATTCTTTAAATTTTCCCGGTGCAGGCTGAGAGCTTTTCGGTAAATTTTTAGCATTCTTCATTAAACTTAAAAAAGGTTGTGGCTCTAAATCAATACCATCTATATAAGTTTTATCATCAATTTGAATCGTTAAAGGCACAATATGTATACCGTGTTGTGCTACTTCTTCTTTTGTTAAATCACAAGTTGAGTCCGTTACTATATGAATTCGTCCCACTTCGACACATCCTTTTACTTCATTAAAATTTATTATATAGACTAATGAATCATTATGTAAACATGACATTTGTCATTAGGTTTCGTTCATTTCAGTCCATTTTGAAACCGCTACCTTGGATACTATAGCGCTTTGTTCAATCCTTGTCTAACAAAGACCCTCTAGCATAGAGGCATTTATATGACACTTTTTATGTCGAAAACATGACAAATGTAAATACCAGGATGAAAATTATTGGGGTATAGTAAATATATACACGAAAGGAGTGTTCGAGATGATTGATTCTTTTGACTATAAAACATGGAAGGAAGAATTGTGGAATGCCATTACACATGGCATTGGATTTATCGCAAGTATTCCAGCACTAGTTGTTCTTATTTTAGCAGCTGTACAAACCGGTAGTGCACTCCAAATTACAACGTTCACTATTTTTGGTGTCTCTGTGATCGTTTTATTTTTAATGTCCACACTGCTACATAGCATGCCAGAAAAATACAAACACTTTTTCGCTATTCTTGACCATTCTTCTATTTATATTTTAATTGCAGGAACATATACACCTTTCCTGTTAATTACGATTGGCGGCACGCTAGGTATTACTTTATTATGTATTATTTGGTCACTTGCCATATTAGGCGTTATTTTTAAATGCTTTTTTATTAATCGATTTGACAAGCTTTCTTTAATTTTTTACATCGCTATGGGCTGGCTCATTATTTTTGCTATAAAGCCTGTTTACCTTTTCTTAGGTTTTAATGGTTTTGCTTTACTGTTAGCCGGTGGGCTTTTCTATACGATTGGTGCTATTTTTTACGCCTGGCGTTCACTTCCATACAACCATACGATATGGCATCTATTTGTGTTAGCTGGCTGTGGCTCGATGTATGCTTGTGTTTATTTTTACTTATAAATAATGACAATAAAAATCGCTCTCTTCTACAAAGGAGCGATTTTTTGTTATTGGGTCCGTAATTGCTTCGTTAAGTCCTTTATTGCACGCAGCACTTCCTGTTTATTTTCTTCATTATTCATTTTATTCCTCGCATGAAGTAAAACGGGTCTAACCGATTCTACGGAACGTCCAAATTCATACATCCATTCATAGCGAGGCACCATCCAAGTATGAAAATGATGTGTCGTATCTTCATTGTAAAAATAATAAACAAATTCTATCCCTAGAACATCCCTTTGAGCCTTTCTAATTTTTGATACAAGGTTTATATAATCCATTTTTTCCTCATCGTCTAGCTCATCAAAACATGTAATATGACGCTTAGAAGCCAAGATGATTAATCCCTTTATCGGATAGGCAACATCTTGATGGGCATGAAAATAGTCAGTCTCAATGATAACTCCTCCATCTGGTTCGATAAGTCCGCTCGTTATTGCACAGCTCAAACATCCAACTTCTACCGTGTCTCCATTTGATAATATTATTCTTCTCACAGATACTCCCCTTTTTTAAATCTAATATCAGAAATAATTAAAGGCCCCATTATAAGGTCAATTGTAGAAACTTTTTAAAAGCTTCTTCTTCCTCAATAAACGGATTATGATTAGACTGTTCAAAAATCGTCAATTGTGCATTTGGCGTTAAATCGGCAATTTCAATTCCGAATTCAACCGGACATTGTGCATCATATCTACCTGCAAATATGTAGGTAGGAATATGTATTGATTTCAATTGTTGTCGAATGTCAAAGCTTTTTACTTGTACTTTTCTAAAATAATCAAGGTTCTTCCCGACTGTCCGTCCACTATTTGGTCGGGTCGTTGCTAATTTTAACTTTTCCTCGGAATGATAAGACATTAAAGCCCATTCAGAGCTTAACTTCTGACGCTCTTCTCGAACTGTATCCGGATTATTTAGTAAATCCATTATTTCAACTATGCGAGTGAAATGTTTATTTTCAGCGCAATAAATACTATTTGGGTGATTTCCATACTCTTTACTTGCTGCTGTTGAACCAGCAACTATTTTTGTTAAAGATGCTGGTGAATCCACAGCATATTGAAGTGCCAGCATTCCACCCGTTGAATGACCCGCAAAAGCCCATTTTTCAAGTTTTAACGCTTCTCGAATCGCTTCTAAATCTTTCACAATTTCTTGGAAGCTTAATTGTGCATCATCTTCTACATGTGCTGAATTTCCAGCACCTCTTACATTGATTAAGTACACTTTGTAATGTTCAGTGAAAGGATCCGCAAATAAATTTCCTCGTTCATCAAAACCCATATAAAAATGAGTAATAGCTAATGGTTCCCCTTCTCCACGTACAAAGTATTCAAATCGCCCCCTGCTTGTTTCAATAATGTATTGTTCCCACATTGACTGGACACCTCTCAATAATTTTTTATGTCTTAAATATCTTTTTACCTGCGATCTGATACATATGCGAAGCTGCTCATCGTTTGTTTCGATAGGTCTTTCTGTCGCTTCGACAAGTTCTTTCCTTCGATTGATTAGTCTTCTGTCGCTTCGACTGTTTTTCTTGTCACAATAGGTTTATCGAATTTAAAGCGCCAGTCGGAACGTAAATCAACCCCACGTTATGCGAATGTGCCTAATCATTATTTTATTCTACAAATATTTCCAAAAACCTTTATTTAGTCACGTAAAAAGCACGGTCATCATAACCGTGCTTCGTAGTACCTATTTTCTTTAGTTTTTACGCTCAAAAATCTGATATTGGAATGTGTAACCTTCTGGTGCTGTTTCTGGCTCCACTGAGGAAACTTGTACAAAATCCTGCTCATAATTCGGGAAGTATGTATCCCCATTAAACGAATGATTGATTTTTGTAATGTACAAGCGATCTGCGATATCCATAGATAAGCGGAAAATTTGCTCGCCACCAATAATCATAATTTCTGGGACATCCCCAGCAAGGTCGAGGGCACCCTCTAAGCTTGTCACCACTTCAATCCCGTCCGCTTGATAGTTTTCATCACGCGTTATTACGATATTACGTCGACCAGGAAGCGGTCTACCGATGGATTCGAATGTTTTTCGCCCCATAATCATTGGCTTCCCCATCGTTTTCTCCTTAAAATATTTTAAATCCCCTGGCAAATGCCATGGCATGCCATTTTCAAAGCCAATCACATATTTATTATCATGTGCCACAATTAAAGAAATCATAGTTTCCCTCCAAATACTTTCGTCCATTATATTATAAACATAATTTTACTTTACAATCAGATTATTTCTGCTTAGAAAGTAAATAAATTTTCTTTTCCGCTATTAAATCCTAGTAATTTTATATGAATAGTTTATAATAGATGTACAAAAGTAAATAAAAAGGATTGATGAAGATGACAAAATTAAGAGATGAAGCGGTCCGTTATATAAAAGCAAGTGATTCTTCGATACAGTACTATGATTTAACACCACAAGAAGCGAGAGCCATTCGAATAGTGCCAAAATGGACGTCACCGGATAGCCCACAGCTTGCGATCATCGAGAATAAAAAAATAATGGTGCGAGATGGAGCTCAAATTAATGTGCGCATTTATAGACCTGTTTTAGACGAAAAGCTCCCTGTCATTGTTTATTATCATGGAGGTGGTTGGGTATTTGGAAATTGTGACTCTACAGATGCAGGTTGTCAGCTATTAGCGGCAAAAGCCCAAGCAATCGTTGTATCGGTTGATTATCGCCTAGCACCTGAATATCCATTCCCTACACCGCTCTTCGATGCCTATGACAGTTTCATATGGGTTTACGAAAACATCGAAAATTTCGGTGGAGATAGAGCAAATCTTACAGTCGCTGGCGATAGCGCTGGCGGAAACTTAGCAACTGTGGTCGCCTACTTAGCAGCAACATTAAATGGACCAGCGATTAAAGCGCAGGCACTTATTTATCCTGTAGTCAATGTAGATTTTACAACGGCTTCTTACAATGCTTACGGCGAACACTTTGGCTTAGACAAACAAGGAATGCAGTGGTTTGCAGGTCATTATACAGAAAAAGAAAACTATTTGGATCCACATGTATCCCCACTTCAGATTAAGGATTTAAGTGTTTTACCGAAAACGATCATTATAGCTGCAGAGGCGGATGTTCTATACGATGAAGGTCTTGCATACGCACGAAAACTTACAGATGCCGGAGTGACTGTTGAACATGTTAACATGCCCGGTTTAATCCATAGCTACTTTAGTAAAATGGATTTTTTCGAACAAGCTACTATTGAAACTGCTGAAAAAATTGCTAATTTCGTGAAATAAGTTTGTCTATCACTATAAAATAGTGCGATAATAGAGCAAAATGTTTTTTTAAAGGATGACAACATGACACAAACTATTGCTTTACAAATTAACAATCCCTTTTCTAATCAATTAAAAAAAGGCTATCCTCTTATTTCAAAGGATGCCGTTGATGCACGCCATCTTCCAAAAGAAGAAGGTGCACTTTTAAGACTTACGGATCATCATAACCGTTTTATCGGCACAGGATACTATGGCTTACAAAACAAAGGTATTGGTTGGTTATTAACAAATGATGCGAACGAAAAAATAGACAAAGCCTTTTTTATGAAAAAATTTAAAAAGGCCATTCAAAATCGCGAAGCCTTTTTCAACGATCCTCACACAACAGCCTTTCGAATCTTTAATGGTGAAGGTGATGGCATCGGCGGTTTAACAATTGACTTTTTCGACACTTACTATATGGTGAGCTGGTATAGCGCAGGCATTTATTCATTTAAAGAAATGGTATATGAAGCACTAGCAGAGACAGTAGATTACAAAGCCATTTATGAGAAAAAACGTTTCGATACTAAAGGACAGTATATGGAACAAGATGATTTCGTCATGGGAACACCTGGCGAATTTCCGATTATTGTAACGGAAAATAGTATGAAATACGCTGTCAATTTAAACGATGGAGCCATGACAGGTATTTTCCTCGATCAACGAGAAGTAAGACTTGCTATTCGAGATCGTTATGCAGACGGTAAAAATATGCTAAATACGTTCTCCTATACAGGAGCATTTTCTGTCGCAGCGGCACTTGGAGGAGCCGTAAAAACAACAAGTGTAGATGTTGCAAAGCGTAGTTTAGCCAAAACAATTGAGCAATTTAGCGTTAATAACATCGACTACGAATCACAGGATATTAAAGTAATGGATGTCTTTAACTATTTTAAATATGCACAGCGCCACAATTTAAAATTTGACCTTGTCGTTTTAGATCCACCAAGCTTTGCACGTACAAAAGAAAGAACGTTCTCAACTGCGAAAGACTATCCTAAATTACTCGTAGATACAATCGCCATTACAGAGAAAAACGGTATCATTGTTGCTTCAACGAACAATGCAAGCTTTGGGATGAAAAAGTTCAAAAGCTTTATTGACCAAGCATTTAAAGAAACTAAAACAGCCTATAAAATTGTTGAAGAATACAGCTTACCAAAGGATTTCCGTGCCCCACGTGAATATCCAGAATTCAATTACTTAAAGGTTATTTTTATTAAAAAACTCAACTAAATGAATCGAGACAGAATCGACCCCAAGTGATTCTGTCTTTTTATTTAGGAGAAATCCCCAACCTTATTGTTAGAATTTTCCGCTTATTATACAATAGACTTATCTTTATTCCCAAAATTCAGGGTGTTTTTACCATGAAATGAGTTGATTGGAGCGCAGTGGCTCCCCAAAGAAAGCGCACAGTCGTGACGGAAACCACCCCTACGCTAGGGTGAGTGTCATTTTTTACAATATAAAGATAAATGGAGTGATTAAATGGGGTATGTCCGTGAAAAGTTAATGATTTCTACAGAAAGACTCGTTCTTAGATTATTTCAAACATCCGATGCAGAAACGGTTACAATGCTATGCAATAACTATAATATTTATAAAAGCACTATGTATCTACCTTATCCATATAGTTTAAATGATGCATTAACATGGATGGAACGTCATTACGATAATTTTACACAAGATATTTCGTACGAGTTTGCTGTTACAGATAAGGAAACCGGCGAATTATATGGAGCTATCGCCTTATCAAACAATAAACATTTTAATCAAGGAGAAATCGCCTATTGGATTGGTGAGGAGTATTGGGGAAAAGGCTATGCTACGGAAGCAGCGCAGTCGATTGTTCAATTTGCTTTTGAAGAAAAGAAACTGCATAAAGTATTTGCCCGATATTTTTCTACAAACCCCGCTTCAGGAAAAGTAATGGAGAAGATTGGCATGAAACAAGAAGGAATTTTAAAGGATCATATTATTAAAGACGGTAAATACGAGGATTTAGTATATTATGGAATAATTAATAAATAGCCAAATTTCTCAAAAAAGATGTTTCCGTCGATTTAGTTCCTTCACCTTAATTCTACTTTTGAAAAGGGTATCTTCTAAAAGATTGTTGCTATTAAAACATAAACAGAGTTACTCTACAAATGTGTAGAATCAACTCTGTTTTTTTGGTTTGATATTTCGTATATCGAATATGTTACGAAAGCACCCCGTTAGCCGCATAGGAAAAGTTCGTCGATGCGACTGCTCTTTTTTTGGAATCGTCACGTAGCTTAACATTTAGATACCCAGGTATTTATTTCAGTAGCTACTTTTTTGGGGTTATCCCAATGAACCATATGATTAGTTGCGTCCATTGAAACAATGGTGACATTTTCTATATGCTGTTTTAATTTGTTGATTCCAGTTCTTCTAGCGTTTCTTAACTCTTTGGGAAGAGTTGCGTGGATAAGAATCAATGGTGATTTTATGTATGGATAAGCGGTTGTAAAACTTTCTCTAAAAAATGCTTTAATAATAGATAATATAGTAAACTTTGAACTAATAAGTTCATATTTTTCTCTTTTATTAAAAAGTGTTTGAACCATTTGTTCAATTTTTTCATTCCATCGGTCAGTATATTGTCGGTACTCCTCGGCTACATCAGTCCAAGTGTCAAAAACCGAGGAATGCTCCATATAATCATTCCACCCATCATATACTTTAGAAAAGGTCATATCTTCTTGGAAATCTGGAAACGTATAGCCACCATCTAGTAAGATAACCCCTTTAATTTTTTCAGGGTACATTTTAGCATAGTGTAATGCTATATCAGCTCCCCAAGAATGACCCAAAATATAAAAGGGTTCTTTTAAGACTTGTTCGAATACATCGTTATACCATTTTGCAAGACTCGAAAATAGATAACCATCTTCATTTACAAAAGAAGATGTGCCTCCGTGACCTGGATTATCAAAAGAAAGTATATGAAAATCATCTTCCAGGTATTCAGCTAACTCAGAAAAGACTGCCCCACTATTTCCAAGTCCGTGTAAACAGACTATTGTGGGTTTAGTGTTCTTGCCTAATTCGTAATAATGGACATTAAACTCATTAACACATAAACTAATATCCTTCATAATACCCCCTGTTTAGAATTATTTATATTTGTTTATTTCTACACATTATTACAATATCCTTTCTTCCACCAGCCTGCTCTGATAGTTGAAGAAGGAAGTATTTAAAATTCAAAATTTCGAACCACACCAAGGACAAAAATCAATGCTAATCATCGACTCCCCACCATCATGTATGATCAAACCGTAGTTATTACTTTGTTCATAAAAAATGATTATTTTATGAGGACATTCAAACGGATTCTCATGTATTTCACACTTGAAACTTGCATGAAAGGTCATATCCTCACAACAATATTTTTTCATAATTTAGTTTCCCCTTATTTAAATAAAGCTCCCGCTATTTCAGTGTAATACATACAAATCTGTATCATTTACAATTAATTATATCGTCTTAGCATCCATCTAACGGGTCATCAATAAATAGCCAATCCTCATTATTAATTCCTAATTTTTCACAGTATTCTTCCGCTTCTTCTAAAACTTCAAAACACATATCAGCAAAACAACTAGTATTTTGTAATATATTATATAAAAACACGTATGTTTCATCGGACGATTCATAAATCATTATTTTACAGATGTCATCAATCTTTTCCTCAAGAAAAGCATATTTCCTCATTGTTTTAAATTTTAAAATTATTCAGGAAACTGTCTATGTAATTACCTTTACTCTTTGCATCAAAATAAATGTTTTTAATTCCTTCTTCACCGAACCTGCGCCATTGGATGAAAAACAATCTTTACGAAAAAAGCATTTGTTAAACAAGGCATGTAAAAAAATAGGTGGCCAAAGCAGTATTTTCACTTCTTTGGCCACCCATATTTATTTTATAGATATTTCACAAACCAATCCCTAATATATTCTAATCTATTGATTCTTAACGCTGGTTTTCCGCTTCTAGAAAGTTCGTGATTGGATTCTGGGAAGCGTACAAATTTAGTTTCCTTTTTACGGTGTTTCAAGGCGATAAATAATTGCTCTGCCTGTTCAATCGGACAGCGATAGTCTTTTTCGCTGTGTAAAATTAACAGTGGCGTCTCCACATTGTCAACATATTTAAGCGGCGAATGATTCCAAAGCTTCTCTATATCGTCTAGTCCCGCTTGGATTTGCCAGTCATTGAAGTAATAGCCGATATCACTTACACCGTAAAAGCTAATCCAGTTAGAAATACAACGTTGCGTAACCGCAGCTTTAAAGCGATTTGTATGTCCGACAATCCAGTTTGTCATGAAGCCCCCATAGCTCCCACCTGTAACTCCTAGACGGTCTTTGTCAATGAAATCATAATGCTCCAATACAAAATCTACAGCGGCCATGAGATCATTGTAATCATTGCCTCCATAATCACCACGAACCGCATCAACAAATTTTTGACCATATCCATGGCTTCCACGAGGATTCGTATAGAGGACCGCATAACCTTGTGCAGCAAGGATTTGGAATTCGTTAAAATATGAGTTGGCATACATAGCGTGAGGTCCACCATGGATTTCAAGAATAAGTGGATATTTCTCCCCTTCTTTATAGCCAATAGGCTTCATCATCCAGCCGCTTACTTTCCAGCCATCTGCTCCTTCATATTCAACTGCTTCAGGAACAGACAATTCTTTCGTCTTTAAAAATTCTTCATTAACGTTCGTAAGCTGTTCTTGATCACCATTATTTAAATTTACGTAAAATAGATCGCCAGGATTTGTAGTAGTGCTAATTGCGACTACCGCTTTATCATTTTTTTGATCAAGCGAAAAACCATATACGTATTGATGATCATGAATCGCTGGATATAATTCTCCAGAAAGATTACCAAAATAAATCGCTGTATTGCCGTGATCAGTCACTTGGAAGTAAAAGCTTTTATTATCCTCCAACCATTGTACACGCGGAGCAACGACACCTTGAAGGAAATCACCGACGACAAAATCACCGACCGGCGCATCAAATTCACTCGTTACACATGTCGTATTGTTAGTTTCCAAATCATAAACCCATAATTTTGCTTGTGTTGCATTTTCAAATTCTCGTTCACTTCCAACATAAGCAACATAGCGACTATTCGGGGACCATGAAGTTTGGAAAAACACCCCTGTTCCTTCCGTAAGCTTGCGGCCATGTTTTGTTTCTAAGTCCAATAAGTAAATATCAATCACGAATGAAAAATCTAAATCCTCTGCTAAGTTAGCAATGTAAGAAAGATATTTCCCGTTTGGAGACCATGCACAAAGTTGTAAATTATGTTTTCCTTCCGTAACTAGCTCTAATTCTTCAGATTCAAGATTGACGATGGCAATTTGAGAAAATTGCTCCATATCAATAAACCCAGCTACATCTGATTTATATTTCATTTTTTCTATTTCAAGTGGTTTAAGTTCTTTATCATCTTTCTTATCATTTTCAGCTTTATCATAAATGCTTTCATTTTCACCTAGCTTTACTGAAAATGCAATATTCTTACCACACGGAGACCAAACAGGTGATGTCGCACCGTTTTTACAATTAGTAACTTGCTTCGCTTCCCCACCTGCTTTAGAAAGCACAAAAATTTGTGGCTTACCCTTTCTCATTGATACAAATGCAATTTTACTGCCATCTGGTGACCATACAGGCGAACTCGTTTTATCTTCACCAAATGTCCATTGTTGAGGCTTTTTTTCATTCAAGTCTATGTAAAATAAATTAGATACGTAGTCCTTTTTCTTCTCATCAATATGCGTTTCTATATACACTACTTCTGTTCCGTCAGGTGATACTTGTGGATCTGCCACTGATTTTAATTGATATAAATCTTCTGGTTGAATCCCTTGTTTCAAAGTCATATTTTAAAAATCCCCTTTTTGTTGAAGTTTCATTACATAGTACAATATTTCGACACTCTAAGTATTATTCCTTCTTTTAAGAAGAAATTATTTTTTATCATAGAGAGGATTTAATAGTGGCGAGCAATTTGTGACCGTGACGAATCCGAAACATTGCGAAATTTCGGGATCTTCAGGGTATATTAAATGTGCTAAAATAATAATAGGGAAATTATTCAATCGGGAGGCGTTTTTATGGCTATAAAAGCAATAGAGTTATTTTTTGTGATTGGCTCTATTTATTTCTTTTTTGTGATTTCATTCTTTTTTAGAAAAAGAGGTAAAAAAATTTTGTATAGCTTTATAGTTATAATCCTTTTAAGCTATGCATTATTCCTAACTGTTCGTCCACATATACAGGACGCAAAATATGATAAATATACTCAAATGGTTGAAGAACATTTAGAAAAGAAATACCCAAATGCATCTTGGGAAACTAGTTTTGATAAAGAAGAATTATTAACAACGGCATTTGGATACGAAATAAAAGTTAAATTTGCGGACGAACCAACAGTACTTTATGGATATAAAATAGAAAATGGTAAAGTCATTCAAGCCTATTATTCATATTTAGAAAATTCCCCTCAAAATGAAGGCAAGTATGTGGAACGAGATTAAAGATTTTTTATCTATCACTTGATATTTACAAATCAATCAATTCAACAATGCAAAAGCTTATCTCCGTTTCTTGCTCCACTGAGAGCCAAGCTTACGTCCCCAAAAAAGCACCCAGCCCTAACGGAAATTACTCCTATAATAGTAAATATTGGGTCTTTTATCAGCAATTCTTTTCTGCGGTAGAGGGATCATTCGGGCGAGAATGTTCTTTATCGAGATTAAAAATTTTCCTTTAAAATACCTTCCATATCCCTTTTTTACGAACAAAGTCTCAGCTTGTGTTTTTCTCTCATTGGGAAGCCCTCTTTTTGATAGGCATAGGCATAGACACAGTCCTATATGTTAGAATATTGATAAAAGAATGAATAGAAACGAGGATTTTTTATGCATGTAACAATCGGGGTACTCGCTCACGTGGACGCAGGAAAAACAACATTTTCTGAGCAGTTACTATTTCATACAAACAGTATTCAAGCCCGTGGACGAGTGGATCACCAGGACACATTTCTAGATAATCATGAGCTCGAGCGTCAGCGAGGCATTACGATTTTTGCGGAGCAAGGTCGTATGACGATTGAGAATGATACATATACGTTAATCGATACACCTGGACACGTAGATTTCTCACCAGAGATGGAACGTGCGATTCGGGTTATGGATTTTGCCATCATTATTGTTAGTGCAGTTGAAGGACTACAAGGTCATACGGAAACAGTGTGGCAACTTTTACGCCAATACCACATCCCAACTTTCTTTTTTATTAACAAAATTGATCGTGAAGGGGCAGATGTTCAAGCCGTTATGGCACGGCTTCAAAAGGACTGTTCTGAGGATGTATTATTCGTAGATGAACCGCTCCGTTCAGACTATGTTTCAAATCGCATGATGGAGTGGCTAGCTGAACGTGACGAAAAGCTTCTCGACGATTTTCTAAATGAGACATTAGATTGCTCTAGCTGTCTTACTCGTTTACATACGATGATTCAACAGGAAAAAGCCTTTTTATGTTTTACTGGCTCTGCTTTAAAAGATATTGGGATAAAGGAATTTATAACACAGCTCCCCCTACTTACTAAAACACATTTTCATAACAATGCTCCGTTCCAAGGTGAAGTGTTTAAAATTCGTCATGATGGGCATCAACGATTAACTTTTATCAAGGCGTTGCAAGGAACGTTACATGTGCGTGATGAATTTTCCTTTGAAGATAAAACAGAAAAAGTGACTGAGATTCGACTTTACAATGGCAGCCGTTATGTAACAGTTCAAGAGGTCGAGGCTGGGGAGATTTTCGCAGTAAAAGGGATTAGCGAAGCAAACATCGGCGATATCATTGGTTATGCAGGTAACCCACAGCCCTATGAGTTAGTACCAACTTTACAGGCAAAAGTACAGTATGAAGGCGATCAGCATATAAAGGAAGTTTTAAAAATCTTCCGCACGCTTGAAGCAGAAGAACCATCATTACGTGTGCTATGGCATGAAAAATTTCAAGAAATTCATGTACATATTATGGGTGTCATCCAACTCGAGGTTCTTATCGACGTGCTGAACAAACGCTTCTCGCTAGACATTTCATTTAGCGAACCACAGATTTTATATATGGAAACGATTGCAACAACGGTGACAGGCTATGGACATTTTGAACCTTTAAAGCATTATGCAGAAGTACATTTATTGATGGAGCCAAATAAACGCGGTGCTGGTCATACATTTGTCAATGCTTGTCATGCGGATGATTTATCGGTTGGGCATCAACGACTCATTGAAAAACATCTATTCGAGCGCGATCATCATGGATTGTTAACTGGCTTCCCTGTGACAGATATTCGCTTCACTCTCTTAACAGGACGCGCACATATAAAACATACCGATGGTGGTGATTTCCGAGAAGCAACATTCCGTGCATTACGGCAAGGGCTGGAGCAAGCAGAAAATGTATTACTGGAGCCATTCTACCGATTTAAACTTAAAGCTCCAAGTGATTTTATTGGCCGGATGATGACCGATATTCAACAAGCTGCTGGTACATTTGACGCGCCAATCTTAACTGAACATGATGCGATTTTAACTGGCCGCGCTCCAGTCGCAACATTTATGAGCTACAGTACAACCTTTGCCGCCTACACTAATGGTAAAGGCGTACTTTCTCTCCAATTTGATGGTTATGATGTGTGTCACAACACAGAAGATATCATTACACAAATTGGCTACGATAAAAACGCCGATCCCGAATATACATCTTCTAGTATTTTTTGTGCAAAAGGCAAAGGTTACTCCGTTCCATGGCATGAGGCAGAGGCGGCAATGCATTGTATTGACTGAATTCATAAAAACAGGACATGATTATCTATCATTGTCCTGTTTTTTAAGTTTCGTCGGGATTCTCCGGCTTCGCGCGAATTCGCTTTACTTTCTGAAGTATTCAGCTCCGCGCGAGGATTTGCCCTACTTCCACGAGTATTCTGGCTCATACGAATAGTTACTCCCTCCGCGAATATTCCACCCCCATCCGCTCATATTCTCCTTCACCAAACGCGAAATCAATTTACAAAACTTGTACGGCCTTCTGTACCTGTTTGAAACTGCGATATGAAGGATTCACAACAACGTAGCTATGGGGCTTAGAGAAATTAATTAAAACCTTGCCAGGTCGACTTTTCAAAAGTTGTAAATTATCAATTAATTCCAGTAATAGTTCATGACCGTTACCACGTGGGTGCCAGTTTAAATGATATTCATTTAGTTCCTTTACAGCTTCTAAAAATTGATAATACTCGTGCTCCACGAAATTAATCAATTGTTTGTTTTTAGGAGCTACCTGTGATAAATCCTCTAAATATGTTTCATAAAAGCGCATCACTATCGAGCATAATAAATCATTGACTCGAGCAGCACTTAATATTGGCTTAGGAGCTTGGGATAGCCGCTCTAAATTTGGCTTTGCACGAGTCGAATCAATGCGTGTAATTAAATGATAATGCTCACCGTTCACCTCATAGATAATTGGATTTGTCGGCATATACATCATAAAACTATTTGTTTTTGTTTTAAGTTGATCTGTAGTATCCGCCTTTGCAAAAAGATGGCCATTAATATTGTCATTTTGAATCCAAATAATATCTTTGTTATATAAAATTTGCTCAAACAAGCGTTCATTACTAATTAGTTTGCTAGCTATTAATTGGTCGACAAGTGATTCTACAACCATTCTTGTTGCAGCTTTCTTAGTAACTTCAATGCGTGGCAGCTTACATATTTTCATATCTACATATTGCGATTCCTGTGCTGTACATACATGAATATTCGTCATATGTGCATCCTCTTTTCGTACATATTTTCAAAACGGAAGTCATCAGTAAAAAAAGGATTTCCCATTAAAGCGAGGAAATCCTTCATTCTATCCTTGTCGTTCATCATATAATGTCAAACAATCCCCAAATAAGAAAAAATTAGCACTATAGCTAATACCTCCTTTTATTTTGGGCGTTTGACGTACAGTGACGAACAGAGCATTCTGTTTTGTCAACATGCCACCTCCTATTCCTCGTAGGGTTATGGTGTGTACTCATAATAGGCAGGTATCCTGACTCATGATCATCGCTACCTTTCCCCTTCCCGTCGTTAAACAGTGGTCTATGAAAAGTCGCTCACATTTACAGTTGCGGGACAGTGTCGGATTTGCACCGACTTCCCTTTTAAGTAAATTGCACACAATTTACACCTATTACTCCAAGCTATTCAGTTGTTAAGAAACTGGAAAATACCGAATTTCTTACCCTTAATTGTAAAGTACTGTATTTTTAAAGTCAATTGAGCTGGTAGAATCTTAATACAACTTCGGAGCTTTTCGTAGTTTAGTTGCTTGCTCAAATGAAAATGCAAGTTTTATTAGTACATTCTCACTAAATGCAGTTCCTGCAAATGTTACCCCAAACGGTCTCCCATTTTTCATATACCCTGCTGGGACGGCAATAGACGGGTATCCAGCTTTCGCACTAATTGTTGAACCTATATATGATGGAAAGATAATCGCATCTAATTCATATTTTTTTAATGCATAATCGATTCCTTGCTCTTGAGAAAAATACAAATCCTCTAGTTTTGCATTTAAATAGTCAGAATCTCTTAACGTATTCGATAATTTCTCTCTCGATTCCAATTTATCCTGACCATATTTTAACGACTTTCCTTTTGATCGTTTATTAAATTGGATTAACTCAGAAATAGAATGGACAGGCATGTGGGAAGGTAGATTTATAAGGAAATTATTTAAACTATGCTTAAATTCGTATTGCGGTACTCCCCATTTCCAGTCTCTATGAAAAGAAGGGATTTCGATGCCTTCAAAAATAACGGCTCCTTGCTCTCTCAAAACTTGAATGGCATTATTAAAAAGTGTTTCGTCATATTCCACTGAGTCATAATAATCTTTTGAGGCATTATTATAAACACCAATTTTAGCACCAATTAATCCAGTTGCATCTAAAAAATTGGTGTAATCTTTATATAACTTTCGTTCACTTTTATATGTAACGACGTCGTCTTGATCTACTCCTGTTAATACGCCTAATAAAATAGCTGCATCTGTTACAGTTCTAGCCATTGGTCCTGCTGTATCTTGAGAGTATGTAAACGGAATAATGCCCTGTCGACTAATGAGCCCAACAGTTGGTTTTATGCCAACTACTGAATTTTGTATAGCTGGACTTAAAATCGAAGCGTCTGTCTCAGTTCCAATTGATAAAACAGAAAAATTTGCCGCAACTGCTACCGCTGAACCTGAGCTAGATCCTCCCACATAAAGTTCTGGATCACCATAAGGATTAAGTGTTTGTCCACCTCGAGAACTATATCCTGCCCACATCGTACTCGACATACCGTTTGCTAATTCAGTCATATTTGTTTTTCCTAAAATAACAGCCCCTGCTTCACGAAGCTTTTTTACTAAATATGCATCCTGCTTTGCTAAATAATTTTCTAATGCTATTACACCTGCACTAGTGTGCATAAAATCTTTCGTTTCGATATTATCTTTTAACACCACCGGAATTCCGTGTAGTGGACCTCTAGCCCCTTTTGTTAATCTTTCCTCATCTAATGCTTCAGCAATAAATATCGCTTCAGGATTAATTTCAAGCATAGAATTAATTTTCTGTCCACCTTGATCATACTTAGGAATTCTGTGTAAATAATACATAGTTAATTCTTTTGGTGTTATATCACCTTGTTTCATTGCTGTCTGAATATCATTTACTGACAATTCTTCTTTAAGAAAGCTATTAAAATTTATCCCCATTCATACCCCCCTTTCTTTCAATATTATACCAAAAATATAAACTTATGCCTAAGTCATTTTTAACTATTGAAGTTTCAAAGTCGTACCCTCAGGATCGTTACTTCGTATATCCCTGCCCCAGTATTTGTAAATATGTTATAATTTAAATAAATAACTAATTATTCTGTTATTTAATTCGTTTTTGTGAGGTGAAGATTTTGAAAAATTATATTTTTGCAGGAGCTTTACTGTCAACTTTCTTTTTAACAGGGTGTATAAATGAAAAAACAGAAAATGTAAATTCATCCAAACCATCAACCGATGAACAAACAGTAGAAAAAGAAATACTCGTAGCTCCAACTCCTTTAAAATTAACGCAGGAACAAAAAGAAAAGTATTACAAGGAATATATTTCTCTTGTAGAGAAAGTGAATGAAGAATATCATGAAAACTTTGAAATAGAACCTATATCAAAGTTTTCTGATGAATACTGGGTTGAAGTTAAGGATTTTAAAAAGATGCTAATAGAAAGAGTAAATGCTTCATTTACTATGTTAAAAAATAAAGATGCGTATGCTCCAACTTCAGTCCCGAAAACAGTGGAAATACATACAGGTTCAAAGCTAACAATTATTAGTTTTGAAGGCTCTTTTGAAACACAGTTAAATGCAAATACAACTGAAAGTAGGCAGTTGTTTTCAGCTATGAACTCTCTATCTTCGAAAATTGAAAATGGTAGTGGTAACTGGATCCAAAAAGGATACAAATATTCAATTAACGATGATGGTCGCTCTTATATCATTACTGTGGGTGGAAAATACTCTGAAAGTGGTGTTTCTTCTTCTCATTTAATTGATGTAAAATTTTATTGCAATAAGAATGGTGGTATTTTATAACCCACAATATTTAAGAAAAGAGCATGCCTACGAGGTGATTGAAAATTGATTAATATCGAATTTGGAATATTAATACTTTTACTAATTATGCTTGTTTTAGTAATTAGTATTTTTGGATTTGTCATTAGAAAATTGTTAGGTGTCGAGAGAAAGAAATGGTTTTCTTATCATCACCTTAACGAAAGACATAGAAAACTCGATTGGTCGTTACGATTAATTACGATTCTATTTTTAATTAGTTCGTATTATATGATAGACAATAACAAAATTGAAATTCCCTGGTATTTCAAAACATCGTTTATCATAATAGTCTTTTTAATAGCATCTGAATTATTACGAGCATTTATGGAATGGAAATACGCGGAAAATAAAAGAGATTTTGTTGCTACTATCGCAGAAATGATGTTTATTATTGGCATAGTATTTTTGACGATAACAACAGATTTTTTTGGCTTACTTAATATTTAATTTCCGGCTCTACGCTAATCAATGCACCTGATAAAAAAATGGCTATTTTGCAGAAAATTTATTCCTGCAAAATAGCCTTTATTTATGGGTAATTTATTTCTTTCAATTATTGTCCACTAAATCTCTGTGTAAGCTTTTGTAAATTTTCAGCTTGTACACATAAGTCTTGCGACACCACCATGTTGACCGCTTGCATAGAGGCACTTTGCTCATCAACAGACTGCAGAATGACCCCTGTATAATTAGACAAACTATCCATTTCGTTAGCGATTGTCGATACTAAATTTGTAACCTCATTCGCACTACCTGTAAGCTCTTCTGCTGTTGCGGAAATATCCTCTAACTGGTTCGTCATTTTGCTAACATGCTGAGAAATCGTACCGAATGACTTTGTAGCCTCATCAATGACATAAACACCCTGTTGAACATTTTTCAAGTCCTCTTCGACAGAGGTAGCTACTTGTTTTGTATCGCTTTCTATTCCAACTACAAGCTCGACAATTTGAATAGCCGAATGCTTAGATTGCTCTGCCAATTTTCGAACTTCCTCTGCTACTACTGCAAAGCCTTTACCATGCTCGCCAGCACGCGCTGCTTCAATTGCTGCATTTAATGCTAGCAAATTTGTTTGATCAGTAATAGCCGTAATCATATCTGTCATAGACTTGATATCAGTCATTTTGCTTGATAATTGCTGCATTAATTCACTTGTTTTTTCAGTAGAAGTTGAAATAAACTCCATTTGATTTTTAGCTACGTGTAAAATTTCCGCACCATTGCCTGCGATGTCATTTGCTTCTTTTGCATGATCAAATACATCTTGCGTTGCCACAGTAATACGTTCAATGCCATCTGCGGTTTCTTGCATAGCAATCGCACTTTCATTTGCAGATTGTGCTGCTTTCTTAAGACCCTCAGTCGTATTCTCCATTTGTGAATCAACTTCGTTAACTGCATCTGTAATTTCATTTGTACTTGCTGATAGCTCCTCTATGCTCGCTGATAAATCTGTAGAACTACTTGCAATTTTTTGTGTCATTGTATGTAATTGTTCCTTCATCTTTAAAAACGCTTTAGCTAAGTCTGATACCTCATCATTGGAATTAATTTCAATCGGAGCAGTACTTAAATTTCCATCAGCAATTGCTTGAGCGGATTCAGCTAATTGATTAATAGGCTTAATAATTTTAAATTTCACATAGAAAATACACGATAATGTCATAGTAATTCCTATTACTGTTAATAAAGTGGATAGCCATTTTAATGAAGTTACATTTGCTAGGTCTATAATTAAAATAACACCCATAAGAACATTTAAAGTAGAAAAGCAAATTATACTTCTTTTCCGTAAAGTCATACTAAATTCCTCCAACTATAATATTATTCCAACGTAGTTATTATAGTTTAATTTTACTGAAATTCATAGAAAAAAGACCAACTTTTGTAAGGTAAATGATATAGAAAAGTGAAAGTTCTTTCGCAGCATCTAAAAACCGTCGTTACTCAACGTATGATCTAAAAGTATGACTCCTTCAAATTTTTTAAAACATAAAAGCACTTTGCTTTAGCCAAAGTGCTTTCATAATAAATTATTTTAATTTCATAATACTTGATCCAGCAATACCAGGATGTGTCATCTCATAAGGATCCAAAATCAAATCTAATTGTTCTTTCGTTAGTACGCCTTCTTCAATGCAAAGTTCACGAATTGAACGACCAGATAAAATTGCTTCACGCGCAATTCGTGCAGCTACCTCATAGCCAATATGCGGGTTTACTGCTGTTAACACACCAACACTTTTTTCCACATATTCTTTCATGCGGTCTTCATTTGCTTCAATATCCTTCAAGCAATTTTGTGTAAATGCTCGGAACACATTATTCATAATGCTAATAGATTGAATTAAGTTAAAGACTAGCACAGGCTCCATAACGTTTAATTCTAATTGTCCTGCTTCAGAAGCTAAAGAAATTGTATGGTCATTACCAATTACTTGGAATGCTACTTGGTTAAGAACCTCTGGCATAACAGGATTTACTTTCCCTGGCATAATAGAAGATCCAGGTTGACGAGCTGGTAAAATGATTTCCCCTAGACCCGCACGTGGACCGGATGCCATTAAACGAAGGTCATTAGCAATTTTCGACATATTAATCATACAGATTTTTAATGCGCCTGATACTTCTGTATAAGCATCTGTATTTTGTGTTGCATCCACAAGGTGTGTAGCGCCTTTAAGCGGCAATCCTGAAATTTCAGCAAGATGTACATCTACTGATTGAATATAGTCAGGAAATGCATTTAATCCTGTACCAACAGCTGTTGCTCCCATATTTACATCATATAAATTGGGGCGAGTTTGACGAATACGCGCAATATCACGAGTGATAACACGGCAATATGCTTCAAATTCTTGTCCTAATCGAATCGGTACAGCGTCTTGTAAATGCGTACGACCCATTTTAATAACATGCGCGAATTGCTCCGCTTTTTGATGGAACACTGCTTGCATGTTTTCCATTGTAAGAAGTAGTTCATCTATCAAATTCAACACAGCAATATGAATTGCTGTTGGGAAAGCATCGTTTGTTGATTGTGACATATTAACATGGCTGTTTGGGCTAATTGATTTGTAGTCCCCTTTTTCTTTGCCCAAAATCTCTAAGGCACGGTTAGCAATAACCTCGTTGGCATTCATATTAATAGATGTACCAGCTCCACCTTGGATTGGGTCAACGATAAATTCAGCATCCCATTCGCCATCAATAACTTCTTGTGCAGCCTCGACAATTGCATCCCCGATTTCTGTTGAAAGTAGGTGTACTTCCATATTACTCAAAGCAGCTGCTTTTTTTACAATACCCATTGCTTTAATAAGAGCAGGGTGAATTGTATAACCTGTAATCGGGAAGTTTTCAGTAGCACGAAGCGTTTGAATCCCGTAATAAGCATTGCTTGGTAATACACGTTCACCTAAAAAGTCTTTTTCTATACGTTGTATGGACATAATTGTCGTCTCCTTTTATGTAATACTCACACTTGATAGTAGCTAATTAATGCAGTATTGTAAACAGTCATTTGTCTGGAAAATGAAAATTTCACAAACTAAGTGTTACTATTAACATTAATGACCAGTAAATACAGCTTATAAAAGAAGATTTGATGAAGAGATTAAGCAATTGAACATTACGTTGTAGACATCATTCAGACTAAGTAAAGATTTCAAGCGAGTTGACACAAACTAGTCAACTCGCTTGAAAATTGCGCATCGTTATTGATTAGAAGAAACTGTAAAACGGCTGTTAACATGCTGCGGATTTTCAATTTCATCTAATACCGCAACAGCATAATCTGCATAGCTAACATAACTTTCACCAGCAGCATTTACTAATAAATGATCTTCCCCAGTTGTATAACTACCTGTACGTGGACCTTCTGGATCAAAGAAAGCAGAAGGGCTTAAAAATGTCCAAGTAATAGTTGATTGTTGTAAGTCACGTAAATTTTCACCTTGGTTTTTAGCTGTAGCATAAAACATTTCCGGAAAATCTGGTGTATCCATTACTCGAACAGTTTTTTCTGGATCTACAAAAAGACTACCCGCACCACCGACAACAAATAATTTAGTAGGAATACCAGTAAAAATATCAATTAAATGACGGCCAGTTTTCACATGTAATTCCTCCTGACCAAAAGGAGCCCCAAATGCATTTACGACTACGTCAAAGCCTTCCACATCTTCTTGGGCTAATGCCAATACATCCTTTTCAATTACTGGTATATTTGCTGTTATTTTTGAAGCTGAACGAACAATCGCAGTGACATCATGACCACGTCGTAGTGCCTCCTCTACAATTTTTTGCCCTGCTTTCCCTGCTGCACCAATTACCGCTATTTTCATACTTATAATTCCTCCTATTTTTCATTTGTAACTATTTAAGTTACAGGTCGGATACAAAAGACCGACTTCGTTGATTTTAACGAAGTTGATCTAGCACATCCTGTAAAGTTTGTGCTTGTAGTTGTTCTTCCATTGCATGCCAAACAGATGTATAAACACCCTCCAATGTCCGTTGGATTTTTCGACCAACCGCACATGCTGGATTTGGCTCATCATGAATCGCAAAAAGCTGCTCTGGTCCATCAATCGCATGGTAAATGGCTAATAGCGTTAAATCTTTTGGCTCCACTAATAGATCATAGCCTGCAATTCCTGGTTGTGACGAAAGCAAGCCTGCTTTTTTAAGCACCCCAATCATTCGTCGCACGACAACTGGATTTGTATTCACACTACCTGCGATGAAATCAGACGTCAGCTGGCTTTTATCAGATGTTGTTGCAATGAGCGAAAGTATATGGATCGCTACCGAATATCGACTGTTCACCATATGTATCACCACCTGTTGTAACTATTATAGTTACAGGATTAAATAAAAACAAGCAAATTGCTCTATTTGCACCTGTATTTATTTTTTACCGTTATCAGAGTATTATACGATATTATAACTGCTTTACGTAAATAACTAATTCTTGTCGTATTTCCCCATCTTCCTCATAAAAGTCTAAGTTATGAAATTCATACTTAAAATGACCAACTGGAAACGTCACACTTTCTCCTTGTGCCGCAGCCAATATACCCGCAACATCGTGTGACACCATTTGCAAAAGCTCTGTACCTAAAACCGAATCTACAAAGATCACGTTCATAATAAAACACCTCCTCAGCTATTATAGCTTAGAAGGCGCTTACATTTATAGTCTTTCTTTATAAGGTTTCAGGCGAATTTCCTCAACGACTTGCATCATTTTATGTATTTGCTCCTGCGTTAATTTTGTAGAGATGTGTGGTAGCTCATGTTGAAGAGTAAATTCCTCTTGTTGTTGAGGAGTATTGGTCAGCAATTTCGTCCTTAAACACTGCTCGCACCCTCTTCCATCTATTTGAAAAATCAACGATCTCCTCACATCATTCACCTCTAAATTTTTATTAGGACTTCCAGATTAAAACTTATATCGGTAAAATTTTCATGAATTTAAATATCCTACTTATAAAGTGCTTAGGGATTTAGCTTAAAATAAATTAAGGCTCTTTCTTTTGGCGGTAGTATCCTGCTATTTGATAGTTCTTTCCGTCGCTTCGACTCTTCTTACCATCACTCTGATCTCTTTCCTTCGCTTGGCCTCTGCTTTCCGTCGCTCGGCTGGTTCTTTCCGTCACTTCGACCCTTCTATCCGTCGTTTGGGCCATTCTATCCACGACTTCGGCTCTTCTATCCACGATTCTATTGGTTCTATCCACGATTCTATTGGTTCTATCCACGACTTCAACTCTTCTATCTATCACATTGCACTTTCTTTTCGTGATTCTGATCTATTTCCGTCGCTCGGCCTCTGCTTTCCGTCACTTCGGCCCTTCTATCCGTCGTTTGGGCCATTCTTTCCGTCGCTCCGATCTCTTTCCGTCACTCGGCTGCTTCTTTCCGTCACTTCGACTCTTCTATCCGTCGTTTGGGCCATTCTATCCACGACTTCGGCTCTTCTATCTATCACATTGCACTTTCTTTTCGTGACTCTAATCTCTTTCCGTCGCTCGGCATCTGCTTTCCGTCACTCGGCTGCTTCTTTCCGTCACTTCGGCCCTTCTATCCGTCGTTTGGGCCATTCTTTCCGTCACTCTGATCTCTTTCCGTCGCTCGACTTCCGTCACTTCGACTCTTCTATCCGTCGTTTGGGCCATTCTATCCACGACTTCGGCTCTTCTATCCACGATTCTATTGGTTCTATCCACGACTTCAACTCTTCTATCTATCACATTGCACTTTCTTTTCGTGACTCTGATCTCTTTCCGTCGCTCGGCATCTGCTTTCCGTCACTTCGGCCCTTCTATCCGTCGTTTGGGCCATTCTTTCCGTCGCTCTGATCTCTTTCCGTCACTCGGCTTCTGCTTTCCGTCGCTCGGCTGGTTCTTTCCGTCGCTTCGACTCTTCTTTCCGTCGCTTCGTCTCTTCTTTCCGTCGTTTGGGCCATTCTTTCCGTCGCTCTGATCTCTTTCCGTCGCTCGGCCTCTGCTTTCCGTCACTCGGCCGGCTCTTCCCATCACTTCGCCTCCGCTTCCTTCGCTCTGATCTCCATCCATCACTTCACCTCCGCTATCCGACGCTCTGATCTCTTCACGTCACCCCGCCTCCGCTATCCGTCACTCTGATCTCTACCATCACTCCGACTCTTATATCCGTCACCCCTGATTCCTTCCCATCACTCCGCCTCCGCTATCCGCACTCTGATCTGGTTCCCGTCACTTCGCCTCTACTTCCCTTCACGCTAGCTCTATTCCTCACTCCGCCAGTTCTTCCGTCGCCCCACCACGCTTCGTATTTAGTTTGTTTAAAAAAAACAGCAACCTAGACGGCTGCTGCTTTAGTTTAAACGGCAATTGGAGCTTTAATTGTCGGGTGTGGATCATAGCCCTCAATGGAAAGATCTTCGAGTTCTATGTCAAAGATTGACGTTTTATTTGGATTAATTTTTAAGGTTGGTAGGTCCTTAGGCTCGCGCGAAAGCTGTTCTTTTACTTGCTCCATGTGATTTAAATATATATGAGCATCCCCAATGCTATGAATAAATTCGCCAACTTCTAAACCACATTCATGTGCAATTAAATGTGTCAGTAATGCATATGAGGCAATATTAAATGGACAGCCTAATAATGTATCAAGGCTTCTTTGCATTAGCTGACAGCTTAATTTTCCATTTGCGACATAAAATTGGAACATCACGTGACAAGGAGGTAAGGCGGCTTTACTACCTTTTGCTCCTGCATTGATAACATCTTCTGGATTCCACGCATTGACAATAATGCGTCGTGAATCGGGATTGTGTTTGATTTGATTGATTACATCTTGTAATTGATCGATGCTTTCCCCAGTTGATGTTGTCCAATTACGCCATTGTTTGCCATAAACATTCCCTAGTTCTCCGTATTTACGTGCAAAGTCATCGTCTGTTAAAACGCGCTCACAAAATGAGGCTAACTCTTTTTTGTAGTCTGCATTGAAAGACTCGTCCACTAAGCAACGGCGGCCAAAGTCTGTCATGTCAGGACCTGAATATTCATCGGACTCAACCCATTTTTTAAAAGCCCACTCGTCCCAAATATGATTATTATTTTGCAGTAAATAACGAATATTTGTGTCCCCTTTTATGAACCAAAGCAGCTCACTTGCTACAAGTTTAAATGGTACACGTTTAGTCGTTAAAAGAGGAAAACCCTCGCTTAAATCAAATCGCATTTGATAGCCAAATACACTATATGTACCAGTACCTGTTCGATCTTCCCTTTTAACGCCACTCTCTAATATATGTTGTAGTAAATTTAAGTACGCGATTTCTGGATGCGCCATGTTAATCAACAGCTCCTTCATGTATGCTGTTGACCATTATAACATCTAGGACGTCCAAATATAAAAACAATATTTACATATCAGAGCCAAAGAAATTGTTTTCTAGCTCTTTTGCGATTTCACGCTCAATTGTGAAAAAAAACGTTGGTAATAAAATAATATTAAATAAAATAGGAACGATAATCAGTAAAAGATCTATCCCTGGAGTAAAATAGACACTAAATGCAGTCAATAATCCTGACATGACTAGAAATATAATTTGCACACCGATAATCATTAACGGAATGATTTGGTACATATAGTTAAGTTTTCGGAACTGATGCATGTTTTCTGGATCTTCTATAATTTTCTTTTTTAAACGTCTTGATAAAAATATACAGGCGAAAAGCTGTGCAATAATAAAGCTAAAATAAATAACACTATGTAGAACCATTTGCCCTTTCATAACCGTGCCATTAAAATGTCCGACCCGCTGCTGTAGCAGGTTGTTAACCGCTCCCTCGTAAACATATTCCTGCTTACTAAAATAAGTGGGCGGTTCCACAAAGCCGAGCGTTGCCCAATCCTTTGAGTTGGCTTCCCAGTCGATTAATTTGCTTGCCAAAATGCGTAATTGAATAGCATCATTTTCACCAAACATCCCTACTAAAAAAGTATAGGGTATCGCTACCTTCATTTGCCCATTGTGTTTTTCATTAATTAAATCTTTAATGGAAAAAGTATACGTAACATCTGTCTGGTGAGCTTCATAACGAGCATCCCCGATCTTCCAATGACTTTCTAAGGAAGATTCAATATTATTCTTCATCTCAGCATACGGCGTATCTTTATGTAAATGCTTAGGAATTTTATAGACAAAACGATTGTCACCCCCAATAATGCACACATCAACTTTCACCGCATCATTCTCAAGGTCCTTAGCGATTATTGTCATCGGGTACGACATTATGCCGACTAGAAAAAAAAGGATTATTGGCAATCCTTTCTTTTTCATGCAACGCTCCTCCTTTTCGTCACATATGCTAGATTTAAACTATCATAGGCAACACCGAAAAAACTACTTCGTTTTTCCGAAAAGGCAATAGTGGTTTTCCGAAACTCCTTATTTCGGTATTCCAAAATTACCAAAAATTATGGATAATAAATAGTAATTAAGATTGAAATGGGGTCATATTATCATGCAAATAATTGAGAGAAAACGATGAGTAAATGGACTTATAGTATTTTCATAACCTACCTACTACTAGGTATTTATGTGCTCATAGTGGCAATGCGAATCCCTTTACTTGGTATTTTAGTGGACACAACTAGCCAAAAACCAATCATAACTGAGTTCTATTACCCAACATGGGCACAGCAAAATAACATTGAAAAAGGCGATATGGTACTGACAATTGATGGTATTCCTGCAGAAAATATTCGTTCAATCCAACTCGATTCAATCGTTAGAAGTGCTAAGGAATTAACGTTTATGAAGACGAATGGTGAATTTCATTCGGTTAAAGCTAAGCATAAAGATAATCCGGAAGAATTTTATTTGCAAATTATTTTTCCACTGTTTTATTTTGTCCTATCTTTAGGTGTTGCCATCTATTTATGGCAAAAAAATAAAGATAATCAACTAACTAGTCTACTAACATTATTTTTATTAACTTGTTCTTTGACCTATATAAGTTGCGGGGCCTCGAGTAGAGGAAATTTAATTGGAGAAGCAGTAATAAGTATTGGTATCGTATTATGCATATTACTTTTTATTCACTTTTTACAATTTTACTTCCGATACCTACATCTAGAATGGCCGTACCTCAATACCAAATGGCTTTATTTATTACTACTAATTATACCTTGCTGTAATTTCATAATGAGAATGAATTCTGATTTTCGGGTAATAACAGCATTAATTTATTTAACGATATTTGCTGTTCTTGTTCTCTATGCCATCTATATTTTACTAACGAGTTATTTACGAACTAAGCTGGCAAAAATCCGTCTGATCACCATTGCATTTATTACGCCTTTTTTGCCATTTTTACTATTATTCGTTATACCCGAAATTTTAGGTCAAAACCCTATTTTACATGCCGAGGTAGCTGCATTATTTTTATTGTTTATTCCTTTTTCTTTTATTTTCATTCAAGTGAACGAACGATTATTCGATATTGAATATCAATTATCTCGTTTGCGCTATTATTCAACACTTGCTTTTTTCAGTGCATTAATCTTAACAACAGGCATTTCCATATTGATTATTGACACATTATCGATTATTCAAATTACGAGCGTCTTTATCCTTATATTCCTCGTTATCATTGCTAGTTTTTATATAAAGGAGCAGCTTGATTTTAAGTATCGAAAGATTATTTTTTCATCTACTGGTAATTATGTACATAATTTATATGCTGCCGTTAATCGTATGGGTAAGGCAAAAGATCAGCAAGAATTACTAGAGCAATTCAAATATGAGATAACAGAAAAGCTTGGTACTACAGCTTTTACGATTACAACAATAACTGATGATACGCCATTCTCTCGCGGTGAAGTCAACTTAGTGGATAACATGACGCACCTGTTATTACATGATTCAGGTGAAGAGAAAATCATGTTAACCATTCGACATGCATTACAAAAAGAGGAGCTTCTTTGGTTAGAGTTACTTGCGCTCTATGTTTCAATGTTTATTGATAATTTAAAGCTCATTGAAGATTTAATAAGTGAAATACGGCTTATGAAGGATAGCAATGATACTCAGCTTCCTTGGCTCGATAAGTTATTATGGAATATCATTGAAAAGGAAAAAAGTATTTTAGCGCAAGAATTACATGACACTATATTACAGGAACAACTTCATTTAGGGAGAGAGTTAGATGTCATTGCTAGTGCGCCTATTATCAATAAAGAAAAGATATTAGATATTCGAGAGCAATTGCTAAATGCTTCGAAGGATTTACGAGAGTATTGTGAGAATTTAAGCCCTCCATTACTGGATACATTTGGGCTACAAATCGCCTTAAAAAAACTCATTCAAAAAGTAAAAATACGTGCCGATTTTTTATTAAACGCCCAAATAGAACGCGTCCAATTTCAGGATGCAACCTTACATTTAGTTGTCTATCGACTTGTGCAGGAGCTTTTAAATAATGCCATTAAGCATGCTGAGGCAACTGAAGTATCACTAAAACTACAAGTGATCAATCGCGGCTTTACCCTTCAATACGAAGATAATGGTATTGGCTGCGATATTGAAGATTTAATGCAATCTTCCGCTTCAATGGGCATTAACGGAATTCGAGAACGAGTCCGTGCTTTTAATGGCGACATCACGATAACCTCCAGTCAAAATGAAGGAATGCAAATTTTTATTCAAATACAAGAGGACGTGGAATCATATGATTGATATTCTTATTGTAGATGACCATCCTGTCGTTTTAGATGGTACGAAAACATTATTACAGGATTTAACAAATGTCCAAATAGACACAGAGCAGGATAGTGCCGCTGTTCTGTCTAGAATGGACGCTCAAGCTTTTCAATTATTTTTAATCGATATAAATATGAAGCCCGTCAACGGTATCCAGCTTTCGGAAATGATTAAGAAAAAGCAACCAGAAGCACTGATTATACTCTACACAGGCTATGAGCTTTCCGATTATTACGAATTACTAATTGAAAAAAAGGTCGATGGATTATTATCAAAGCTTGCCACGAAACAGCAAGTTATTCAAACCATTGAAGCAGCACTAAGAGGCGAGATCCTGCTAGCAGCTGATTTTTTAGATTTTGTACAGCAGCGCATCAATTTACCAAATATGCAGCAAGAGATTTTACTAAGCGACAAGGAGCAAGAAATATTACAGCTTGTCGCACAAGGTTGTACGAATAAAGCAATTGCTTCAGCTATTGGGGTCACGCAGCGCACTGTTGAAAACTATTTATCCAAACTTTTTGTCAAACTAAACGTAGAATCACGTGCTGAGGCAGTCATTGTTGCTAAAGAGAAGGCGTGGATCAACTAATTATATTGAAAATAGCTTTAATGTAAATTTTTTCTTACAAAAAGCGGAATATACTGGATAAATATTGGGTACTGTTATATAATAAAAACAATAATTACATTACTTCATCTTAGCCGTTAAAATCACGTATTCAAAAGTAATACGAGCTTTTGAATACGTGATTTTTTGCAAGTGATCGAAGCAATATGATTGTTTAATTTTTTTGGGAGGTTGTTCACATGACACAAGGTACAGTAAAATGGTTTAACGCGGAAAAAGGTTTTGGCTTTATCGAGGTAGAAGGTGGAAATGATGTATTCGTACACTTCTCTGCCATTCAATCAGATGGCTTTAAAACTTTAGAAGAAGGCCAAAAAGTAGAATTTGGCGTTGAAGAAGGAAACCGCGGACCACAAGCAACTAATGTTGTAAAGCTTTAATTTTAGCTTTAGAATAAACAGTGCAAAATCCAAGAGACATCCAAATTATGGATGTCTCTTTTTTACGGTTATTTTATTTGTACAGCTTCAAATTTGAAAGATCGTATATCATAGTCAACGTTCCAAAATGCAGAAAGAATTAGCCCTTATACAAGGCAGGCATATCTCCCTAATACGCTATCCACTTATATGAAAGCTAAAATAGCACAATCGTTGCTACAGACAATTCCATGTACAAGTAATGCGAAATATTGACCTTCCGCCCCTGTGAGACTCACAATGCTTAATCTTGTATTTCATGAGAAATACAGAACATTAGCCCATTCAACATATTCACTACATTCCATTTACAACATCCTTACGCGTAAGAATGTAAACCTGCAATGATTAAATTTACAAATACTTGATTAAACACGATAATGCCAAAGCCAATAATCGCTAACCAAGCTGTCCTTTCCCCTTCCCAGCCTTTGGAAAGACGGAAATGAAGGAACGCTGCATAAAATAAAAATGTAATAAGTGCCCATACTTCTTTAGGGTCCCAGCCCCAATACCTACTCCAGGCAATTTGTGCCCAAATCATGGCAAACAAAAGTCCACCTAAAGCAAACAGTGGAAAACCTATCACAACAGCTCGATATGTAATTTCATCCATTAATGTGGGTTGTACACGATTTGTTAATGGCTTTAATAAAACAATTAACGGTTTTCTCGTAATGAGGAAAATCACTGCATATAAAATTGTACCGGCGATAAATGCCCATACGATTGAATTTAATTTCTTCGCATCTACCTTATTTGTAATCTGTAATAGGCCGACCTGATCCCCACTAGTTGTTACTGCATCTTTATTGACAATTAGCGGTGTCATCGTATAAACGGCAGTTTCTTTCTTTTCTAGCTTATTTTCAAATTGAACCTCGACTTTATCTACCGCTATGTCACAATATGTGGCAACAATTATAAAGCCAATCACAACAACTAAATAATACAGAACAATTTCTAAGAAGAGTGCACTAAGCGAGAATTTAGAAACATCTAATGTTCTTAATAAATAAATAATACCAGTTGCAAACGAAATCGATAAAATAGCACTTGAAAATGCAACTGTCATAACATGAATCGTTAACCAATTGCTTTGCAGTGATGGAACAAGTGGTGAAACCGTTTTTGTAAAAACGCTTCCATAACCGATAATAATTAATGACACAGGGATGGTAAACAAACCGACAACAATTTGCTTATATAAAAAATGAATGATTAAATAGCTACCAGTTAGCATGATACCAAAGAACGTCATAAACTCATACATATTACTTACAGGTGCATGATCAACAGCAAGCCACCTTAATATGAAATACACTAGTTGTAAAGCAAAAGCAATATATGTAAGTAGAAGCCCGACTTTTCCAAACATTTTTCCTTTTGATTTTACGGCAAGTCCAATCGGTATAATAGCGATTAGTAGTAAAATAAATGCCACGAACAATGAATTACTACTTAAACTTAATAAAGATTCTTTACTCAATACAACATCCTCCAATGTATTTTTTGGGAAACCGCATAATTACTCCCAATAAAAATAACGTGATTCATGAAAATAAGTGCCATCATTCCCCTTTAAATAATATTATTTTTCGGAATTGTTACATTTTTGTGGCGAAAATACAGAAAAGACTTCTTCATATCAAAAAAACCATCTATACAATCCGATAGATGGGAAATTACAAAAGTTGGCATCATTCTACCTACATCTTACTAAAAATTGAAATAATAGTCTATTTCTTTTTTGGTTAATATGTGACAATAAATATGCGCAAATGTTACATAACGTTATGTGAGACAAGTGGAGGTATACCATGAAACAAAATATATATGACCATCCGGAATTTTTCCATCAATATAAAAAGCACCGTCAAGCACCGTATAACTACAATAACTTGCTTGAACAACCAGCGTTAAAATCCTTACTTCCTAATTTAACTAATTTACAGATACTTGATATCGGCTGCGGAATGGGACAATTTGCATACTATTGTATAGAAAATAACGCACAGCATGTAACAGCTATTGATGTTTCAAAAAATATGCTGGCAATCGCTCAATGTGAACATGCTCATCCGCATATAGACTATTATTTGCGAGCGATAGAAGATTATCAGGCAGCTCCTGACAGCTTTGATTGTATAACAAGCTCTCTTTCCTTACATTATATAAAGGATTTTAGTGCAGTCATTGGTAAAATCGCTAGAATGCTTCGTCCTGGTAGCATTTTTATTTTTTCTGTAGAGCATCCGATTGTTACTGCTCGTAAAACAACGGAGGATAATTGGCTTTATGATGACAGCGGCAATAGGAGCCATTACGCAATTGACAATTACCATGATGAAGGTTTGCGTGAGCGGCCATGGCTTGTGGATGGTGTTGTTAAATATCACCGTAGCATTTCCACAATCATCAATACATTGATTGAACATGAATTAACAATAGAAAAAATGCTAGAGCCGATTCCTGATTCAGAGGCTGTTGAAAAACTGCCTTCCTTAGAAAAAGAGCATCGTAGCCCTTCTTTTTTATTAATAAGAGCAAGAAAATAACTTTTCAAGTCTCGTAGCCGTAACTCTACTACGAGACTTGCCTCTATCTATTCTTTACTTAAAATTCACAAAAATAATTTCTGGGTCACCATCATCTAAGTTTTCAATATACCCACTTTTTATAAATCCCGCCATTTCAAATACCTTTTGCATACTAGTATTTGATTGGTTAGTAGAAGAAAAGATTTTTGGAGTGGCTGCCATTTCCACATAAAAGTTTAATAATGTTGTGGCAATGCCCTTTCTTCTCTCAGTTGGTTTGACAATCACTAATGAGATGAAGCTATTGTCAAAAAAATCATTTGTAAAAATGAGAAAACCCGCAATACCTTTTTCAGTTTGTTGAATGATACATCGCTTTTCATTAATAGCTGTAAGCAAATAGTCCCTTCGCGAAAAATCTCCAATTACTTCTTGATCAATTGCACAAATTTCATCGAAATGCTCTATACGCGCTTCCAGCAAGTCTGTCATTCTGTCCCTCATTTCTTTTATATATGAGAAATTTTTTAAATTAATTAGATTCCTTCCTCTTACAAGTACAGCATTTTTAATCAAGCGTGTCTCTACTATTTTTACTTATGTAATAACTCATCACTTTAATCTCAGCCCTAAACCCCTTTGCCAGCCTTCCTTCATCGACAAATCCGCATTTTTTATAAAGTGATTGTGCGGCAGTATTCGGCAAATTAACCCCTAGCACAAGCTCATTGATATAAGGAAAATGCGTCAAAACAAAGTCCGGCAAAAGTTGTAATGCTGCTTTCGCATAGCCTTTCCCTTGTTCATAAAAGTCTGTCGAAAAGGCACGGATTAAAATCGCCTGTTCGTTAGAGGAATATGGCTTGACACCCTCATGTTCATGCAATACAAAAAATGTCACAAGCCTGTCTTCATCTAATACAAGAACGGCATGACGATTTTCATCCTGCATCACTAGTTCAATGCTCTCTTTCGGAGACATCGTATAGCGAAGCTGCTCCTCTGTAATCGTATATCGTTCAATTAAATGCTCATCTTTTTCTTCATAAAATTTTAATCTCATGAAAGCTCTCCTTTACATCTTTAATCCTAGTAATCTACCTCATTAATCTCCCCTTCAAAAATACGCTCTTAGTTCTGTTCCAACACGTTTATGGGAGATTTTACCCTATAATAAATGACAAATATAATGTATTCTAACATGATTTACAATTTTATTGTGAGAGTAGGTGTAAATTAAGAGAGAGCTTTAAAGCGAAAATGGAATACAATTGGTCAGGCTTATGTTGTCGGCTCTACAGCGTATGATTTACTCGTAGATCGATATCGAAACTAGTGGACGAAAAGGTCCTTTATATCAAGGAATTTAATATCGTTAATGAACGACTTCTTAACAATAGTGAGTCGAAAGAAGAACTACTTAAGAATCTCTATTAGATTGAGAGACTTGGTGCATAGACATTTTCTAAATTGGAAGTGATAGCCAAACACATTAGCGCCCTACTAGCAAAGCAATAATTAATAGATTCATCACTAAAAGTTAGAGATTACATTTATTCACGCTAATTAGAATGAAGACTAGGCTACTCCTTGAGAACAGATCTTAGCGTCACAGTAAGACCGCTGTAGCGAAGCAAATGTTTTCTGTGCAAAAGTTAAATGCTAACCCAGCGTCAGCTACAATGTTTTGCCTATGCGAAAGCGCAGCGTCAGCACAAAGCACCAGTTGGAACGGAAATCCACATGATGGTGATGAGCATTTAAAAACAATTGTTTCTACTAATTACCAAAAATGCTACTATAATGATAGCTAAACTAAAGGAGTTGGGCATATGAGCGCAGAGATTGCAGTAGATGTTTTGTTTATACACCAAATAATCCAAGGGATGTAAACTCTAACTGCAGCCCTTGAACAAGGGAGAAAACAAATGGAAAATTATTTTAATGAATTTCTTACAGGACAATCTATTACTTTACAGCAAATGACTTCTTCGGACTTGGAGGCATTTGTAAAAATCGAAAGTGAAAAAAATACGTTGTTACTTGCCAATGACGATATTCCCTTTCCAAACACCTTTGAGGATCACGCTTCATTCTTTCAAAGTATTAGTGGAAAAAAAGAGGAGTTTATTTTCGGTATATTCGAAAAGTCTTCAAATGAGCTTATCGGCTCCTGTGGCGTCTATGGAATCAACTGGAAAAACAGTACTTGCTTTGTAGGTATCTCAATTGGCGAGCAATGGCACGGCAAAGGGCTTGGAACCGATGCTATGAAAACTCTTATTCATTTTATTTTTAATTATATTTCCATTAATAAAATTAAGCTTCAAGTTTTCAGCTTTAATAAAGGAGCAATTCGTTCCTATGAAAAATGCGGCTTTACAAAAGAAGGCTCTCTACGCAATGAGATTTTCCGCTTCGGTCAATTTCATGATGTAATTTTATTTGGTCTATTACGAGAAGAATGGAATCAAATAGGATAATAGTTGTTGCAAATATTTTGTTTTCTCGGTAAATTAAGAATATTCCACAATAAAATGAACCAAGAGGCCGAAATGGATCCTTTATAAAGTCGAATAATCTCTAAATTCACACAACACGATAACTAGAAAAACCGGACTATTCCGAAACCCTTCATAAGAGTTTCATTGGATAGTTCGGTATTTTGTCGGCTGAAACACATTTGTCCCAACCCCTCCTTCTATTCTTCCCAATACGAAATGGATTGAAAGTTTTATTAAAATAAACATCCCAAATATTGCACCATTAAGACCATAATATTGCAAGGTGGTAATAGCTCGTTCCTTTGCAATTTCATTGGATTCTCCACCCTCAAATGCGAAATTCGAGTGACTCCTTACTTGATGAATGGCAGCGTCAAAAATCAAGTATATTTCCATTAGATAATATTCTTTCTTTAAAGGATCAATTGTTTTATCAGTAATTTATGTTTTTGTGCTCTTTTATATGGTTGAATATATCGTATGAATATTTTTATTTTCAAATAATCTAGGTATGATCCCTATCCTCAACCCTTTACTAGAAAGCGGGCGATTGACCTCATCAGCGTTATAGTGAGAATGCGCATGTCTTACAAAATATAGGGCAGTCATTGTAGTTCCCTCTAGTTTTCTTCAGACTTTGCCTTCTTTTCTTTTATATAATTGTATAGGTCAACCTTCCACATACCATCCTCTCTTAATAAGGCATAT
Organism: Lysinibacillus sp. NPDC095746; assembly: GCF_044763535.1. Classification (NCBI taxonomy): domain Bacteria; kingdom Bacillati; phylum Bacillota; class Bacilli; order Caryophanales; family Bacillaceae; genus Lysinibacillus; species Lysinibacillus sp. NPDC095746. The sequence continues at coordinate 101,666 of NZ_JBIWGL010000019.1, forward strand.
GTCTTACCGTAGTGCGAGCTTCCAAAAATTATCTCTAATTGAACAATTGCTATACTTTCAGTGCTAGAATCCTTATTCAAAGAAATACTATCGTAGTATCTGTACATTAAATAATTTTGAATATCCTCATCTAATAAATAATCTATATATTCTGCTATAAAAGTTTCTTTATCTGGTAGCTCATCGTTATTGTAAGTAATTGCATAGAGTTTATCAAAATTATGCTCAAATATTAAATTCATCATAATTAACACTATTTCCTCTGGTGTAAAAGTCTTTAAACTATTACTATTTCCTTTCTTTAAGAAGTCTTCATATAACGCTCTTTTTTCCTCCGGCAATTTCTCTAAATATGTAAAATCATAATGCTTATCGATAGTTGGAAGCGTTTGTTTTGATTGTTCCACGTGTTGAACCGAATCGTTAGTAACCACTGTTGATTCTGAAGATTCTCCTGCTTTTCTTTTCTCTTCTGAACATGCTAAAAGCATTAAACTAGTAACGATCATAATACTTAATAATGGCAACCTTAACTTCAACACCATAAACCTCCCCTATCATAGCAATTATGCAAACTCTATTCACCCATCATTCCATTTATTTCGAAAATTCTCAACATGATCAACCAACAGGAAATCTCCTCAATAACAAACAACAAAGAAGTTTATTTGATAAATTGTGACAAGATACGAAATGCATTAAAATTTCAATAAATATCGACATAGTTTTCAATAGTAAAAAAGGAGCAAATCTATTAATTTTCAACCTTTGCCTATTCTTGAATACGGCCAAAAAAAAACCGTAATATTTTAATGTGATGGGTAATGGAATATATTATTAATACAATAAAAGGAAATATATATAGACTAAAATACTCAGTACTGGATTTTCTTATTTTTTGACTATATAATTATGAATATATTTTTCTATGACTAAATTACGAATTTCTCAACCTATACACAATGTGACATATTTTTCGTTTTAGGTGAGATACAATGAAAAAGTTGAATCGAGGTCAATGTATTTCAAGAATATGAAGAAAAAATTATAGGGGGAAAAGATTTTGGTTAAGATATCGTTTAAACAATTCTTGAAGATGGAGATTGAAAATAAAAGAAAAGATATGTATAAAAAGGCTATGGATTTAGGTTTTACCCATCCTAGCGTGGTAGATTGTAGTCAAGAATTAGATGTCCTACTAAATAAATATTCAAAAGCGATCAATAAAGCTAGCTAAAACTATTTCCGATAATCTGTATAGTAGGTTCCGGTTTAAAACACACCATTTCCTATTGTTGTAAAGATACGTATAAATAACATAAAAATAGGATATCTTCTTTATGACAGGAAAAAGGAGGCCGAAAAATGCAGATGTTTTTATTATCATTGGTCGTTTCAAGCTTTTTACTACAGCAGCCTCAAGATTCAGTAGAAAATTCAGCACCGATTCTTTGCAAATCTTCTGGAACTACATCTTATAAATATCCTAATAATCAATATCAGACATTTCGTACTAAGAATGCTTTCTACCATCAATTAGACAGGACAATCTATGAGGAATATAACGATGCTACCTTAAACATTCGTCAAAAAATAGCCTTTAAGGACGTACCGAAGGCTGAAGAAACATTTCATCTAAAAACAAATTTTATACGTAAAAAAATAGACCTCTCTCAACATACTTTTATTCATCCCAATCGACAAGTATATTTTTTAGCATCCTTTAAGCAAAATAATCAGGAGACTTATCATAAATACCTGGTCATTGACGCTGAGACACAAACTATCCTTTTAGGAGAAAGTAATTATCAAAAGAACAGCGCCAATTAAATCTATTTCGTTTGTTGTTTAATTTATTGTATGCTTGAAAATTGATTAATAGTAGCAAAATCTAAGAAAAAAACCTACATTTTTAAGTAAATTTTACAAAAAACAAATATCACAATATTTATTTCATATTTTTAGCTCGCATTTAGAGGGTCTTCCCTTAAGTGCGAGCTAAATTGTTTAATTCCCTTTGCTTTTGCTGTTGCCATGGTTTTTCAATTAATGGTTGCTGCCCATATTTACGGAACAGTGACATGTTGACGATCCATTTCTTTATTACTAAGCACTAAAATATAAAGTGTTTTTTCATTTGAGTTTCACAAATTTTATTTCCGTGCTTTTCATGTCGATCGTCAATACTTACACGGATTTGTTCATTTTGTAAAGCTTCCACTGTATGCTGTAAATATTCATCTTTTACTTGTTGAGGTGAAGCCACACGATGCCATAATGCTCAATTAATATTGTTTTTGTGCAATAACCATGTACTTGCTGCATATTCTATTTTTAGTAGGAACGATGAGACTGTCTGTGTTCAAACGAAGGTATGTATCACAGAGCTCATCTTCATGTCGCTCCCCTCATTCTCTATACTAAGTTTTCATCCACTTCGGACTTCTAACGTCTCATTGTGAGACTGCCACTTAATGTGAATGGTTGGGGCAGCATCCTTTTTAAATATTTTCGCACTTTCTTTTTTCTTTAAGATTAACTGTTTATCCTTATTTACCTGGTAGTCAATATAATTTTGCGATTCTTTAGACCCTTCTATCGTTATTTCTAAACCACCTAAATCTCCCTCTTCCCCAAGATAGAAAAGTTGTAAGCCCTCGTCGGTATTACTATGATATACGGCCTTCCAGTGCTCACTTTTCGCTATGTAATGGATCTCTTGTTGTTGATTCGTACTACAAGCAACTAACACAAACATCATTAAAATTAGGAAGCATAATTTTTTCATTAAATATCGATTTTCCTTTCTTTGAAAGTTATCTTATTAATATCAACTTCACTCTATCCTTCTTAATTCAAAGAAAAAGCTGTTAGGCTTGAATAATTATCATCAATGTAAATCCCCCTTACATGAATTGTGTAAACCAAGCAATATATTTTGCTCCTGGTAGAAATAATAGCTGTGCCAAAAATGTGCCTAGCAGTCTTGATGCCATCATCATTACAGATGCTCGTTTAAGACTTAAGTAGCTGCCTCTTTGATTGATCACATCATCTGCCAAAATGGAGATCTTAGGGTCAATAAATATAATGAGTAACATTGTCGCTATACCATTAATAAGTCCTGATGACATCACAGCAGTATTCGATCTTTCAGGAACTAATAAAGAGGCGTAAAGTGCAGACAAGACACCAATTGTATAGATGGCCGTTATAACGACATTCACGATAAATAAATTAATGGGGATGCTACGCCAGCTAATCTCCTTTAAATATGAAAAGCTTGGCAAATGAATATGTTTTATTCCCCGTTTGAGATAGTCAATACTAAAACCCTTTTTGAATAATGCTGGAATGGAGCCTCTTTCCTCAGACAAATGAATAATAGCCCTTGAAAATATCGCTACAAATGTTGGCAATAGCAGAATACCTACCAATGTACCTAATGACGCTGCGCCAATAAGAATACGGAATTGCTGTTCCACAAATGCCAATGTGTTTTCCTTTGGTGCTGTGTCAGTCAGACTTCCGGTAAAAGGCTGCTGCATCATGTTTGCTAGCCTTGAAAACATGACCATGACATTGAACAATGATAATGCTGAGGCTAATAATTTTACACGTGCACCCGATAATCGCACTGCATACGCAAGTGTCTCTATCGAGTGAATGATGAGAATAAACAAACCAATCATTATTAATTTATCTGTCAAAATATCCAAAACCAATTCCCTTCTTTTCGGTTGATGATTGGTATTCACTCTTGTATTATTTTTAGTAATGTTTGAGCCAATCTCGTACATATACTTCCGATTCTTCACGAGGAGTTGTCGCTGATAGAGAAAGCGTTTGCATTTTACTTCTTAACAACTCCTTATCATCTGACTCCTCATCCATAAAAAATTACTATCTCCCTTCTACTGGCTCTCTGTACCTTTGTGGTGAATTCGGACATGTGTACCATCTAAACATTGGATAGTCGCTTCAAAACGCTTCTCATCGTCCATCTGAATTCAAAAATTCAATTTTTTCCTTTGGGAAATTTTCACATCGGCATGGATATGTATCCCTTTTAATATTCTACGAAATTAACTTGAATAGGTTTCATTATTACCCTACCAAACATAAAAGCTATTCATTAGGTACTTTAATCCTAACGAATAGCTTTTTTATTATTTAATGATTGATTGCAAAGTCATTATTCCAGCTAGTTGAATCAGACAGCTGATAGGTCACCATATTGGCTGTTACTACAAGAATCACACCTGCGCTGGATTTATCTGAAGAAATAGGGTCCTCTAATTTTAATACAACATACCCCTCACCTCGTCCCAGAGGATCTATCGCATTTGTAGCGTTGATTTCGAAGGTTGTATACGTTTTCTCATTTGTAGCAGGGAGTAATTTTTCGTCCTTATAGACTCCATTTTCCTTCAAATTATAGCAAACAGGCATCCATCCTTTTGACCAATCAATACTGCCCATTATTTCTTTTTTACGATGTGCCAGTTTGCCTATCGAAAATGTAAAATATATCTTTATAATAGCTTGATCTAATTGATTTTTTCCTTCACAATCAGCTGTAACTTCCAGGTTAATATCCCCGTTTGAATGCTTCCTAATAACCACTAAAATCACAGTAAAAATACAAATAACAAGTACTACGCCGATGACGACAAACCCCATTAAGTCCCTCCTAACATTTCAATGAATGTTACTATTAGATTATCATGTTTTAGTAGTATTAGTATTTTTTCATCAAACAATCTTATGAAATGACACGGGCATAAATGATAAGACATAAAACGAGTATATAGCTTATTAGCAATCAAAGCTTTATCCCTCTTTAATGGTCCAGTGGACTTCCCCAGCAAAGTTTTATGGAACCCGACCCTTTTCTTTTTCTTTGAATTTCCAACTTCTCAACTCCAATATTTCCCGCTTACTTTTGGAAGTATTCTCAACTATACTAAAGGGAATTCGTTTTTAAGGAGATTTATTTATGAGAACATCTATACCTTGTCCAGACTGTCAAGAAGCAATAACGCTTGAAGACTTTGAGGATTTTTCATCACCATTTACTATGGAATGTCCACATTGCCACGTTAAATTAAAAGAGACAAAAGTAACCCCATTTCTATTAATTGGTACGATTGCTATCATTCCTTTATTTATTTTCTTAACAGAAACATTAAGATCTTTCCTATCAAGCTTAATCCCTGTTATCGAAAAAATACCTTCCTTTATCATATTCCTTGGACTGTTATATCCGCTATATGGTTTTTATGAGCGATTTAATGGACTCGTTATGTTTAATAAGGGCAATTTACAAATAAAAAAAAGAAAGTGATAAATGTTGAACTATAATAAAGTTTGATTAAAAATCACGCTAAACGCTTGATTTCACTGTATATAAAAAAGCCAACGTTTTGAAGTTTGATGATCAAAACATTGGCTTTCTTTAATAGCCACGAAAATAATCTCATCTCCCCAAAAAAAGTTTAAGAAAACATCGACATTTATTAAACCATTCCGCCTGATTGTTTATCAGTTAATTTACACTTGACACACTTTTTGTTACCCGGTAAACTATTTTTATTAACCGGTTAACAAAAACGCAAAAAGTTAGGTGAGACATTATGAATCATATAGACAAAAAGATGGAAGCGTTAAATGCTTTACAACAATTTATCAAAGAAAGAGAAGCCGTCCAAAAGAGGAAAAGCTTCCGTAAAAAAAATGAGGAAAACGCCATTGTTATGGATTGGACGCTTACTCAATTACACATTGTTTCTGCCATCAACGCGCAGGGAACTGCGAATAATACATCCCTTTCGGAAACGTTAAACGTCTCCAAGCCAGCCATTACAAAGGCAATCAAAAAAATGCTAGAGAAGAATGTTATTGTCGAGACGAGACAGGAGACCAATCAAAAAGAAGTTCACTATCTCCTTACTGATTTAGGAAAGCAACTTGCCTCTATCCACGATCAGTTGCATGAGAAGGCAAGAAATCAATACCTGCAACTATTGGATAGTTTCAATACCGACGAGTTAGAAACCATTATCACTTTTTTAGAAATGCTTACTGACAAACTTAAAGGTGATGACGTTCCATTTGGAGACTAAATATGCAAAAGAGTGTAGCGCAAAAAAATCGTTTATCTTATATGCCTTGAGTATTAGCACGTTTTTTGCTTCTTTAAGCCAGAACATCTATACACCGATCATTCCCCTTATTCGGGATTCATTTGAAGTATCCATCAGCTGGGTAAATTTTACGGTCAGTAGCTTTATCTTTATTATTGCGGTGATCCAAATTGTTCTGGGAACTGTGGTTGAACATCAAAATAAAAAAAGATTATTGCTCATTAGTCTTTTTTTGATGGGCGTATCAGCAGTCTTTTGTGCTTACACCAACAGTTTTACGTTGTTTACGCTGTTTAGAATGATTCAGGCAATCGGGGCCGGGATAATCCCTTTAATTGCAATCAGTATGATTGCACAGTTATTTGAAGGTGAAGCAAGAGGAAGTGCCATGGGAACGTATCAAATACTGCTTACCCTTGCACCAGCTGTTTCACCTGTAGTTGGAGGTTTTATTGGAGAGTTTTTTGGTTATGAGGGAATTTTTCTTTTTCTTTTGATCATGGCAGTTTCCTTGCTGATGTTCATTGTTTATCTACTGCCAAGTGAAAAACAGAATGAAACCGACAAAATACCATCCAAAGGATTTATCCATGCATATAAGGCAGTCTTTTCCCATTACATTGGAACAAGTATTATGATCGTTAGCTTTTTAGTATTTTTCATCTATTTTGCTATTCTTGTCTATCTGCCTGTCTTGCTCCATGATCATTATCATGTAAATTTACAGTTCATTGGATTATTATATTTACCTTTGACAGTCAGCATGATTGTCGGAAGTATGTTATTTAAAAGGTTGCAGAAAAAAATATCCTTAAATACTTTGTTTATCTTACTGTTAATGGTTATGCCTTTGCAGGTCATACTATTTGGTGTATTTCACACTCGATCACTTGTGGGGTTATGCATTATCTTATTTAGTTATGGAATTATCGTTGGATTTTCCGCCCCCCTTTTCTCGACGCTTATTAGCAATGAGTACAGCGAGCATCGAGGAACAGCTTTAGGCGTTTTTAACTTCGTCCGTTATTTAGGTATGGCGCTTGGTGGAATGTCCCCCGCATTATATCATGTACTGTCTAGTTCTGCTTTATTTGTGCTATTTGGTGTTTTACTGCTCTTGGTTTCCATACTAACTTATAAAAAATTTCATAGCAGGAGTGCTTCATAAACAAACAAAAAGACAACGGATATATTTAATATCTGTTGTCTTACTAGTTTTCACTTCACAATCTTAATATCGATTTTTATCAAACTTTATTACAAATTATCAATCTTTATTAAAAACAACCAGCTTCAATAAGGTAAAGACAAAACTGATCAAAACCTTAAAAAGCGCAAGAAATCACTTTTAGAAACGTTGATTTCTTGCACTTTTCTAGAAAATAAAACCCCGCTGATTATAGTTGCATTCTATTTAGTAGCTTGTAACTCAGCCGTTAAAGTAAATGGCATTTTTAAATACTCATACTTAATCGTGATTTTTTTTATTTTAGGTGCATCAACCTTCACTGCATAATGCTGCGGCTGCTTTCCGATGGCCTTGCGATCTATGTATTGACTTGGAAAAATATTTACTTGCCTTAATTTATGATATGTAATATTCGGATTACCTACTAGCTTCGTTTCGGCTTCAAACGGTTCCGACTTACTCACGACGAGCTCAACATTTTCAGGCACTTTATTGTCGATGAGTATTTGCCGAAGCTTTATGTCACGTAGTCCTTTATTCTCTATTTCTACGATTATTGTAGTTGAACCATCTGTAGAATTCGTATAACTATTCATGACAAGTGGTGGATTGCTTTTTAAATAAATGATAAAGGCCGCTCCCACTACTAGAACACTAAATAATAAAACAAATAATAATTTTTTCATTTCATTCCTCACTTTCTTACTCCCCATAAGTATAACGAGAAATCGTAGGCGATGAAACCTCGAAAATAAACAGTGGGAATTTTTCTTTACCTATCAACTTCTTCACATAGAGAAAAAACAACCTGACTCAAGATAAGCCAGATTGCTTTACTAATCGTATTTCATCACGTATCGGAATCCCATCATTGCCGAGTAAAGGAATTTCAGGTTTATATGCTCTTGCTTGCTCGACTGCGTTTTGTATAATTTCGACTAACTGATAGCCTCTTTTTTGGTAAAATTTTAACGCTTGCAAATTATCATTTGTCGTAATGAGCGTAATCATTGAGCAATCATGTTCGAATGCATGCTGTTCAACAGCTTGGACAAGTAATGAACCAATCCCCTTTCCTTCCACAATACTATCAAGGGAAATTATTTCACATTCTTTATCACGAATGATATACGTTACGAGACCTAACAGCATGTTTTGTTCATCTACATAGGCAAAGCCATCTAATTTACTACAGTCATATATCCCACTGGAAATAACCATTTCTGTACTTCCCCAATGCTCTTTAAAAAACTGTAACACATTATTTTGATGTAATTGCTGAATTGGAATTACTGTCATCTACTATTCTCCTAAATTGAAAAATTAAATACACTAGCAATGGCTTTTTGAACACCTAGAAATACTGCCCACGAAGCAATTCCTAGTCCAATGGCAAACACGATATGGATCGATGATTTCATCGCCATATAAATAACAAATAGCATAAACATTGTAGCTGGTAGTCCAACGATTACTCCAACCGTAAAGCGCTGAATATGTTCACTCGACTCGCTTTGCACAGTAAGCCAAATGATACTTAAAATACTGACAAGAGGTAGTGCGGCAATAATACCGCCATAGGAAGGAAATCTTCTAGCAACCTCTGTAACAATACCAATCACGGCTGCAGAGCAAAGAATTTTTACTAATGTATACATTATTTAGACACCTCGCTTAATAGACGAAATGCCTGTAAAATTGTTTGCTGTTGTTCTTCAGACAGCTGCTTTAGGGCATATTGTAGTTTGTCATCATCTAACTCTGTGTTTTTCTTTAAGATGTGAAGCCCTTCCGTTGTAAGATGTAGATATACTTTGCGTTGATCTTCGATATATCGCTCTTTTTTCACCCAGCCATTACGCTCTAGCTTTTTTATATGTTCTGACGCTGTGTTTTGAGAAATATTCAGCAACTCAGCAATATCACGGACAGTTACTTCATCTTCCTTGTGAATCATCTGTAAAATACGTACGCTTTGATGCGAAATAGACTCTTCATGCGTTGTATGTAGATGGTAATAAATTGATGTAAAATAGTTATTTAATTCTTTAATCATTAAATTTACTCCTTTTAATATATCGTCTAAATAGATTATATCGAATTGAACGATATATTTAAAGAGATAGCTAAAATTTTATATTTTCAGTTTTTTAATCTAGATTACACTCAGATGGTTACGAAATTTTTTGTAAACCATTTTGCATAAATGATCGGAATAGCTGTAAAAAGAAAAAGGGTTCCAAATTCATGCTCCACAAAGACAGCTAGACAAAGCAATATAATTGTCTAAAGTCGTGTTAAAGAACTCTCCTTTGCGTAAGTTTTCAAAGAGTTCGCCCCTAAATAAACATAGTCAGTATAAGTACTGCAAGTGGTACTTTCAAAGCTGTTAGCATAAAAAAAGGGGCTGTCTACTGACACCCCCCTTTCTTGCTCTACCGAAAAAGTGCTAATTTATCGATAAACTTATATAATTTTCACAAACACACCCTGTTGAAATTTTTCTTCAGCAGCAGCATTCATTTTTCTAACATTTTCAGATACTTCGCTTGCCCTTATTAATCGATTCTCATCGTAAAGCAAAGGATTGATATGTCTAGTTTTATTCTTTTGATAAATATCAAATTTCTTTTGATCCACCCTCACTTTGACATTAGGATGAAGCTGTTTTAATAGGCACTGCACTTGCCTATCATTTGAAGATTTCAACAATACAATAAGTTCTTCATCTTCCTTAAGAAAATCAGCGAGTGTAATAATCTTTTTATCTAATGCTAACTTTAACGTATGTGAAAGTTTATGATAAGCATAAACATTTAACGGATCCATAAAGAAATCAAGTACTTCTTGATAATATGTTTTCACAAACCATTCTGCACTTTTGATACTTTTAAGACACATCTTCCCTTGATAAATAATAATATCTTTTAAAAAATTTTGTATTTCTTCAAATGAGGCTTTCCCATATGTGTACATATCTCTTAAAGTATAATCTACTCGATCTGCACATAAGTCAGGAGCTGGTTGTTCGAGTAAATGCCAAGTCGTAGCATTTAAAAGTAGATGTTCATAATCAAGGTTATTCTTTTTAAGAATAATAGGAATTTCTGAGTTATGAATAACCTCTTTAAATATTTCTTCATGATAGTCTTCAGCTTCATTTTCAAGGACGAAATCAATAACATGCGAAAAGGCTGTATGTGAAACATCATGCAATAAACCTGCAATTTGCTCCTCTAAAGAGCCACCTAACTGTTTAATTAACAGCATGACACCAACCGAATGCTCATAACGCGTTACATTCCATTGGCTATTTACAAGATAACTTGCCCCACCTTGATGAATCCCCTTCAATCTTTGCATCGGCTTACTCAAAAGAAGTTCCGCTAACACATCATCTATTTCGAATTCACCATATAAATAATCAGAAATAATCATGTAAGCATCTTCCTATGCAAGATTCGAAAGTACAAAAACTCCACCACAATGTGAGATTGGATAAAATTCTAATTGGCATACTCCTTTTATTAAGGCGCTAATTTCCTCGTGGACAAAATAAAATTCATCATCATCCCAATAATCAATACTGTCTTGACGACATTTTCCAAGCTGCTTTCTTGATTCAAACGCGATATCGCCGATAAAAATTTTGCCTGCAGGTGTTAGTTGCTGCAATAGCGCTGTAATGTAGTGCACTTTCATTTCATCGGTAAAATGATGAAACGCATAGGTGCTAATAATAGCGTCATATTTTTGACGAAGGAGCTCTGATGGCAGCCCTTGTGCTAAATCCCACTCCATTAAGTTTGCCTCAGGCATTTTTTCTTTGGCGATTTTGATCATTTTCGAGGAGAAATCGAGTCCATTGATCGTATGACCATTATCATAAAGCTTTGCCGTTAATACCCCTGTCCCAAATCCAATGTCTAATACAGTTGAATTTGGAATGGACATGACCTCGTTAAAAATCATATTTAACACTGCTTTATATCCAGCAAATGGATATTTATGACTTTCTTCACTTAGCTGAACCGTTTTATCATAACCATCAGCCCATAAATTAAATCCTTGTTGATTTAGTAGCATAATAGTCCTCCTATGTTTTCCATCGATTCGTCTTTGATAGGAGAATAAATTAAAAAGCCCCCGTTTTTAAATGGATATGTGTATTAAAGAATTCAAGTATTTTCTCATACACGTAAATTTCATTCGCCTTTTTCGTGAATCCATGACCCTCATCCTCTAGCACAATATATTCCACTTCTCGCCCCTTATCTTTTAAAGCAGCAACGATTTGGTCAGATTCCTTTTGCACAACACGTGGATCGTTCGCCCCTTGAATGACTAACATAGGTTTCGTCATACCATCTAAATACGTAATTGGCGAATCGGCTGTTAATCTTTCCTTGTCTATCTCTGGATCTCCTATCCATTGCTTCATATATGGTGCCCAAAAATCCGGAACAGACTCAATAAATGAAAACAGATTACTTGGGCCAAAAATATCGACAACTGCTTTAAAGTAATCTGCATGGCGACCATGTAATAGCAGTGCCATATAGCCACCATAGCTGCCACCTAAAAGCAGCATTTTATCACGATCAGCATAGCCCTTCTCAATAAGCCAATCAATCCCAGTAGTATTATCAAGACGTGGGCCATGACCCCAATCTCCCTCAACCATTTTCTTAAAGTCTAGGCCATAGTTCGATGAGCCTCTAAAATTTGGTGCAAAAATAGAGTATCCCTGGGTAACAAGAAATTGGAACATCGGTCGAAATGATTTGCGTTCAATTGATTGCGGACCACCATGTGGCCATAAAATAACATGGCCATTCGAATTTTCTTCCTTCGCCTTGAACAACAGTGCCTCAATTTCCAAACCATCAAACGATGGATAACGAAGCACTTCAGGTTCTACCAAATCCTCGTCTCGAACACCCGGTACTCTATAGTGAGTTACCTCTAACCATGAACTTCCCATTTCCTTTGAAATAAAAATATTATTTGGCTTCGTAGCCGATTTTCCAAGCAAATATAAATGTCCGCTTGGCATAATAACCATTTTCTCAATAATATCAACAGGTGTTTCGAGTTTTTCATTTTTTCCATCTAAAATTTTATACCGATAAAGCCGATCCTCTACACCATAGGAACCGACAATATATAGTGCTTGCTCTTCTTTTGAATAATAAATACTTGTAAAGCTTTCTTTTTCTAATTGAAGCAACTTTGTAAACTGTTTCGACTGAATATCGAATTTTGCTAAATAGCTAAAATCTTCATCATAATCTGTTAAAAAATAAATTTCCATTTCAGAAATATACACAACATCGGAAACCGTATGCTGCTTATCCGTTAATGGCGTGAGCAATACTTCCTCACCATCAATTTGTACATATGCTAGGGAATGCGTATTTCCAAACTGTTTAATATAAACAAATGATTTTTCCTCTGGGCTAACTGTAGCGATAAAAGTAGGTGCATCACTACCCTCAATCAGTAACTTTTCTTCTTCACTGTCAATGTCATAAACTAAACTATTTAAATATGTTGAATTTCCAGCTGTAGTTGAATAATAAAGATGTCTACCATCATCAGTCAAATGTCCATAGAAATGACGTTCTCCCTCTTTATAGCGAATTGGTACTAGGCTTCCTCCCTCAGGTGAAATTGCATAAATTTGACTATTCTCATCACCATCTTTATCAAGTCCAACTAAAAGGAATTCACCTGTTTTCGAATATTTAATAAAATCCGAAGTTTGATTATGAAAAGTCATTTGATACGGAAATTTTTTCTCTAAATCCATTCCCCAAAGATTAAAATATCCATTAAAATTCGTACTTAATACCATCTGCTTTTCATTAGGACTAATCGCAAAATCACTTACCGTTAAGTTTTGCAAAAAATGCTTTGTGTTCATCTTTTCAAACTGAATCATAGACATTCCTCTTTTCTTAAAGTTTTTCTCTGGTAACAGTACAAAGGTTTCCATCCCTTTTCCTGTGATAACGTCTTAACCATCTACATCCAAATCGACTTATCGAAGGGAATTAATCCCATGACATGATGGAAATCCCAATAAATATAATTATACCATTTATTTAATATTGATATCTGAATATTTTAATTTTATATTTTCCCCAAAAAATGTTATAATAAAGCTAGTTTTCTTTTCAAGGAGGAATCGAAATGGACGCATTCTTTTGTAATGCTTGCTCTAGACCAAACACATTACAGGTCAAAGAGGTCTAGAAAAGTTAACCCGAATAACATAATTGAAGGATCTCTTTAGGCCATAAACCTTTATGAAAAGCCTACAATACAGGAGTGAATTCAAATGGAAAAACCAACAATCCAACCGTTTTTAACGGTCGCAAACTATCATTTACTTGAGCAGCAAATGAATAAAATCATATTAACCCTTGCTACGACGAAAGATAAGGACGTCATCCTTGCCGTACAAGGTATCGTTGAAAGCGAGATTACAACAAAATTAGCGCTGTCGGCTGAGCAAGCTGAGCTGATTGAACAGCTTTTTGAAGTGACGAATCGTGCACAAGGTGATGAGTATATAGAGCAATTAAAACAATATGTCATCCCATTCAAAGCAGTCACTGCCAGTGCATTAAAAAGCCTTTTTAAAAAGGAAAAAAAGCTAAAACTACCGAAGCTTGAAGAAATTGATTTTCAGGAGATTTGTTATTTAGCTTGGGATGATCCTGGAACACATCGAAAATACGTTTTGCTAGAACAAGATGACAAGCTAAAATCGATTAAAGGCACATTCTCTAATGATACAATTCGTGGAATATGTGCAATATGTAATCGCCATTCCGACGTTGGCCTATTTACTACATCTGTAAAAGGGCAAACCGTTGGTACGTTCACGAATTATAGTAATTACATTTGCGCAGATAGCCAATCATGCAATCGGCATGTTACGGATATCGAAAAAACAAAAGCATTTTTCGAGCGCATCACTCAATAAAAAGAAGCCTTCTCCATTGGAGGGCACTGAAAAAGTCCATATCTTCTCACATTGCGAGGTATTCAGCGGTTAATCGTCGAATACCTCGCTTTTTTCATTTGGCACTGTGACTCTACTGTTGTTTTCCGAAGCATTCCGCTCGCTTTCCGCGGGCGAGCGCCGAGCCTCCTCCT
>NZ_JBIWGL010000020.1:0-107295 GCF_044763535.1 Lysinibacillus sp. NPDC095746
TGAGCCAGGATCAAACTCTCCATAAAAAGAAATTTGATTAGCTCAAATTGTTTTGCTGGCATCATGTTTGATGTCCAAAATTTTGTTTCGTTCACCAACTCAAGGTTAGCTACTAAAAACTTTATTGATTACGTTTTGCTTGTTCAGTTTTCAAGGTTCATGTCGTCACTGTTTTCTCAACAGCAACTTTTATATAATACCATGTCGTTCGCTAGGTGTCAACAACTATTTTTTATTTAATTTAATTGTTTTTCAGTAGCTGTCTTAACGACTTGTATAATACTACACCCTTAATTTTAAAAGGTCAACACTTTTTCTAAAAAAACTTTATAGTTTTTCACTTCATCGAGAAACTTCCTATATAAAGGTTAAGAAAACAATTTAATATTAGACTCACAATCTGATGTTAATTTAATTGTTTAATTGTTATATAAAATATAATTTTATCATAATTTCAATTAAAAAATTAATTGTTTTTCACTAAAAACAAAAACTCGGTATAGAAACCGAGTTTTTAAAATGGGAAGAAAAATGGAATTGCCAGCATCATGACGATAAACATAATAATCTGTAACGGGATTCCTATTTTCACAAAGTCCATAAATTTATAACCGCCAGCTGTCATCACAAGCGCATTTGTCGGGGAAGCAATTGGTGTGACAAACGCCATACTCGCTGCTACAGCAACGGCAATCATAAATGTCGTTGGACTTGCTCCCATTGCAATCGCCGCATTCATAGCAATCGGTGCGAACAAAACTGCAGTAGCGGTATTACTAATAAATTGTCCAAAAATAACTGTTAAAGTATATACACCAACTAATACTCCATACGGTCCATAATCTCCAAGCGCGTTAATAATACCATCGGACAGAATAACCATACCACCTGTTTTCTCCAATGCAGTCGCCATCGGAAGCATCGCAGCTACAAGCACAATACTTTCAAAGTTCATATTGCTGTATGCATCCTCCATATTACGTAAACAGCCTGTTAATATCATCAATACGGCACCAATCATAACGGAAATAACAGCAGGGAAAATTTCAAAAGCCATTAACACAATCATTAAAAGCATAATGACACCAGCAATACCAGCTTTACCCGTTGCAGCCGCCACACTCGCATGCTCTTTCGGCTGACCAACTACAACGACATCCTGCGTTTCCCTTGCAAGTAATAGAATTTCATCCCACGATCCTTGCACTAAGATGGCATCACCAAATTTCAATTTATGTGTCACCATATCTTGAAGTTTATAGCCACCTCTATGATTAATACCGATTATATTAAGATTATATTTTTCTCGGAAGCCCAGAGTGCTAACAGTCTCATTAATAAAGCTCGAATTTGGCGTTAATAATACTTCTGCAATACCAAGATGCTTCGATACCAAGTCATCTGCCTCTCCTTCGACTAGTTCCTGCATCTCTAGACTATAATCGGATGTAAAACGACGAATATTCTCTTCCTCACCTTGGACATACAATTCATCTTTGGCATGTATCACGCTTGTAGGACCTGCCATTTCCTGATATGTCATCGGTAAAAAATTAATGCCTTCTTGAGATCGACGGTGAATTTTCATCATACAAAGCGTATATTTGGCCGGAAGCTTTAATTGTGCTAATGTTGCATCAATAATCGGCGAACCCTCAGGCACAAACACTTTAAACAAATGATTATTTAAATCGTATTGCTTAATAATCTTCTTCGGTGATAGTTTATAGTCAGCTTTTGTTTGTGTACGATTCTTTTCATTTGGTAAAAGAATATTGCGCACGAGTACTAAATAGATAATACCGACAACCATTCCCACAATACCGACGGGTGTCACCTCGAAAAAGCCTAGCTTATTATAACCACGATCTATTAACAACTGACTGACAATTAAATTTGTTGGTGAAGCAATTAATGTCATAAGCCCCGAAAGACTTGCAACATAAGAGAGAGGTAGCAAGAATTTCGAAGGACTTTCCTTCATACTAACGGCAATACTAACAACGATCGGCATCATTAAAGCTACAGTACCTGTATTACTCATAAAGGCACCTACCGTCCCTACAATAATGAGCAATAACACAAATAATTTCAGCTCACTATCACCTGACCATTTCAACAATAATCGCCCTGCCATCCCTGCAAGTCCAGTGCGTAAAATTCCTGCGCCCACAACAAATAACCCTGCAATCATTAAAACTACAGAGTTCGAAAAACCGGCTAGTGCCTCTGTCGGTGTTACAATACCTGTAATGACAAATGCTAAAAGTGACACAATCGCAACGAGATCTGCTCGTACTTTATTCGTCACAAATGCAAAAATTGTCGCTCCTAAAATAAGAAATGTTAATGTAAGTTGCACATTTAAGAATTCCTTTCTAACATTAATCATTGCGTTTTTTATTAAGGGTGATACGCAAAGCCTTTTGTAATTCCAGCACTTTGCATGTTTGCTACACCACTTAGCTTTATTATATCTTACCAAGAACTAAATATGAGAAAGTTCACCATCTTTTCGAAATAAAATCACATAACGTGAGGTTGATTTCCGTTCCCCCCGGGGTCGTTCAGCCTTCACTCCAAGCAACATCAACAACTTATCGACAAAAGAATAAATAAAATAACGCGTATCATTAAACAAAGGTTGATTTTCACTCCGAGTTGGCGCTTTCCGCGGGCTTGGCTTCAATCTCCTCGTCACTACGTTCCTGCGGGGCTTTCAGCGCAAGCTCACCCCGCAGGAGTCGCCACTCTCCGTGAAAAATCAACAGCTCTTCATCGTTTGTATTTGTAGGAAAGCCGCATCAAAAGAGTAT
Source organism: Lysinibacillus sp. NPDC095746 (assembly GCF_044763535.1). Lineage (NCBI taxonomy): Bacteria > Bacillati > Bacillota > Bacilli > Caryophanales > Bacillaceae > Lysinibacillus > Lysinibacillus sp. NPDC095746. The sequence goes on from NZ_JBIWGL010000020.1 coordinate 2,817, forward strand.
AGCGATGTAAAACCTTTAAAACCCTACCTTAATTATAATGAAATATATTTTGATTATTTTTCGTCCAAAGTAAACCTCTCCTTGGACGAAAACGAGACCGTTTTGATGTTCCTTGCAATACCTTAAAGCGTGGTCTATCAATTAAATTATCCGTACAGCTTTTACAGCAAATAGTGAAGCGCAATATTCCCCCGCACTCTCATGTATCGGCCCTAACTTGATTATTTTTGATAAAGATTATGCTCTTTAATATAGTCGTAACAAGCGCCAGGCAGTAGATATTTTGGTTCACCGCCCATTGCGAATTCTTCCCGAATATAGGTAGAGCTAATTTCCATCGCTAACCCTTTGTCAATTAAATGGAATCTTCCATCATCATGATTCCTCAAAATAGGGGAACGGCTAATTGTTGATAACATATCAATTCCATGCCTTGCCATGACAATAAATTTATTCTCAGCTACTAACGCATCTCCTTTTTTCCACAACCCCGCACCAATATCGACTAATAAATCAGCGCCCATAATAAAATGAATTTCATCATTCGGGTGTTGTTCTCTAAAATATTTCATCGTATCATATGTGTAAATATTCCAGCCCTCTTGCTCCATTTCATATGAGTCTGCAATAAAACGCTCATCCCTAGCAATAGCCAGCTGCAGCATATTCCATCGATGCGTATTCTTTGTTTTTATCTCCTTGTCTTTTCGTTTATTTGAGCAAGGTAAAGAAATCACTTTATCTAATTTGCAACGATGCGCGACTGTACTAGCTGTCCAAAGGTGAACATTTGTAATCAGATCAAAGGATGATCCGTAAATCCCTATTTTCGTCATTTCCTGCCCTCCATTCTTCGTCTCTATTAGTTTCTCCCATTCATCATCTTCGTGACTTTTTCTTTAATTTCTTTAATTCTCATCATTTTGTTATCCCAGCACGCTTGACTTAAATCGACTGGATACTCTTCTGGATTCATTGTTCGTTTGTACTCACTCCATAGTAGATGTAAATTTTCCTCTACATATACTTGAATTTCTTGAAGTGTTGGTTCCTTATAAAGAATAGATCCATTCACTACAACGTCTTGATGTAATTCTTTCGCTGTAAAATTCGCCACAAATTTACTGATATAAGTATGAACAGGGTGAAACATTTTCAAGAGCTTTTCTTCTTGCGGGTTTTCGTAGTCCAATGCAATATAATCTCCTTCAGCATGACCATTGGCTGTATTAATAATTCGGTAAATACGTTTGCGGCCTGGTGTCGTTACTTTTTCTGGATTTCCGGAAATTTTGATGGTATCGACCATTTCCCCTTTTTCATCTTCAATAGATACTAATTTGTATACGCCCCCAAGAGCTGCTTGATCGTAGGCTGTAATAAGCTTAGTTCCGATTCCCCATGTATCAATTTTAGCCCCTTGTGATTTCAAATTGATAATCGTGTATTCATCCAAATCATTAGATGCTATAATTTTCGCTTCCGTGAAGCCAGCTTCATCTAGCATTTTTCTTGCTCTTTTTGACAGATACGCTAAGTCTCCACTGTCTAGCCGGATTCCTACAAAATCGATCTTATCTCCAAACTCCTTTGCAACCCGAATTGCATTAGGGACACCAGAGCGCAACGTATCATACGTATCTACTAAAAAAACGCAATCTTTATGTGTATTTGCATACTTTGTAAATGCAGTATATTCATCACGATATGCCTGTATCATCGCATGTGCATGAGTACCTGAGACAGGGATGCCAAATAATTTCCCAGCTCTTACATTACTAGTTGCAGAAAATCCACCGATATAAGCCGCACGTGTCCCCCAAATCGCTGCATCAAATTCATGCGCTCGACGAGTACCAAATTCCATCGCCACATCCTTACCAATCACTTGTTTAATGCGCGAAGCCTTCGTAGCAATAAGCGTTTGATAATTAACGATATTCAATAAAGGTGTCTCCATTAATTGAGCTTCTGCCAATGGAGCTTCAATTCGTAAAATAGGTTCATTTGCAAATACCAATTCACCTTCCTTCATAGCAGAAATAGTGCCTGTAAATTTTAAACTTTGAAGGTATTTAAGAAATTCCTCTGAGTATTTTCCTTCCTCTCGTAAATATTGAATATCACTATTAGAAAAACCAAAGTTTTTAATAAACTCCATCATCTTTTTTAAACCTGCAAATATCGCATAGCCATTCCCAAACGGAAGTTGTCGAAAGTACAATTCAAAAACCGCTGTTCGATTTTGAGTACCATCATTCCAGTAAGTTTCCACCATATTTATTTGATATAAATCAGTGTGCAACATGAAGCTATCGTCTACATAATTCATACTCTATTCCTCCGTTTACATAATAGTAGCTCCGAGAGAATGCTCGAAATGTCCTAACGCCCACTCATGCCCTAGTTGATTAAAAGATGCTACTGCATTTTTATGAATAACAATGTTAAATCCTTTATTATAGGCATCTACCGCTGTATGAAGAACGCAAATATCCGTACATACACCTATTAAATGCAGTTCTGTAACGCCTCTTTCGCGCAATTTAATCTCTAAATCCGTACCTGCAAAAGCAGAATATCTTGTTTTATCCAAGTAGTAGACATGCTCTAACCCTTTATTGCCTTCAAACAGTTCTTTTAAAGAGCCATATAGTTCTCTCCCCCTTGTATCTCTAATATTGTGAGGAGGAAAAAGCTTTGTTTCTGGGTGATAGCTATCTTCTTTTTCATGAACATCAATAGCGAAAACGACAAATTCACCGTTCGACATAAATTCCTTTGTTAATTGAGTATTTACCTCTTCCAATAGTTGCCCCGGTATTCCACAAGTTAAAACTCCATCTGGTGCTACAAAATCCACTGTATAATCAATATTAATCAATGCACGTTTTGGCATATTTCCATCACTCCACTTCCTCATTTAATTAGTAATTAACAAATTACAAATTAGTATGTTGAAAATTAATTAGGAAAGACAGAAGCTTTCCTAATGGTAAATTGACTCTACGATTTCGAAGTCATTAAAAGAATACAATTGCGACGGTCTAAATGAATTTCTTTTCGTTTTCTTCGGTTTCCCTTCTTCATCTAAAACTTTTTCAATAAAAGGCAACTTTGGCGCTTTTGTAAAGAACACAGAATCATTTGAAATGCGTGGATCATCTCCCACTGTCAATAAAACCCTCTGTAGCTCAGATAACGTAAATTCTTCTAGTAAAAAGTTTTTAGCAACTGTTGTTTGTATCATATCTTTCTTAATAAATTCTAAAGCGTCTGAAATAATTTTTCGATGATCAAAGGCTAATTCAAGTTTGAACACTTCATTTATATCGAATAATTCCACTTCTGCGGCATCATCATTAGCTTGACGCTGCTCAATGTATACTTCCGGAACAATCGCATAAAAGGCATTTGAAATCATCCAACCTCGAGGATCACGATCTATGTCATCATAGACACCAAAGTGCCTAATGTGTAGACCATCTACATTCGTTTCCTCCTTCAACTCTCTTTTAGCAGCCATATAAGCGGTTTCCCTTTTTGTCGCATCTACAAATCCACCTGGAAGCGCCCATTTTCCACCTTCGATATTTGGATTTCCTTCACGATCTTTTTCAGTTCGTTTAATCAACATGATTTTAAGCGTCATCATCGGAGGTGCTTTTTCCTCTACTTTTTCGGATGTTATTGTAAAAATTGCGATATCTGATGTATATCCATCAGGTGTTTTATATTTAGAAGAATCATAATTCGCTAGAACTTCTTCTTGTGAACGATATTTTGTCATTTTAAGATAACTCCTTTGATTCAATGTTTTGCAGGGAAAGTTTTGATAAAGCATAATGCGACGAAATGTATACACCCCCTTTAGAGGGCGAGTATTTGTCCATAACGTGTGGTTGATTTCTGTTCCGGCTTATATTTATATAAATTTGGATACAACTTCATTACATTTTCTATATATCGTCAGTAGTAATTTGCAATTCATGAATTAATATTTAATAACATGATAACTTTTCCAGCTAACAATTTCAACTCTTTTTATAAAAAAGTAAGAAGAACTGCCTTCCATAAAAAAAGCATAAATAAAGCATCTCTGCCCTATTTATGCCTTTCATATTATTTAATTCACTAGCTGATTTTTCAAAAGAATACCATCCTGTACGACAACTCGCCCATTTTTAATGACCGTATTCGTATGGTTCATGCCATAGAAATATTGCAATTGCTTGTAATTGGCAACATCCAATATAATGACGTCAGCTTGTTTGCCCGCTTCAAGGGAGCCAATTTGATGTCCACGGTTAAGTGCATATGCTGCATTAATAGTTGTCGCCGTTAACACTTCCTCTAATGTCATACCCATATGCATACAAGCTAAATTCATGATAAACGGCAAACTCATCGTTGGGGATGAGCCGGGATTAAAGTCAGTTGAAATTGCTACAGGTACCCCTTCATCAATCATTAGGCGTCCCCTTGCAAAAGGCGCACGTAAGAAGAATGCTGTTCCAGGCAGCAGCACTGCAATCGTCCCGGCTTCAGCCATTTTTTGTATTCCCTCATCCGAAGCAACTAATAAATGCTCCGCCGAGATTGCCCCTACTTCCGCGGCAAGTTCTGCTCCCTTATAAGGCTCAATTTCATCTGCATGAATTTTCGGTGTTAACCCTAACGCTTTCCCGCCCTCTAAAATGCGTTGTGATTGCTCTGGCGTAAATACACCTTTTTCACAAAATACATCATTGAATTCGGCAAGATTTAGCTCAGCTACTTTCGGCAGCATGTCGTGAATGACGACATCGACAAATTCATCCTCACGTCCCTTATAGTTACGCGGCACCGCGTGCGCCCCCATAAAGGTACTAACGACGTCAATGTCATGTGTAGCTTGTAATTCCTTCGCAACTTCAAGCTGCTTCTTTTCAGTTTCCCAATCTAAACCATAGCCTGATTTTGCCTCCACCGTTGTGACACCATGCTTTAAAAATACATCTAAATGATTCATCGTTTTTCTATATAAATCATCAAAGCTAGTTTCTCGTGTCCGGTTTGTTGTGGCATGAATCCCGCCACCCGCATTCATAATTTCCATATATGTGGCACCATTAAGACGCATATTAAACTCCTGCTCACGTGTACCACCATGAACTAAATGCGTATGACAATCGACGAGACCCGGCATAACGATCTTACCTGAGGCGTCAATGACCTCAGCCATCTTTACAAGATCAGGGAAATCCGCTTCTAGCTGTGCAATTGACCCTACTGCTATAATGCTATTCCCCTCTATTAAAACACTGCCGTTTTCCACTACTTCGATGTCACGCATTTGTTCCTTTGTACGAGGACCTTGTACAGCACTTTTTAACGTGATCACTTCATTGGCATTTTTGATTAAAATTGTCACTTCGCATCATCCTTTAACATTGGTATACGTACACCTTTGTTCTTTGCTGTATTAATAGCAATTTCATAGCCAGCATCTGCGTGGCGAACAACGCCCATTCCTGGATCGGAAATTAACACTCGTGCAATCTTCTCTGCAGCTAACTCAGAACCATCCGCTACTAGCACTTGACCAGCATGCTGAGAATAACCCATACCTACACCACCACCGTGATGAACACTTACCCAGCTAGCACCGCTTGCAGTATTGACAAGCGCATTTAGAATCGGCCAGTCCGATACTGCATCAGAGCCATCAAGCATACCCTCTGTTTCACGATTTGGTGAAGCAACTGAACCTGAGTCTAGATGATCTCGACCAAAGACAATCGGTCCTGAAAGCTCACCATTGGCAACCATTTCATTAACCTTTAATGCAAAACGATGACGATCACCATAGCCTAACCAGCAAATTCGTGCCGGTAACCCTTGCCATTTAACCATTTTTTGCGCCATATCAATCCAATTCACAAGACCTTCATCTTCAGCAAACATTTCTTTGGCAAGTGCATCTGTTTTATAAATGTCCTCAGGGTCACCTGAAAGTGCAGCCCAACGGAATGGCCCTTTCCCCTCACAGAATAAGGGACGAATATACGCTGGAACAAAACCAGGGAAATCGAAGGCATTCTTTACACCCATCTCTTTGGCATAGGCACGTATATTATTACCGTAATCAAATACTTCTGCACCTGCTTGCTGGAATTCAAGCATTGTACGAACATGCTCTGCCATCGTCTCTTTTGCTCTTCGCTCATACGTTTTCACATCACTTTTACGCAGTTTAAGCGCTTCCTCAAACGTCATACCATTTGGAACATAGCCATTTATCGGATCGTGGGCAGATGTTTGGTCAGTTACAAAATCAGGGATAATTCCTCGGTTCAATAGCTCACGATTAACATCTGCACAGTTGCCAACAAGACCAATTGACGCAGGCTCTTTTTGCTCACGTAGTTTATTGACTAATTCAATAGCTTCATCTACCGACTCAACAAGATAGTCACAGTAGCCTTCTTTTATTTTACGTTCAATTCGAGCACGCTCTACTTCGACGACTAAAATGACAGCGCCAGCCATTTTTCCAGCTAAAGGCTGTGCACCACTCATGCCACCCATACCACCTGTAAGGATGAATTTGCCTCGTAAATCTGCTGTACCAAATACTTTTTTGCCCGCCTCTACGAATGATAAATATGTTCCTTGTAAAATCCCTTGTGCACCAATATAAATCCAGCTACCAGCAGTCATTTGGCCGTACATCATTAAATCACGGTCTTCTAACTCATAAAAATGCTCCCAATTTGCCCACGCTGGCACTAAATTAGAGTTCGCAATTAATACACGAGGTGCATGTTCATGTGTACGGAATACAGCTACCGGCTTTCCTGATTGAATAAGAAGTGTCTCATCATTCTCTAATTCTTTTAATGACGTAATAATTTGCTCATAGCTTTCCCAATTACGCGCCGCTTTACCAATCCCACCATAGACAATTAGTTCATCTGGATTTTCTGCTACTTCAGGATCTAGATTGTTCATTAACATACGCATTGCAGCTTCCTGCGTCCAACCTTTACATGTTAATTCATTTCCACGTGGTGCACGAATATTTGTTTTAACTACCATTAAAAACACGCTCCTTTAGAATAGTAAAAATGCAATCGGTGTTACGATGATTAAAGTTAATACGACACGCTCAAACCAAATGAGTAAAATTTGGCGCAATGTCAACGGAATTTCAGATGATAAAATAAGTGGAATAACGGCTGAAAAGAATAAAACTGCCGATATTGATACGACTGCCACAATAAATTTCGTCACAACTGTTGCTTGCGTGACAACAAGTGCCGGTAAAAATACTTCTGCTAACGATAATGACAGAGCTTTCGCTGCTAAATATGGTTCTGGAACTTGTAACACATATGTGAATGGTACAAAAATATAAGCAAGCCAATCAAAAATGGGCGTATATGTTGCAAGTACAAGCCCTAGCAGACCAATCGATAGAATCGACGGAATAACACCCATTGCCATGATGAAGCCATCTTTTAGATTTGACCATAAAACTTTAGATAAAGGTGGATTTTGCTCAACTGCATCCATCGCTTGACGCCACGCTTCTTTAAAACGGTCCTTCTTTACAATCTTTTCTGGCATAGGCGTTGCGCCCTTGTAGTAGTCATCCTTTATTGAACGAAGTGGATAAATACGCGCTGTTAACGCTGTGACTAAGAATGTTACAACGAGCGATACCCAGAAAAACGCATTCCAATGCTGCATAATATCTAGCGTACTTGCAATAACGACCATAAACGTTGCCGATACAGTCGAGAAGCCTGTTGCAATAATCGCGGCTTCCTTCGCTGTGTAGCGACCTTCCATATAAACACGGTTTGTTAAAAGCAAGCCCACCGAATAACTGCCGACAAATGAGGCAACTGCATCCACCGCTGAACGTCCCGGTGTTTTGAAAATAGGCTTCATAAACGGCTGTGTTAAAACACCGATATATTCAAGTAATCCATAGCTTACTAAAAGTGCTAAAAACAATGACCCGATTGGAATTAGTATTCCCACTGGCTTAACAAGCTTCTCCAATAAATACGGGCCAATACTTTCATCCGCTAACCATCCAGGTGCTATATTGAAAATTAACAAAATCCCCGCAATCATACCGCCCACTTTAAAGATGGACATTACTATATTGACGGTCGACTCATTCCATTTCTTAGTAACGAAAGGATGAATCGCTCCACCTACAAGCATGATGAGTACATACGCAGTTACAAGCAGCGGTGCTTCGCCTCGAATAAAATTCACGATGTGATCAATTAAAATTGTATTCTTCCCTTGCCAATCAAACGATATAAAAAAGCTGAATATTCCGACTAAACTACAGACAAACATCTTAATCGCTGAGGAGACTCGAAATTGCGAGTCTCGCTCCAGCTCTCTTTGATGAAATTCTATATCAATCCCTCCGATGCAAGTGCTTTTGAAAGAAATTTCTAGGTCATCCAGACAACTTGAAGGATATGTTGGATTTTCTCTAGGAAGTTATCACCTTAAGGTTTACAGATACTCATTTAATAGAACATCACTCGTTAATAAATACCGTGCAAGCGCTTCAATTTCATCGCCGATTGGTTGATCCGCTAACAACGGCGGACAAAATTCACGCACTTTTTCTAAATACCTTCGAGTTGTTGGAGATAACTGCTCTTCTGCCTTATCTAAATGAATAGCCTGCGATGCACAAATCATTTCTATCGCAATGACACGAGCGGCATTATGCACGATTTGACGTACTTGACGGGCCGATGTTGTACCCATGCTCACATGATCCTCTTGGTTACCCGATGTCGGTATAGAATCCACGCTTGAAGGATGTGCCAATACTTTGTTTTCAGATACGATAGAGGCTGCTGTATATTGCGCAATCATCAGTCCGCATTCAATACCAGGATTTGTCGCTAAAAATGGTGGCAAACCTTCATTAAGCTGTGGATTAACCATGCGTTCTGTACGTCGCTCAGAAATATTAGCCCACTCACTTACACCGACTTTTAAAAAGTCCATTGCTAATGCAATTGGTTGACCGTGGAAATGCCCACCAGACAATACTTCTCCATTTTCTAAAACAATCGGATTATCTGTCGTTGCATTCATTTCAGTTTGCACACGGTCCTGAGCATAGAAAAATGACTGCCATGAAGCACCATGCACTTGCGGAATGCAACGTAGTGAATAGGCATCCTGCATACGGATTTCACCTTGCTTTGTCACACGTTTACTTCCATCAAGCCACTTACGGATTCGTCCGCCAACAAGCTCTAATTCTGGGTGTGGTCTTACCGCCAACAACGCTGGATCAAATGCTGAAGTAATCCCCTTCAGTGCCTCAAGCGTTAAACTTGCTGCCATATCTGCCGCTAGCCCAATACGCTCTGCCTCGTTCACTGTTAAAACCCCGATACCCGTCATGGCTTGGGTACCATTTACAAGCGCTAGACCTTCCTTAGCTTGTAGTCGGACAGGCGTTAGCCCAGCTTGCTGTAACGCCTCACTACCGCTCATAATCTTTCCATTAAACTCCGCCTTACCTTCACCTACTAGTACTAAAGCCAAATGTGATAACGGCGCTAAATCTCCACTTGCTCCAACTGAACCTTGAGAAGGTACAATCGGATGTACTCCCTTATTAATAAATTCTAAAAGCAGCTGCACTGTTTCTAGACGAATTCCTGAAAAACCCCGGGCTAAAGCATTGGCACGTAAAACCATCATGGCGCGTACGACATCTGTCGGGAATGGTTCACCAACACCTGTCGCATCTGAACGCAATAAGTTTAACTGTAAAAGTTCAATGTCTTCCTCTTCAATCTTTATATTGCTTAGCTTTCCAAAGCCTGTATTCACACCATATATCGTTTGCCCCTCAGCTAAACGCTTTTCAATGCGTTCCCTACTTAAACGTATACGCTCCACACTATCTAGAGAAAGCGCTACCGTAGCTCGACCATCTACAATTTCCCCTATTTGCTGTCTTGTTAATGTTTTGCCATCAAGCTCGATTATAGACTTCATAATAATGACATCCCCCTGTTTCCTTAGAGCTATGTAAAAATGCTTTTAATCAATTTCGCTATCGCTACAAAAGTTAAATAACAATAACATTAACTACATTGTACTAACTACCTTTTTCAGAAAATAGGGAATTTTAAAAGAGAAAACATGAATTATTTCAGAATTTTTGTTATTTTAATAATATAGTAGTATTTTTTTACGAAACTAGATAATTTTAAGGAGGTTTGCAGTTGTGAAATTATTATTGATTGACAGGGATTCCACTGATCTTTCAGGCATCCGGTGGTTTTTACATACATATTTTCCTGGGGATGTAACTATAGAAATAAGCACAACTATTAATGAGGCACTTCAAAGTATCCAGCAATTCGAACCTGAGGTGATACTGCTAAATATCGATTTATTCTCGAATAATCGTTTAACTGCACTTTATCGTGTTTTACAAAAGCATTCTGGGACTATTTTAGCTATGACAACTGAGCCATTGTTTAAAAATGCAATAAAAGCAATTGATTTACAGGTTGCACATCTCTTCGTTAAACCAATTGATTTAGAAATACTAAAACAAAAACTCACCGCTATTTCCCTTCGAACACCAAAGGCAGAAGCAGCGTATCAAGAAACTACAGATGAATCGTTTTACTATCAACTCTTTTTAGATAATAAAACATGCTCCCTAGAGACAAATATACATTTCACAATGATCGAGCCTGAGCATTCCGAAATGTTTAACAAACTATACAATTGGCTTCAGCAAACGCCTATTTATTCTAGTATGAGAATTTATCCTTTATCGGAAAGAATTGTTTGTTTATTCCAAACAAATGATTTAGAGAAGGATGTTCGAACATTAATGAAGGAATGGCGATTAACAAATAATAGCTCGTTAAATATCGGAATTTATGATGGGGAGCCGACTACCATGAAGAATATGTATACCTTAACAAAACGTGCACTTCATCAAAGCTTTTACGAAGGCTTTGGACATATTTTTTATGCGAGCAAACAATTGGAGACACAGACCTTCGATCCATTACTAACACCTGAAGAGCAACAATTACTAATAAGTAGTTTAGAGGATGGAAATATTGAAGCCGTCAAAGCATTTTTATATCGACTATCTAATGAAGGGATATATTACAAGCAAGATGACTTACGTATACATCTAACGAGTGTTTTGGCGCAAATTCGGCGCTTTATGTTGAAGTATAAATTACATGAGAAAGCGGCAATTGAGCAAAATTATCGTCAGCTTTTTCATTTAATTATTGAGCACCCTATATTTTATACCATTCTAAATGGCATTATTTCATTTACACAAAGACTGATTGAATTAGCTCATGAGGCACGAATGGAAAAACGGGCTGACTATGTAGAGCTAGCTATAGAAATTATTGACCAGCAGTTTCAGGATAGCAGGTTATCTTTACCTTACGTTGCCCATAAATTAGGGATTAGTCCCAATTATTTAAGTACCATTTTTTCAAAGAAGCAAGGCCTGCCATTTAAACGCTACCTACAGCAAGTTCGAATTCAAAATGCCACAAAAATGCTTGTAGAAACTGATTTTGCTATTAGTGAAATTGCCGATTTAAATGGTTTTGAAGATTCGAATTACTTCATAAAAATTTTTAAACAGCACATCGGAATTACTCCCCATCGTTATCGCAAAACGTGAAAAGGCATATCCGAAGGTAATTAGTTATTTTTTAATATTTTAAAAAAGCAACGAAATAAGGGGCACTTACAATTCAGTAAGTGCACTTTTTATTAAGCCAGATAAGCTACTTCTCCATCAGGAATTGTGAAACTATTAACTTTTCAGATTTGATAAATCCAAATTCGTAATTATGACGTCCTCAGTTATCCGTAATCTAAAATTACATTTAGCCCATCCACCATTTACCATAGTAAAGTGAGATTCTAAAAGCTGTGTTACCCCGTGCTTATTATCTGCAAGTAGTTCAACTACTTTTTTCATGCACAAACCATCTCCGCAATTTGTGGTGTTGTAACATCGACCATTCGAATTGTTGAATAAAGTCCCATTGTAATTCCCCCTCTTTTTTTAAAAATTTCGTTATTTATATCCATTCATTTTGAACTTACACAACATTAAAATTAGGCAGTAACGACAAAGGATAAACCCTGGTCGTTACTGCCCGTTCATTTGTCTAGAAGACATTAGATATAATTATATAAATCCACTTACTTTCAATTCATTATTAACTAATGATACAATCATGTATTTCGAACCCTTATATTTTTTATTTTTCTTTATATCTTCTAATTGTTCTTCATTTAAAGGAACAATTACATCCGGATTTTTAGTTATATTTTTTTGGTAATTTAATAAATAAATACTTTTATAATCAAATAATCTACTTTCACGTTTACACTCATTATTTTTCAAATGCAATGTCGGATTATTTAACACGATAGGGGTAGAATTTTTAGATTTTGAACTTTCTAAAGCATCAATTATTTTATCCGTAATAGATATCTTCAATTTAATTTCAGCATCAATATAAATGGGCATACTATTACATTCAATTAAATAATAGTTACCCTTTTCATCTATCTTTATATCAATACCAGTAAAAGAGAGATTTAGTATATTCGCAGCATCTTTACAAAATTTAATTACATACTCAGGAAGATTTACTGGTATATATTTCAATTTATCTGTAGAAAACGCAGGGTTTTCCCTATAATCAAGATAGTCTGTATTATTTTCTAGGATATGTGAGGATATTATTTCTCCATTTAACAAATAGACTCTAATATCTTGGCCTTTGATGTACTCTTGAAAAATAATGGGCTCTGTTTGTTGATTTCTTAAAGAATCTAGCACGAATTGATTTACTTCCCTACAATGTTCTCCGCCTGTTAGAGGTTTAAATATTACTTGTCCGACTTTACTAACAAAATTTTGTAATTCATTGTACGAATTTGTAATACATGTTTGCGGCATTGGAATTTGAGCATCTATAAGGCGGAATAACTGGTAGTACTTTGTACTATCAACAGGAGGATTTATTAAAGTGATTCCCTTATCTCGTAATATTTTCAACCATGTACTTAAATTTTCTATTTGGGCTTTGAATAAAATTTGTTCATCATAAGTATCAATGTACGAATCATTTAAGTTCTTAGGTACAAAGCTCATATTGCCATGTATGTAAACTGAAGAGATTGATTCGAAATCAATTAATGTTCCGTTATAAAATAATTTCCCATTTTGGAAAGTATATTCGTTTTTTTCTAATGGGCCTAACTCTATATAGGGAATCTCTCGTTCTTTTAATTTCAAAATCATATAGTTACAATGAATATCATTCATTGGGTTAACAATACATATAGTCATATAGTTATATTCTCTCTTCCATCTATTAATGTAAATATATCAACGGTTTTATATAGTTTTTTCATTCTCCGCTCATATCTCTTAGTGCACTTGCATACATTCCCTCGTTCAGTCTATTTATAATGAAGAGGCTGACGATGCTCCTTTAGGAAAGAGATTAACAAATCGAGTATTTTTTCATACAAAGCATCGAAATATCTTCTCTTAATTAATAACTAAAACTTAATAAAAAAATAAGACAAATAGACTAATATCTATTTGTCTTACTTTTTTCTAAGGCCACCAAGGATGTTCTTCACCTATTGCTAGTGTTGTATAAGTAGCAGAACTCGATGGCTGAAGAGAAATTCCTCCTGAAACATTATCCAAAGACTCACCTGAAATTCCTTGCGATTTTAAATTTTGGAATATTTCTTCCTGCTGTTTACTATCCAACTTAATTGACATAATTTTAACCTCCTTTGTTATTCCTGAATACTATGTCATTATAACCACCAATTGAAATAATGTCAAATTTTGATAGAATATAGATTAATTTCCCTAATTTGAAGTAAACTATATATTCACCTATTAATTATATTTTTATCAGGTCAATTTATAAAAAAGAAGGCCTATCAAAATAGGCTTTCTTTTCCTCTGTTATTTCTGATTTTCATCTTTAAATTTCTTTTCGTTTTTTATTTATTTCTGATAATGAAATAAGTTTAGCTACAAATGAAAATTCGGCCTTCTCTAATTTAGATATTAAAACTGGTGATGAAAATGATGTTGTTATATTCCTATTGAATATAACAATGTAAAAGAAGAGTTGAATAATTCGTATTTCACAGTTATCTTTGACAAGAATGGAAACTTAGAATATTATGCTGAAATTAAAATTATTGGTGATGACGTCAATTATACATCTGAAGTAGAGGTTTATAATAATGGAGATTTAGCAAAAAAGAATATTTAGAATTAGAAAAAGAGGATTTTGATCTTCCTTCCTCAAATGAAGAAGTTGCTACTAATGGGTAGCTTCATTTTTCCAACCTTTAAAAGCAAAGGCAGGTTTTTGGAGTGAATTTAATGATTGTTTAGCTAGCAAAGGAATTGCTGGTTGGGCAATTACATCTCTATCTGTTGTCTGCGGACTCGCATGTGGACTTACGGCAGGAACTGGGTGTATCCCTTGTTTGTTAGAAGAAGTTTAGCAACTGAAGGCGTAGTTTCTTACTGTGCTTTTAAAGTTAGAGCAGATTCATGACAAATGTAAACTAGAAGGAGGTATAATCTATCATGATTAAAAATATTCTCTCAGTAGTTTTAGTGATTTGTGGACTGATAGTGGGTCTAATGATATTATTAAAATACCTCTATTTTTTCCATATGCAGGTATAATTATTAATACAACAATTATGTTAATAATTATTTTCAAAAATAGAATTAATTCAGTTCGGTGATCCTTAAAAATTTCTTTAGAGCCCGCTCCTCATTTAAAGTGTACCCTTTGTAAAGGACATTTTGAAAAAAAGCTAGGCAACCTTTTGAAGCTGCTGTCTGTATTTTGCAGGCGGCAGCTTTTTCAAGTTCCATTGCCCTCGATAATGGTTGTAATACGTCATATAACTTTTCACTTCTCGTTTTACTTGTTCTAATGTTTCGCACGCTTTCAAATTGGTTTCATCTTTAAAATGACCGAAGAAGGATTCTTGAGGGGCGTTATCCCAACAGTTTCCTCGGCGTGACATCGATTGCCCTAGTCCTATTTCCTTC
The DNA here is from genome assembly GCF_044763535.1 of Lysinibacillus sp. NPDC095746. Lineage (NCBI taxonomy): Bacteria > Bacillati > Bacillota > Bacilli > Caryophanales > Bacillaceae > Lysinibacillus > Lysinibacillus sp. NPDC095746. The sequence goes on from NZ_JBIWGL010000020.1 coordinate 17,980, forward strand.
ACAAGTTTCTGGAATTGCGGATTCGTATAATGGAATCCTTGATCTGAATGAATAAATGCATCCTCTGCTAAATGGTGGTGATTTTGTTTCAATTTACGAAGTGTATTAAGCGCGATATCCATACTTAATGAAGCAGATACTTCATACGCTAAAATTTCGTTTGTCTCAGCGTCCTTAATCGTTGATAAATAAGCACGTTTGCCGTTTCCGTACGTCAAATACGTGATATCTGTTAATAATACTTTTCCTGCTATACCTTGTTTAAAGTTACGCTGTAATTCATTTGGGCATGTACGATGTTCTTTTGTCGCTTTGGCCATTCTACGTGCCGGATTAGCTTTTCGAATTGGACATATAATTTCGAATTTCTTCATAATGAGGCGTATACGTTTTAAGTTATACGTAATCCCATATTGATTTTCTAACGTCATTTTAATTTGACGTGCACCTTTCTTACGTCCTCGGAAATGATACGCTTTTAAAATGATTTCTTTGACTGCTTCATCCGCTAACTCATGTGCTGCACGCTTTTGCGCTGATTTTTCTGTGAAATAATTATAGTAACCTGAACGAGAAACACCCATGATTTCACATAGATAGCTTACTAAACGTTTTAGTTTATATTTTTGAATCGTCTTACTGATTAATTCAAATTTTAGTTCTGTTGCAATTTTTATTTCTTCTTTAACATCTGCCTTTCGAGTAGATCGAGCTTTTTTAACAGTTCATTCTCCGCTTGTAATAATCGATTTTTCGCTTCTAATCGTGCAATTTTTTCTTCTAAACTTAATTCTCGTTCTATTGGACGACCTGAATTTGTTTTCCGTGTATCTTGTAGACCCGCTACCCCAGTTGTACGATAAGCTGCACGCCACCGCTTTCCCGCTGAACTAATGCGCTTTAAACCAATCAGTCCAACATCTAAACCGGCCTCTTCAAAAATCGTTCTTGGGAGTTTTCCTTTTTCATTTTCTACAATAAAATGGCGTTTAAATTCCTCAGTATAAGTAATCGCCTTATCACTAATAGCTTGGACATTAGGATTACAGTTTAGTTGTTCTTGCTCTTTTTTAGTAAATAATCTTTTCGTCATTTCATTCCGCTCCGACATCTTTTTTCTCATTATAAACAAAAGTACCCTATAGGATAGACTTTTTTCAAAGTGTCTATCTTATAGGGTACAGTTTAATTTTGAGGAGGGCTTTTTTTATTTTCTTTAGAGAAACAAAGCGGACTTCACATCAAAAATTACACGGCACGAAGGCGTTATCCTAGTTGTGATGGTTTTCGCTCTTCATCCCTCTATTGATTCGCACTAGGATCTCATCGGTGTTACCCGGAAAATCCTCCATTCTTCACTGTAACCATCTGATACTTACCAACCTTAAAATACTTTTTTCAATTATCATATTCTATTTTCAATAAGAATAAATAAACAAAAAGAATTCATTTTATTCTTGAGCTTCCTCTTCTTCATAACTTAATTTTTAAATGTTTTAAAAAACTAAATTAGTGGTAAAGGTTATTCATAAGCTAGTTAAATCTAGCATATATTTATAGTCTATATCTTACTATAAAAATTCTTTAACAATAATAATTATAATTTACTAGCAATTATAATTTACATTTGTTATAGTTATTGATGAAGAGTTTGACTCACAATTTTTCTTAGGAGGTAAACTAATATGACAAATGAAAATAATCGTAGCCGTCGTTTTACAACAGCAGGTGGTGCTCCAGTAGTAAGCAACCACGATTCTATGTCAGCAGGTCCTCGTGGTCCTCTATTACTCCAGGATGTATGGCTAGTTGAGAAATTAGCGAACTTCAACCGTGAAGTTATTCCTGAACGTCGTATGCATGCTAAAGGTTCAGGTGCATTCGGTACTTTCACTGTAACGCATGATATTACTAAATATACAAAAGCAAAAATCTTCTCAGAGATTGGGAAAAAGACTGATATGTTTGCTCGCTTCTCCACAGTTGCAGGTGAGCGTGGTGCAGCGGATGCTGAGCGCGATATTCGTGGCTTTGCACTTAAGTTCTATACAGAAGAAGGTAACTGGGATTTAGTTGGTAACAACACACCTGTATTCTTCTTCCGTGATCCTTTACACTTTACAGATTTAAACCACGTGGTAAAACGTGACCCACGTACAAATATGAAAAACGCGAATTCAAACTGGGATTTCTGGACTTCATTACCAGAGGCACTTCACCAAGTAACAATCGTTATGTCTGACCGTGGTATTCCGGCTGGATACCGCAATATGCATGGTTTCGGTTCTCACACTTATAGCTTTATTAATGCTGAAAATGAGCGCGTATGGGTTAAATTCCACTTCCGTACAGAGCAAAACATTAAAAACTTAACGGGTGCTGAGGCTGCTGAAGTAATCAGTAACGATCGCGAATCTTCACAACGCGATCTATATGAAGCTATTGAAAAAGGCGATTTCCCTAAATGGAAAATGTACATTCAAGTAATGACAGAAGAACAAGCTCGAGAGTTACCATATAACCCATTTGATTTAACGAAAGTATGGTATAAAAAAGACTTCCCATTAATTCCTGTGGGTGAATTCGAGTTAAACAAAAATGCGGACAACTACTTTGCGGAAGTTGAGCAAGCTGCATTTGCACCATCTAACATTATCCCTGGTATTAGCTTCTCGCCAGACAAAATGTTACAAGCTCGTATTTTTGCGTATGCAGACGCACAACGCTACCGTTTAGGTGTGAACCACTACATGCTTCCTGTAAACGCACCAAAATGCCCGTTCCGTTCATTCCACCGCGACGGCGCTATGCGTTTCGATGGCAACCTTGGTTCAACTTTAAGCTACGAACCAAATAGCTATGGTGAATGGGAGCATAATTTAGACTATAAAGAGCCTGAATTACGTATTGACGGTAATGCTGGTATCCACGACTTCCGTGAAGACGACAATAACTACTTCGAGCAGCCGGGTAAATTGTTCCGCCTAATGACTGCCGAAGAGCAACAACGCCTATTCGAAAATACTGCTAATGATATGGCATCAGTTGAAGAGTTCATCAAACGCCGTCATATCCTTCACTGCTATTTAGCTGATCCAGCATATGGCGAAGGTGTAGCAAAAGCTATGGGCCTTTCATTAGAAGGTATGGATCTTTCAAATCCATACGAAAAACAACCAACAAACGTTTAATTTTCTATTATTATTGATATCCAATCCAACTTTTTACTCCATGTGAAGGACAACTTCACATGGAGCTTTTTTGTATTAATGATAGAACGAGGACTCATCACCATAATGTGTGGTAATCGCTTTTCTGAGGGTGTCCGATGAGACTAATAAGGCTTGTGCCTAATTTTGACACAAGCCTGCTTTACTAATTATTGATAAATTTGACTGCCTGCCTGTTTAAATTCCTCTGCTTTCTCCTTCATACCTTTGTGGATTGCTTCAGTCGTATTTAAGTCATTCTCTTTTGCATAATTACGAATATCCTGTGAGATTCTCATACTACAAAACTTAGGTCCACACATTGAACAAAAGTGCGCAGTTTTTGCCCCTTCTGCAGGCAATGTTTCATCATGGTATTCAACTGCACGCTCTGGATCTAACGAAAGATTGAATTGATCGCGCCAGCGGAATTCAAATCGTGCTTTAGATAGCGCATCGTCACGCTGCTGTGCTCCCGGATGCCCTTTCGCTAAATCGGCAGCATGTGCAGCAATTTTATACGTAATAACCCCTACACGAACATCGTCACGATTTGGTAGGCCGAGATGCTCTTTTGGCGTCACGTAACAGAGCATTGCCGTACCATACCACCCTATCATTGCAGCACCAATAGCCGATGTAATATGGTCGTAACCAGGGGCAATATCTGTTGTCAACGGTCCTAAAGTATAGAAAGGAGCTTCCTTACACACCTCTAACTGTTTATCCATATTTTCTTTAATAAGATGCATTGGTACATGCCCTGGTCCTTCTACCATCACCTGTACATCATGCTCCCAGGCAATTTGCGTTAATTCCCCTAGCGTTTCTAGCTCCGCAAATTGAGCCTCATCATTTGCATCTGCAATAGAACCAGGACGTAAACCATCACCTAAAGAGAAGGCAACATCATAGGTTTTCATAATTTCGCAGATTTCTTCAAAATGAGTATATAAGAAGCTCTCTTGATGGTGATATAAACACCACTGCGCCATAATCGAGCCTCCTCGAGACACTATGCCTGTTACACGATTAGCTGTTAATGGCACATAGCGTAGTAATACCCCTGCATGAATCGTGAAGTAATCAACACCTTGCTCAGCCTGTTCGATTAACGTGTCACGATACACCTCCCACGTTAAATCCTCTGCCACTCCATTTACTTTTTCTAGCGCTTGATAAATCGGCACCGTTCCCACTGGCACCGCGGCGTTACGAATAATCCATTCACGTGTCGTATGAATATGCTTACCGGTAGATAAATCCATAATGTTATCAGCACCCCAGCGTGTAGCCCACGTCATTTTTTCTACCTCTTCTGCAATAGAGGATGACACCGCTGAATTTCCAATATTGGCGTTTATTTTTACGTGGAAGTTACGTCCAATAATCATCGGCTCTGCCTCAGGGTGATTAATATTAGATGGCAAAATAGCACGTCCTGCCGCGATCTCTGAGCGCACAAATTCTGGGTCCATATTTTCCCGTATCGCTACAAATTCCATTTCTGGAGTAATAATTCCCATTCGTGCATAGTGAAGCTGCGTTACATTTTTACCTTTCTTCGCACGCAAAGGCTTTCTAGATAAATTCGGAAAAGCATTTTCATTCATTCGTGGATCATCAGCTTTGCGGAATCCATTATCTTCTGGCTTGATAGTACGCCCTTCGTATTCTTCAACGTCACCTCGTTCTTTGATCCATGCACTACGTAAAGCTGGTAATCCTTTCGTAATATCCACCTTATACGCAGGATCAGTGTACGGGCCGCTCGTATCATAAACACGTACTGGTGCATTTTCCTCCTCCCCAAAGCTTCCTGTCGTTGGACTTAGAGCAATTTCACGCATTGGCACTAAAATATCTGGTCGAGAACCTTCTACGTAAACTTTTTTACTTCCTTCAAAACTAGACATAATTGTAATATTCTTGTCGCTAACTGTTGTCATAACTACTTCGCTCCCTTTTATATTTTTACAAGGACCGAATCTAGCTCACCCCAATAAAGACAAAAGCCGAATCCAAAAAATTTTGGATCCGGCTAAGAATGTAAAGGTATAGTTATTGCAAATACACCGAGTGCAATAATGGTTAACTTTCCCACGCTGGTATGAGCCAGATCAGGTCCAAAGGGTCAAGAAACCTCTATGCGTTTCCCTCTCAGCCTGACTCATCAGACTCCCCTAGTTAATGCTATTAAGTTTGATGCTAGTGTAGCAGATATTGTTAAGAGATGGAAGCTTCATTTGTTTTTTTTGCTTATCATCATAACGTGTGGTTGATTTCCGTTCCGGCTGGGCGCTTTCCTGGGGGCGTCCGATGAGCCGCTTCGCTTCGCTGCAGGGTCTCATCTGTGACGCTAATCCCCAAGGAGTCGCCCAGCCTCCACTCCAATCAACTTATATCTTGTTTTAACAAATATAAATCACTAGCTTTTAATTCAGAAAAAAAGCTCCTAACTCCTGAAAAGCTTTCCACCCTATCTTTTTATATGGCACCCAACTGTTAGGTAAACAGCAGTTCCGCTACATAAATCACGATCGTCACTGTAATACAGCTCACAATCGTTGAAAATAAAACTGTTTGTGCAGCAGTTGCCGATTCTACGTCATATTCTAATGCAAGACTAGAACTATTTCGCGATGTCGGGAACGAACTAGCTATAAAAAGTGATTGTGCCACGACACCATCAAGACCAAGCGCAAAAATGATTAGCAATGCCGCGGCTGGCCCTATGACTAGTCGTGTAAAACAGCTAATGACTACTATCTTATTGAACATGGATTTGATTTCAAGTTGCGATAGTTGTGCCCCTAAAGTTATTAATGCTACAGCGATAAAGCCATCCGCCACATGGTCTATCGGAATTCTTACAAACTGTGGAATAGTGATAGTAAAATAGTTCATTGCAACACCAATAATAAGTGCATGAATAATGGGCATTTTGAGGAAGTCTTTCACAATAGACATGCCCGATTTTGTTGAAGAAATTAAATTGTACAAGCCGTAAGTATAGGTCGTCATATTTTGAAATATAACGAGAATGACCTGAATCGCTACGCCAATCGGCTGAGTCACAAAAATCATTTGTGCAACTGGAATTCCATAGTTACCCGAATTAATTAGGACAACACTATTTTTAAACACCGCAGCCTCTGTTTTTACTAAGCCTAGTCCCTTTGCAAGAAAATGACTAAGCACCATTTGGCTTCCGATAAAGAGTAGAATAAATAACGCAACTTCCCCAAGCACAGACAGCTCTATACTCGTTTCATATATATTCACAAAAACTGCTGCTGGCATGAAGCAATATGTAATAAGTTGAGATAACGCCTTTAAATTAAAGCGAAATTTCTTTTGTAAAACTGCACCAAGTACTAAAAGCACTAAAATTGGAGCCACAATTTTAAAAAAAATCATACCGAGATACATCATAGCTTGTCCCCCTTCCCTCTCCCATAGTAGTGCTGTTTTTATGCTTGGTCAATGTACTTTAAAGCTAACTCGCCACTCATATCAAGGCATTTTTCCTAAATACAATAATCTAATACAGTATCTTTAACAAGATGGTAAAAGTTAGCTTTTAGAACGTTATAGCTCTTGAAATGAGCGTGATTTCCGCACCCAACTACCCAATTTCGTACAAAAAAAACTGGCACTCCACTTTCAATTCTCTGAAATAATTAAGGATTTTTAAAAACGAACGATAAAGAAAAGGGACTACATTTCATTTACGTATAATAAATAGTAAAATATACCCTTTATATACTAAAACAAAGAAATATATGATATATTATCCATTAAATACAATGATCGGAGAGACTAAAATGAAGAATAAAGTATTAACGACTTTTATGGCAACTGCTATTACAGCAACCCTAGTATCGCCAATGTCCACTGCAGATGCCGCTTCAAATAATTCATCTTTAAACCACTCAATTCAAATGAATGGGCAGGTAGCTGCAGCCAAAACAAAGGGGCAAACTGTTACCATTAACAACGTCACTAAAGAGAAAGTACTTACATCCAATGGCCAATTTAAAATTAGCCAGTCGCTAAAGCCCCTCTTTAACACATCGAATAAAACTGCATTGATGAATGCCGAAGCAACAATAGTAGTGAAAAATGGCGAAATTACGAGCGTTACAGAACTAACATTAACGAAAGCTGGCACTGATAAAAAGGCGGTATATTTTGATGGTGGTGACGCACAGATTGAAGGAAGTCTAACTGTAAATGCGGATTATGTAAAAGTTCAAAATGTAACGATTAAAGATAAGCTCATTGTAACGAATCGCGTGAAGAAGGCCATTACAATTGATGACGTTACTATCGGGGATACAATTACTTTTAAACCTTTATTAACTAGAAATATTAATTGGTTAAATGTCACTTTAAAAGATATTAAATCTCCAAATATTAACTTGGAGCGTACGAAAGTACATGTGACTTCTGACAAAGCTATTTCAAAAATCGATGTAGTTGGTAAAGTTACAGCATTTGAAGTTACGGCCAATGTTGATAAGCTTACAATCGATGTTGAGAAAGATTTTAGCCTTTACGGGGAAGGTAAAATTGAGCAAGTGATTGTCAAACATGGGGAAAAGGTGGCATTAGACTCAGGACATCTTATTAACAAGGTGCAGGTGGATGATAAAAAAGCCTCTGTAAAATTACCTGTGGCGAATAAAACTGAGCTAAGTAATTTAGTAGCTATACCCCCATACGTTACCGTATCTGTTAATGGAAACGACGTTTTAACAACTGAGAAATGGACAACGCAGGCTGAGCGTACAGCATTTGAATATGCCGTAAGTAGCGCAAGAGCAGTAGCTAATAATTCCAACGCCTCTCAGGAACAAATAAACAACGCGATTACACAATACCGGATTTCATTAACCGTTTATCAAGCTGCACAAAAGAACGGAACAAAATATGTTTACGGCGATAAGTCTTCATTACAATCGATGATTAATTCTATTCAGTATGTAACGGTTTCTTGGAATAATGGTAATGATGTAGCTTCTTATACGCCTTGGACGACGCAAAGTGAAAAGGATGCTCTTACCTATACCGTTTCATCCGCTCAGTATGTTGTAAATAATACCTATGCAACTCAGTCTGATATCACAAATTCTATTAGCAATTTAAACTACGCGATCACAGTTTATAAAAATGCACAAAAATATGGTACTCACCAAACTAGTGGAGATAGATCTGCCCTTTTATCGCTGATTAACTCTGTTCAGTATGTTGCAGTTTCTTGGAATAATGGTAATGATGTAGCTTCTTATACGCCTTGGACGACTCAAAGTGAGAAGGACGCTTTATCTTCTGCCGTTTCATCCGCTCAATCTGTTGCAAATAATACCTATGCAACCCAGTCTGATATCTCAAGTTCTATTAGCAATTTAAACTACGCGATTACAGTTTATAAAAATGCACAAAAATATGGTACTTACCAAACTAATGCCGATAGATCTGCCCTTTTATCGCTGATTAACTCTGTTCAATATGTAACCGTTTCTGTTAATGGCTCTGAATTATCTTCTTATACAATTTGGACGACGCAAAGCGAAAAAGACGCTCTAGTTTCAGCTGTTTCATATGCTCAAAATGTTGCAAATAATGGCTACTCGTCTCAGTCAGAAATTTCGTCTGCCTATAATTATTTATATAGTGCTATTTCAACGTATAGAAGTAATCATAAATCTGGTGTAAACTATCGAAATTATGTTGATAAATCTTGGCTAACATCACTCATTAATTCTATTAAGTATGTGAAAGTTTCTGTGAATGGAGATGGTTCTGATATCCCCTATTATGAACGGTGGACAACAGAACGAGAAAAACGTGACCTAGAAAAAGCAGTTGAACACGCCCAATCTGTTGTTAATAACGCCTATGCTTCTTCGTACGAGGTGACAGATGCTATTAACAGTTTAGACAGGGCCATCAACATCTATAATGATGTCCAACGTTCAGGTAAACAACGATAAAAATTTTTCTATAACAGTTTAAAAACAACAGGCTAGAAAATCTCTATAGCCTGTTGTTTTTTTAAATCAGAGTATATTTAATTCAATAGCTTGATATATGTCGTTTTCCTCAAGATACTACCCGCACGTTGTTCATTTAACGTTACATACGCTTTCATTCGTTCTATAACAAAGGCGTTTCCACTTTGACGATTAACGACCATACCGCTCGCTGGTATCAACCGTCTTTTTATCGATTAAATCAACATCTACATTACAAGACTGTACAATTTCCCCAGCTAATAGAAAGCGTTCAGTAACCTGAAAGAGGCTTATCCCTAAAACACGATTTTTGCGTGCTGAGCCATGCGCATAAGAACCAAAAACAATAGCAAAAGCTGGATTAATTGCTGTAGCTGGCTTTTCAACAACTACCTTTTGCCAGTTTAGTTGCAAACAAACTATCCCCTTAATAGGAGAGTTCTAAGATTCTTGCAGTTCTATCCATCATTCTTGCAATTCTATCCACCTTATCCACCTCTCTTACCTTTCGTATCCCAAGTACATAAGACACAAAGTGTTAAAAAAAATGTACAACCTATCTACCTATTCACTCAAAATATACATAAAAGAATCCTAATATATGATAAAATTGGTTTATCAACATATATTAGGATATTCTCAAGGCAATCAACGATTTCATCTAGGACAAAAATCCTTATGAATTACCATGACACTTGTGAAAAAACCATTTAGGAGGTTTCCCATATTATGAAAAACAAAAGAAAACTAGCCTTTCTCGCCCTAGTTGCGGCCCCTTCACTAATCTATGCTGCACCTACTACGTCAGCATCGGCTGCTGATATTGCAGGACAGGTAAAAACTGCTTACATATACGATAATACTTATTACTACAACTATAAGGTTTCGAATGTTGTTCGACTTATTTCGAATATTAATGATACAACCTCTTCATTCCAAGCGACTTTAGAGACAGCTAGCAAAGCATACGATGAGTTGACGGCAACGGAACAACAGTATGTCACGAATTATTCAACGCTGTCTAATCATAAACAGACGAAAGTAGCGTATCGTAAGCTTGCTGATCAAATTGAAGAGAAATTAGCTTCAGTGGAATCGACTTCCGTTCATTACTACCAAAATGTTATGGAAACGAAAGATTGGTACAATACGTTAAATGCAGCGCAAAAGACCTTTGTAAGTGCGGAATCTCAAAGAATACTGACGTCCTATATCTCACCAAACACATCTATCGATAAAGTGGTCTATAAAATCCAATTGTTAAACTCTTCTCGCATTACCTTCCATCAAGATGTAGCTGATGCTAGAGCTGAGCTTAATGCACTACGCAGACATACAAACGTTTCATTACCTGCTGGTGTCGAAAAGATGTTGTTAGATGCTGAACAACTTGTTGTAAAGGATAAGGCAGCGGCTAAGGAAGTGGAAAACGCTATTGCCGCTTTATCGCCTAAAACGTCCACTGCTCAAGATGTACAGGCAGTGAAAACAGCCTTCGAAGCTTTAACGCCTGTGCAACAGCAGCTTGTACCAAATGTCTGGACTTTAGTAGACTTTGTAAATGGAAAATATGATCTACCTACTAAAGGGAACGGGACTAAAACTCCAGTTTTATCGGATACTGCAGCAGAACCTGGTAAAATCACAGCTATGACTAGAGACAAAAATACCTATACAGCAAAAATAAACGTTGCAGATTCAGAAAATAGTACAGAGCGCTTTGTTTTAACAACAAAATCCAATATGACTGTTATTATTCCACCACTAGGAACTCTTCTTAATGAGGATACTGGTGTTATGGAAATTCAAATTACACGAAATTTAAATCGTATTACATTCCAGGCAACATTAAATAAAAAACAAGTTGAATTCGAGGCGGATATGGAAATCATTATCAATAACCTATCACCGAATGCCTCTATCGTTCGTACCTATGACTTTGGCGAGCAAGAACCTGCTGATTACACTATAGAAGGAAATCGTCATTTCATTCAAACAAAGACACCTGGTTCATTCCAAATTATTAGATAGTAATCCACTTTTAATTTCTAGTAAAGAAAAAACCATAATCCTCTGCTAATTTCGCAGAAGGTTATGGTTTTTTCTGCTCTGCTATTGTTTCTTCACGGTCAACCTCTTCTTTCAAAAGGTCAGGTAGGCACCTGTAACGAAATCCTACTTACATTAATACATCATAAAGAAGACGGTTTCATTCCATTACATCAACAACTTTGGTATTCCAAACAGCCCCCTTTTATCAACATTCTTAGTCCGACAACTGATTAGACAATGCATCGTTATTTCCTTCATCAGAACGTTCTTTTATCACGTTCTTTCAAAAAATTTTCAGATAACTATTGACAATTGTCATAAAACAGGGATAATCATTAATAAAGTTTCCTTAGAGAAACAATATGGGGTTAGCGAAATATTATTATAGAGAGGAATAAAAAATGCGCATGGAAAAAACATTGAAACCACTTTCTGAATGCTCATTCGGAGATTGCTTTTTAATAAAAGAAATTAATATTAAGGGTCCTCTTAGAAGAAGATTATTAGATTTAGGCTTTGTGAAAGAAGCAGAAATCTCTGTTCTTCGTAAAAGTCCTTTAGGAGACCCTGTTGCTTATCGCGTAAGCAATACGACGATTGCATTACGAAATAATGAAAGCTCTATGATTTTGGGCGAAATTGTAAGGGGGAATACAAAATGAGCGTTAATAGAATAGCTTTAGCGGGAAACCCAAATACCGGCAAAAGTACATTATTTAATACATTAACAGGACTGAAACAGCATACTGGGAACTGGCCAGGGAAAACAGTTGTTCATGCAGAAGGATCTTTTGAACACAAAGGACAGCAATATGTACTTGTGGATTTACCCGGGACCTATTCGCTATTTTCCAATTCAGCAGATGAAGAAGTCGCAAGAGACTATATTATTTTTGACCAACCGGATGCAACGATTGTTGTTCTCGATGCAACATCATTAGAGAGAAATTTAAATCTTGCGCTTCAAGTTTTAGAAATGACTAATAATGTCATCATTTGTATCAATTTAATTGATGAAGCTGAGAAAAAAGGGATCCGAATTGATGAACGGAGATTAGCTCGTGAACTAGGAGTCCCAGTTGTAAAAATATCAGCAAGAAATAAAAAAGGGATTAATCGATTGCTGGATACGTTAAATCAACTGGTGAGTGGGCAAATTGTTACAACCCCGTATCGCATGAAATATTCAAAAGAAATAGAGGACGCCATTACAAAGGTTGAATCGAAATTAGAAGGTTATTTTGATGATAAATATCCATCGAGATGGGTTGCGCTTCGCTTACTTGATGGTGATGAGGAATTAATCTTAAAACTGCAACACCATAAAAATAATAAACAGCAAGAGGTGAGAACGAATGGAGTCCCAGTCAGTGTTAAATCATAATTCACTTAAGGGTATTTTAGCTGAAGTAAACGAAGTTTCAAATGAGGATATTCGAGATGAAATCGTTAGTGATATTTATACTAAAAGCAAATCTTTATGTAAAAAAGTAGTATCACAGCAACCTGCAATGTACAGATCTGATAAATTAGATGAAATTTTCACATCCCGCATTTGGGGATTCCCTATTATGCTTATCTTACTTGGGGCTGTCTTTTACATTACTATTGCAGGCGCAAACGTACCTTCAGATATGTTAGCAAACTTATTCGGCTATCTAGAGGGGAAGCTCACAATTCTTTTTGAAACAATGCACGCACCAGAATGGCTACACGGTATTTTAATTCTTGGGCTATTTAGAGGTACAGGTTGGGTTATTAGTGTTATGCTGCCACCAATGGCGATATTCTTCCCTATCTTCGCTCTATTAGAAAACTACGGTTACCTACCACGTGTAGCATTTAATATGGACCGTTTATTTAAACGAGCTGGAGGACATGGGAAACAATCATTAACAATGGCAATGGGCTTTGGCTGTAATGCTGCAGCTATTCTATCAACGAGAATTATAGAATCTCCTCGTGAACGAATGTTAGCCATTTTAACGAACAATTTTGTTCCTTGTAATGGGAGATGGCCTACGCTTATTTTATTAGCATCATTATTTATGGTAACTGGTTTTTCAGGTGCAACAGGTTCATTAGTAACAGCGGCTATTTTAATAGGGTTTGTTATGTTAGGCGTCGTTGTGACATTATCCGTTTCTTGGGTTCTTTCTAAAACGGCTTTAAAGGGTGTACCTACTCATTACACATTAGAGCTTCCACCATTCCGAAAACCAAAGTTTTGGGATACCGTTTTAAGAGCAAGTATTGATAAAGCATGGAATGTATTAAAAAGAGCAGTTATCGTTGCAGCGCCTGCCTCTATTTTAACTTGGGTATTCGCCAATATTTACGTTGGCAATACGAGTATTCTAATGCATTTTGTTAACTTTTTAGATCCGTTTGGTCAGGCTCTTGGTATGGATGGCTTTATTATGGCTGCGTTTATTCTTGGGCTACCAGCCAATGAAATCGTTATCCCTATCCTAATTATGGCGTATTTATCACAAGGAGCTATGCTTGAAATTGAGGATTTATCGAAGCTAAAGCAAGTGTTTATCGACCAAGGATGGACGTGGCTAACAGCATTAAATATGATGTTATTCTCACTTCTACACTTCCCTTGCGGAACAACCTTAGTCAATATTTATAAAGAAACAAAAAGTGCAAAGTGGACATTTATGTCATTTTTAATTCCAACAGTTATTGCCATTGGTGTGACATGGCTAACGGCGACAGTTGCTCGAGCGTTTGGTTGGGTTTGATGATGGAGGGGCTGTTTAGAAGCCCCTCCTTTTAGCGCTTCAGCAAATAGACTGCAATGAAGCGCGGAGTGATGGAAAGGACACTATTTTAATCTTGCTCAACTAGATAAAAATAAGAAGAAACTCTTCAACTAAAAATGTTGAAGGTTTCTTCTTTATTATTCTTTATTTTGTTATTTTATCCTGAACTTTATACATATTACCGTATTTGTCTACTATTACAATTACAATATAATCTCCTTCAATAAACGATGCTGTTGGATGTGTAATAAGTTGTTCAGTACGTCCTTGCGAAAGCTTAGTATTACCGTTACCTTCAATTAAACTTTGAACAGCTCCTGGTGTTTTAGGTACGACTACCTCTAACATTGACACAGCATCTATCTTATCCTGAGAGAGTGTTTTACTGTACATTTTATAATAGTAGGAAGCAGCTTCTCCCTCTTGAACAGAAGGATCTTCAAATACAAAGTCAAATGTTGCTACAATATTTTTACTTCTATCCGTTGAAATAGGTGGTTGTAATTTCGCACTTTCAATATTTGTTTCAAGCGTTCTATAGATGTGTGAAGCTGTTGGCTTACCGTCATTGAATAAATGACCTTTATTAATGGCACTTCCTATATCTGTAATATTAGAGTCTACAGTTAAAGCAAAGCTTTTTTCAACTGGATTAGTAAATGTTAGTATTAGTTTTCTTGGATCCCAAGTATTTTTGGTATCTGAGCCTTCTTCCCATGCCCATGTGTACGATGGTAATGTGGCAGTAGTACCATCTAAATTTGTAAGTTTAAAGAATGGTACATTATTACCTATAATTCCACCTTGATTACTAGGATCACCAACTGCTTCCGAAAATGTTACTTCAAATGTTTTTCCATCAATTCGTTTAAAAATTGGGTCTTCAACACGCGGCTTCGTACCGTCTGAGAAAAAGTCCTGACCAATTTTACCCTTACTACTTGTAATATTGCCATCACTATCGTAAGTCAGCTCTTTCAGAAGTGTTTTATTTCCAAAATTATCCGAAACACCTACATAAATTACATAATCCTTATGTCTCTGTAGGTCCTTAAAATTAATAGTATTTTCCCCTACACGCATAGTTGTCCCTTTTGTTGCAAAAATTTCTTCTTCAGTTGGGACAGGGTTTAATATCGATGGATCAGTATCACTATATTTTTTTCTTATTATATAATAATAAGCCCCATCTTCATTTGAAGAAAATTTAAAAGATCCACTTGTGTCCCCTTCATTCATTTTTAAGGCAGTGTCACTGATATATGGAGCTGTTTTATCACCGATTAACTCTAACGATTTTACTAGAGAGATATTTCCTGATCGATCTCGAAGGACCATATAAACACTATAGCTCTCAAATGGACTTAAAGAGGCAGCTGGAGGGAACGGAACAGTAATTTGCTGATCACCTAAACTTGCCGGATTATCTCCTTTAGACCCTTTTATATCAACCTTTTCGCCGTCAACCTCTAAAAAAGATGCTTCATCTTGAATGGCATTAATTAATAGTCTTCCATCAATTTTTTTCGTATCAATACCTGATTTCATAATAACATAGTGATATGTTCCTGCTCTCGATGCATTAAAATTAACTACTGCACGAGTTTTTTCAGAGTTTAATATTGGCTTACCTATAAAATTAAGTACAGGTTCACCAGTATTTCGATAAACGTATTCCGCACTATTTCGGGGTTTTTCTATATTTGATGGTAAATTTGTATTATTTTCGAATTCGTTTCCTGCTAAATCTTTCACACCAGGTAGAACTGTTACAATTAAGTTATCCCCATTTACAAATCCTGTATTAGAAGGAATTTTTAAAGTTACTCTTGAACCTGTGCTAGTTTTTTCGTATTTAGCGGTTTCCGGTTTTACAATTTTAGGTTGACCTTCGATACTAACAATTACGGTACCACTTAGGTTATAGTTGTTTACATCTTCAGCTGTTGCTTTATCTAATTCTTCGTTAAAGTCTATATAGAATTCGTTCGAATATTCACTAGTACGTTTTAACTCTTTACTAATTAAATATGGCGGCTCATTATCTAATTTGAGTGTCCAAAACGTCTTAGATACAGCGGGATCATTTGAGTAATTACCCGAATCATCCTTCATCACTACATAAAGTTCATACTCTGTTTCAGCCTCTAAACCTGTTAACATTTCAGTAATCCCTAGTTTCCCTGCAACTGCCTTACCCTTACCTGTTGGTTTAGCAACAATATCTGCTGTTGTTGGATCAGCAGCGGTTGTCTTTTTACGTACGTAGTAGTAATAGTCTCCTGGTTCACTCGCTGTAAATGTAAACTCTGCACGTGTACCACCCTGTAGAGGTGTAACTGTTAAAGATTTAACAGTTGGCGGTGTTCCATCTTTCATTTGGAATGATTGTGATTTAATATCCGAAACATTTTTCGCCCCGTCAACAACCATCACATAAACGACATATTCTTTTTTCTCACCTAAATTAGTGATTTTAATAGTGTTTTTGCCATTCACCGCTGCGCCTGTTCCATTTGCCGCATTGTCAGTAGAAATACGATTCACCATTTCTTTTTTCGTTGGTGCTTCAGCGCCTTTTTCACGAACAATATAGTAGTAAGTTCCAACTTTATCTGAAGTAAAGTCGACCTGAATATCACTACCGTTTAGAACTGCTACATTTGTAATGTCGATTAAAGGTTTTGTTTTATCAGCTGGTTTTTGATTATCAATATCGTCTTTATCGACTGGTTTACCGTCTGGATCTGTAATAATGCCAATATTATCTTTATCCTCTAGGAAGTCATCGAAAATATTATTCGGTGACTCGTCCTTCGGTATAATAGCTTTGTCAACATACGTGTAATCGCCAAGATCCACCCAACCATAAACATTATCAACATACAAAATCCCTACGCGACCGTCTATATAAAGCTCTAAATCAGTAAAGCTATTGTAATTTACCCTGTCGATATTACCAGTTCCGTAAATTGTTATCTTCGTTTCTGTATCAAGGTTTAGTGTGCCAATATTTCCTTGAATCTCAAATTCGCGGACATTCCTGATGATGTCTACACGCGGTAGCTTCATATTTGTTTCGATTTTTGTACCACTTTGAGAGACAACTAGGCGTGACACTGTGCTGTTATAAAATTCGATATGTTTTTCAACATTTTTCATCGTCACTTTATCTTTAGACCAGTTCACAAATGGCTTGTTTTTATCAGGATTCTTGTCAGAATTCTGATCTGTCCAATTTTGAAGATCTGTTGTTGGACCGTTATTGGATGAGGACGAGCCTTCATCAGTTGGATTATCTGGATTAGACCAGTTGATAAATGCCGTATTTGTGCTTGCTATAGTAGGGCCCAGCCGTAATGGCTTATAGTAGGAAACGCCTAATTGTAAAGGTGGACGTACCGTTTCATTAACAAACATTGTGCCAGTCAATGTAACATTTGAAAATTCAATATAGTTCCCATTGACAACGATTGTCGCACCAAAGGACCCATGATTACCATCAAACTCTAGAAATCTTGAGCTTGTCCCACTAGCGTTCAATGTTAGCTTCGACACAGAGCGAATGGTTTTCCCTGACAGATCCCCTTCAATAAGTGCACCTTTTAATACCGCGGCGTTATCTTCGTTAAAAATATGCGAGTAACTTGTCGGTACTGTGTAAGGCTCACCATTTATGTAGATCTGTTCGTCTTCAACACCTGTAATTTTGAAAGATGTGGCATTGCCCCTTTGCTCTTGTGAACGCACAATAAAGGATGCAATTTGTCCACGTGTTACCGCATTATATGGTGAGAAAGTGACAGGTGTTGTCCCTTCTGTAATCTTTAAATCTACTAAAGTTTGAATATAGATAGCGTTGCTTGTTTGGCTAGTTACATCTTTGAAACTATTATTGTAATTAGATGCTACCTCAAATTTAAAGCCAAGCACTAAAATTTTCGCTAGTTGCCCACGCGTAATCACTTCATTAGGCATAAATGTTCCATTTGAATACCCAGCCATGATTCCTGCATTTTGTAATGCGGCTATATACTTGTAGTATTCACTACTTTTTGGAACATCTTTAAAATATGGATCTTGTACATTATTTAAATCTAAGTTTAAAACAGTTGCCAGCATTTTTGCTGCTTGACCACGTGTTACATTTTGATCTGGTCGAAAGGTTTTATCTGCATACCCACTTATCGCACCTTGAGAGTATAATTTTAAAATATTATCGTAATGGCTTGAATATTGGTCAATATCCGTGAATGGTGAATTAGCCGCAGCGGCTGCTTTTTGTGGTGGTGGCACTACAACAGCAACCCCACTAGTAGCAAAAACAGTTGCTATAAGTGCTTTATTCACTTTTTGGACTTTTGTTTTATCCATTCCACTCTTCCTTTCATCTATGTATTTGATACGTTCAAAATATCATTTTCATCATACCCTTTATATCGACAGGTATATAGTGAACCTTCATAGATAAACCTAAATTAATGGAAGAAAAACGTTAACAAAATACAGAAATAAATATACGGAAGTTCACCATCATAACGTGAGGTTGATCTCCGTTCCGACTGGGCGCTTTCCTGGGGGCGTCCGATGAGCCGCTTCGCTTCGCTGCAGGGTCTCATCTGTGACGCTAATCCCCAAGGAGTCGCCCAGTCTCCACTCCAATCAACTTATACAATGGCATACGTTTTGTACCAACTTATGTGATGAATCAAAAAACTATTTGGACACTGACACTCTAAGCTACCCAAATTTCACTACTCACCAATCACTTATCTTTTCTCGATTCCTTTCCCTTAATCCAATAAAAAAAGCCAAGGAGCATCGGTGCTTACTTGGCTTTAACGATATATAGGCGTACATCTAGTCGCTTGCGATGTCATAAGGGAAAGGGGGATAACCTTACATCTTGTCAAGTCGATCGAGAGATGTGTCCCGAGTTTACGTATCATTTGAACAGGATATATAAGTCATATGGGAAATGACTTAAAAGTAGCTTGCCCAAATAATCGTTCCATTAATCATGTACCCCAAAAATTAGAAATGTATGCTTATTTTAAAACTTTTTTTATTTATTTTTTAGATCTGCTACCATGACTCGATTTCGTCCAGCTTGTTTTGCAAGATACAGCGCATCATCTGCTGCTTCAATCAACTTTTCTGTCGTGTCAGCCATATGTGGATACACTGCAACACCCGCCGATAATGTAACTGGGCGACCACAAGGACTCGTAGTATGTGCCAACATATCGCGAAGTTGTTCAGCAACCTGTGCGGCTTCCTTAGCAGTAGTAGTTGGCAATAACATCACAAATTCCTCACCACCATAGCGACAGCAAACATCTCCTTCACGAGCGACCGCTTTCATATTAAGAGCCAAAAATTGTAAAACTTTATCACCTACGGCATGACCATACGTATCATTAACACTTTTAAAATGATCTAGATCTAGCAAAATAAGGGCATGTGGCAAATCGTTCTCAAGCCACTCAGCTAGCATCGCATCCATTGTGCGACGATTAGTTACACCTGTTAACGGATCTGTTGTAGATTGATCTTTAAAATAGGACACCTGTCCCTGTAAAAAAGTTAAACTCCGAATGAGTGCACTTTTTAAAAAGTGCGCTTCAAAGTACCAACTACGTACAGATTTCAAGCCTTCTACATTTTTCGATTCCATGCTCTCCTCTGTTAAAGTAGCCAATTGCTGTAACGGATTAGCTATACGTGCTGCCATCCAAAGGACTATAAAAAGCGAAATTAGCATTAGCGGAATGGATTTTATAGCTACATCCTGTACTCTATCAAACGAAGGAGCCAATGCTACCTTTAACGGTCTTTGAGCAACTACTCCCCAGCCTGTTAAAGGTACGGTGCTATAACCAGCAAGCATTTCTACTCCTCTAGTATTTGTTACTTGCTGAGCCCCACTTTTCCTAGAAACCACTGCTTGAACAACTTCATTATCAATAGCGATATCATTGACCCGACTTGAGTCCTGATGATAGATAACGCGCCCATCTGAATCAACTACGTACACATATGAACCATCATGATAATAATGCTCCCCGAGTAATTCATTAAAAACATTTCGTTCCTTTAAATAAATTGTCCCAGCTACCATTCCTAAATATTCATTTGTCTCTGAAAATATAGGATACGAGATAAAAATAAGGAGACGCCCTGTAATCCCCTTATAAGGCTTTGAGACAAGAGGTTCCCTTTTAGATAAAGCCTCTTTCGCTCCAACTGAAGTTAATACTTTACCTTGTACCTCCTCAGATGGTGGTGAAATAGATAATACATGACCTTTTGCATTTGTAATAAGAACAGAGTTAAACATGTTATTTTGCTCTTTCAAACGCTCGGTTTCCTGAATTAATGCATTGCTATCATGCATTTTCGTCTTTATCGCACTCACGCTATACTTTAAAATTTGGAAAGATTCTTCAAGATAGGAACTTGCGGTTGTTGCTAATTTCTGTGCATATACTCGATTCGTTTCAAGCGAATTTTCTTTAATCGAAGCAACATTCATACGGTAACCGCTCCAAACGCTACCAATGCCTGTTAAGAAAAAAGCTGCCATGGCAACACCCATGATTAAATACTTTAACTTTATTTGTTTTGATTTCATTTTCTATTATTTACCCCTAGTTTATAATTTCTTCTATTATTCTATTTAAGCACAAAAAATTCCTTATTACTTTTGAAGTCCCTTTTTTACAAAAGCTTATTATAAAAATTCGAGATGAAAATTGACCTTGTATATAAGGGGCACACGAGTGAAGCGGCTCATCGAACCCCCTTAGGAAGCTTTGCTCTGTGCGAAAGCGCAGCGGCAGCGATAAAGCGCTCAGCCGGAACGGAAATCACTCTAACACTTTGATGATTAGCCATATAGTAGACAAAGTTCCAGGATTTTAGCATCGTTAACGTGACAAAAATATAGTATTTTATATCTATAGGACTTTTATTATTTTGATAGATTTTCATTATAAATTTATTATTAGAAGAGGGTTTAAATATGTTGTTACGTAAAGTAGCTCCAATTATGGTTGGTTTTAGTATGGCTTTATGGACGAATACTGCTCTCAATTCGAATAAGTCAGCTCGTACAAAAATAACAAATACACAAAATACCTTGTCACTATCCAGCTTTCAAAGTGAGTATAAAATGAAATGGCATCAAGTAGAGATGGACTACTCCCAATATTTCCTCGTAGGAAGGCATAATTCCAAAGTGGTCGGAGGCTATGAAACACGCGCTGGGCATAGCGTATTTGGTATTCCTATTGGTGCTAATCGAATAGATGTGACTAGAATATACGGTCTTCCACTTAGAGCTATTCACTATCAAAGCACAAGCTATTTGCTCGATTACAATGATTGTGACGGTAATACTTCACACGGGACCTATTTAATCGATGGTCACTATGTTACTTTTTACTATGATTTACACAAAAACAATATTGTTCGTTCTATTATTTGGATTAATGCCAAAACCGAATTTAGTAAACGTGGTTATTATGGTAAGCCTTCCGATGAACTACGAATAGGCCTTGAAGATTTAATGGTTGAACTTATTAACCATGAGCGGGTTAGAGAAGGTTTGCAACCACTCATTTATGACAAAAGATGCAATCCTATCGCTCGGCAGCATAGTAGCAATATGATCACACACCAATTCTTTAGTCATGAAGATCATAATGGTAATCATTCCAATGATCGCCTCAATGCTGGTAGAGTTAATCACTATTGGTATGGCGAAAATATAGCACAAGGTCAGCCCAATAGTATATTCGCCCATGAAGCACTGATGAATTCAAAAGGACATCGTATAAATATTTTAAGAAAAGAATTTACACATATTTTTGTTGGTGTCTGCTTCAAAGATAACGGTGCGCCCTATTATACAATTAACTTTTATTCTAAGTAATTTAATAGTTACGTTGATGGCGGATGACCAATATACACAAAAATCTCTATGCAGAAATCTATTGCATAGAGATTTTTTAACCTTATCGCCGTGTAAAATTTATTAAAACATATGATTTTATAAGTGATTGGTTTGGATTTATTATAGAGATAACATACATTCTGAATTTTTTCACTTTTATTGTTATTCTGACATATGATTTTTCCACTAGATATTTTATAATAAAATTTAACATAGTCAAGCCATCAATTCTTTTGTTATAATACTGATAATTTATCACCGCACTGTATTAATACAGTGGTGATGCATGCTTTTCACAAAATGGGGATTATGAGAAAAGCGCTACAATGCATTCTTGAATACAGTGTAGCCTACACAAAAAGGGGTTGGGAGATTTGGGTATTTTAAAGGGGTTAAAAATTCTCGATTTTTCTGCATTACTACCGGGACCAATGGCAACGATGATATTTGCTGATCTTGGCGCTGAGGTTATTCACGTTGAATCATCAAAACGCGTAGATTTAACACGTATTATGCCTCCTTACGACGATGATCATGAGGCGTATATTCATCAACATTTGAATCGTTCTAAAAAGTCATTAACATTAAATTTAAAATCACCTGAAGCTATAGAAATTGTTAAGTCACTCGTGAAAGAGTACGACATCATTATCGAAGGATTTCGACCCGGTGTCATGCAACGACTTGGCATCGGCTATGAGGCTCTAAAAGAAGTAAACCCTAAGGTTATTTATTGCGCTATTACAGGCTATGGACAAACTGGACCATATAGCAATCGGCCAGGACATGACAATAACTATTTATCATTAGCGGGCATACTTGATTATTCACGTCATAAAGATAAAAAGCCTGTCTCAATGGGTATTCAGCTTGCTGATTTGGCTGGGGGCACGATGCATTCAGCAATCGGAGTACTCGCAGCTGCTTTACATCGTGAAAAAACAGGTAAAGGGCAATATATTGATATAAGTATGACCGATGCTGTATTTTCACTCAATGCTATGTATGGATCTGCCTATATTGGCGGCGGTCGTATACCTCAGCCTGAGCAAGAAATTTTAAATGGTGGTAGCTACTATGACTTTTACAAAACAAAGGATGGCCGATTTTTCTCGGTAGGAAGTCTTGAACCTCAATTCCGCAGATTACTCTGTGAAGCGCTTGATATTCCTGAGCTCATTGATAATACGTTTAATGATTCATACTACACACAAATTCGTTTTAAAGAAGCTGTCCATGATGCGTTTTTATCGAAGACTTATGAAGATTGGCTTGAAGTATTTAACGAGGATTTCGAGGGATGTGTCGAACCAGTATTAACTTTTCCAGAAGCATGCGAGCATCCTCAGCTTAAGGCTCGTGATATGATTGTTGATATTCCAAAAAGCGATGGTACTACGCAAAAACAAATTGCATCTGCTTTTAAGTTTGACGGTTATAAGCCTCAGTACAAGCATGTCGGTGCCAAGCTTGGAGAGCATAATGAAGAAGTGTTGTCTTCACTTGGCTATAGTGTCGAGCAAATTGCTGACTTAAAGGACAAAGGAGTTTTAGAATAATATCGTTAGCCAACTACACGAAATAAAAAAAAGGTGTCTACTGTTGCAAAAAACACATAGACACTTTTTTGTATTTCTAATCAATTATGCCTCGGCAAGATGTTAATAACTCAGTCGTATATTGTTGCTGTCGCTTCGCTTTCGCACAGAAAAAACCGTGTTGCTGTCGCTTCGCTTTCGCACAGATAAATTGCCACAGGACGTCCGTTCTTGGACGAAGTTCCTCTATTATTACAGCGGATGTCTTTTGTGCCGATAGCTTAGACAGGTATGGATGTTTGTACACCCGCCGAAATAAGTTAAACATATGCGCTAATAAAGACTCGTAGCTTTTCAAAATGGTCATCAATAAGTAAATATTTTTTATAAATTTCCATTAATTTTTCAAACAGCTCATACTGTTCCGTCACAAATAAAACTTTTAAAATATTGAGCATATGCAAGGATGCGCTCAGTGCTACCAAATAGCAAGGTGTTTCTAGCTGACGATAATATCGACGCCATTCTTCCACAGACAAGCCAATATGCTGTAATGAATTATTCACATGGAGAGCAATATCCTGTTGAACTGATGCCTCAATCGCAATAAATTGCTCATTACTATAGTTACCCTGTACTAAAGAGGCATGTATTTTTTTATTGGATGCTAGTACATGTTCCTTTAAAAGCAGGAGCCCCTCTTGATAACGCCCCATTTTCACATAATGATCAAGCAATATGGCATACAAGTTTTCTAAAAAATTAAGTTCATAATTTTTAATAATGGCCGGAGGTGTTGGCTTACGATTCGGCAATAAGTCCTTATATTCCAACAAAATCTCTATCGCGTAATTATTAAGTCGTTCATCTTCTAATAAATACTCTCCGTAGTGAATAACAGTTTCAGAATTCTGCTCATGATGTGCTATATGAAACAGTAGATATGCAATCAGAACTTTTTCTTTCTCTGTCAGTGCATACATCGAATAACGCCAATCCGCTTCAAAGG
The DNA here is from genome assembly GCF_044763535.1 of Lysinibacillus sp. NPDC095746. NCBI lineage: Bacteria > Bacillati > Bacillota > Bacilli > Caryophanales > Bacillaceae > Lysinibacillus > Lysinibacillus sp. NPDC095746. The sequence goes on from NZ_JBIWGL010000020.1 coordinate 42,536, forward strand.
AAGTAATTAGCGCTTTAACACAACGATAATCCCCTTTCGATAAACGATAATGCGTTACAATTTGGTAAAGATGTAACTGTTTTTTAGCCAAGCATGTAGAATTTCGGTTATCCACATAAGTTATACACTTATCAAGAGTTTCTCTATAATTATTCACAAAGTTATCCACATGTACACAAGTTTTTCTTGTGGATTGCTCAACATGACCCATCATTTCATGGATAAATGTGAATTGTTCTAATGGTTTGTGGATAAATAGTGAATAAACTTTTTTTATGAAAAGCCAATGCCAAAATTGGGCTTCTTCTTTATAAATCATATGCACAAAATATTCATTGTCAAATTTATATAAAAATATAGTTTGTAGTTCGTTAACTGGCATTGTAATTTGCATTCGCTTCCCGAAAATTAGCCAAATTAATCGCTCTAAGTCCATTGTATGCTGTGCAAAAAGCTGCTCAAAAAAGGTCTCCTTGCCTTTTTGCGTATAAAAAAAGGCATTGAGACGTTCATTAACAAATTTAGTATCTAAACCATGGTTATTAAAAAAAGTTTTCATATCTGCCGTTACACGACCCCAATATTTTCGTGCAGTTGAAAACGCAATATTCATCGCTGTTTCCTCATTCACTAAAAATAAACTAGGTGAAAGTGCAGTACCTAGAATTTTCGGGTCTGCTGGTGAATCAATCTCTGCTTCTACCCATTTTGAAAGTAACTTTTCAGCACCCTTTTCACCACTTTGTTTATAGGTCATGAATAACTGCTCATCACAATCCAACAACATGCAAATGGAGCCCCCCATCAAATTCAACCAACAAAGATCTTCCCCTATCATGTAAAATACTTGCCTAAAAGTTTAATCACTCTTTCTTCAATATAACAAATCTTATCCAACATATGCTAAAGAAATCGTGATATGGATAAAAGAAATGACAGCAAAAGTATTCGTGTAATATCGACAACTTTAACTACAACGCATAAAAAAAGCCATCTAAAGGTCAAATACCTTATAGATGGGGAAAGGATTTGCTGTTTAAAAGATGAGCGGCAAATGAGCCCATTGGACAATCACTCATAAGTTGGTAGCCCATTCGTATTGTCACAAATAGCTCATTGCCTACGCCAGCTCAAAGCTAACGCCATAGTACGCACAACTTAAAAAGCTATGCATCATTCACCAATACAAACGAGAAAAAGCACTCTCACAGCAGTAGACGAGCGACCAACAAAATAGTTACAAAAAAAATCCGTCAATTTGACGGATTTTTTTCTGCATCGAAAGCGCAGCGACAGATGCAAAAAGCTCTTTACGTCAAATTTTTTGAGGGGTGTTTTTCTGCCCCGAAAGCGCAGCGGCAGGGGCAAAAGTTTTTCTAATCCGTCTATTTTGACGGATTTTTTTCTGCATCGAAAGCACAGCGACAGATGCAAAAATCTCTTTACGTCAAATTTTTTGAGGGATGTTTTTCTGCATCGAAAGCGCAGCGGCAGATACAATGTTTAGCTTTGCGAAGAACAAGACATATTTCCGCCACTTGCTTAAATTTTTTCCTCACCAAAATAAAGGATACTTCCGCGTTTCTCGCAGATTATTTATCACAAGACAAAAAAATACGATAATGAGAGCACCAATAAGAACGGGCATTACTAGATAGCTCCAACCATAGCCTCCTAAAATAATAATAATTGGATTCGCTCCTGCTGGCGGATGAATGCTTCCTAATAAGGTCATAAAAAAAATAGTTAAACTTACGCCAAGGCTAATTGAGACTATGCTCGTCCCTAACAACGAATACATGGTCAAGCCGACAAAGGCTGAAATTAAATGACCTCCTATAATATTTCGAGGTTGTGACAACGGCGCATTCCAAACGACAAATACAAGTACACAGCTCCCACCAAGTGACCCCATTAACCATGGGGTACCTGTATAGTTCGTCAACCAAAGCAAGGCGGAAATACATATTAATCCACCGATTGCACCTGTTATTGCATCGGCAAAATTTGTTCGTGAAGGAGCATGTCCCCCACCTTTCATCTTGAATATGTATGTTTTAATAGGATTTGATTTTTCTTCCTTGTCCTGTAAACGTACGGAATCTGCCATGAGTCACCTTTCTTTCTATTCATAATTCTATAGAACCGTATCATTTTTTGTATATTCTAAGCTTGTTCTATTAAACAACTACTTAATAGAGTCCAATTTACAAGTGTAATATTTTGTAAATCATTTAAAGTATGTCTTTCACCATATTTTTTAGCATTATAATCTATTAGAAAGAAAAAGCAAACTATGAAATTTTCTAGTTTGCTTTCTTTTTAGGCTTTTAGGTATGCATTTAATCATATTGTTTTTTCACTGGTTTATAAATTTTTGCTTTTTTCAGTACTGTTTTAGGTACTTGGAAAGTTGCTGTTACAACTCCTGGATGACGACCAATTTCAATCGATCCTGTAATTGTCGCTCGATTCATAACCTCTGGCTCGCTCATCTCAAAAAGCCTTGCAGCACGACTTATAGCATTAGTTGTTGCTTCATTTAATGTTGTTCCAGAGCCAATAATTGATACAGGGAATACGTCCTCCACTTGTTTAACGCCGAATTCCTCAGCAAGCTCACGTGCACGACGTTTTTCTTCCTTTGTAAAAGGTTTAGCCGTATAAGGTAAATCCTCTGTATTTGGCAATAGCACGGGGCCATCCAAAGCTACTTTTTTCAACACACTTACCTGAAGTTGAACAATACCAGCAACATCCGTTGTATGTCCTGCAATTTCTCCGTCCCCTTGCATTGCGTGCATATCACCAATATACACACCACCGCCCGGAACCTTTACTGGACAAATAATTGTTGCTCCCTCACGAACACGGCTTATATCCATATGTCCATCTGTACGATGTGTATCTAATTCAGTCTGCGTAAATGCATATTCATGTGGCGCACCAATTAAAAAAGAGCCAAAGTCACCAGCATTATGGGAATCGGGCATCGCCTTTGAAGGTGTCGTTCCAAGCTGCCCTAAAAAAGGTCGCATTCTTGCCATAACACCAATCAAATCACTTGGTGCTAATGCAACCGCAGGATTTTGCACAGAATTTTCAGGTGTACGCATATAATTTTTAGCATCAAGTGCAATACGACGAGCACCTTCTCGCCCAACAGTCACACCAATATTGCCTTTATGATCTAACGCCATAGTATAGCCATGCGTCATGTTAAAAGGTGATGTTTCTGTATCACATGTCGAACAGCGAATGGCCTGTCGACCTATTCCTTTGACAACTGTATTAGGATGTAGCTTACCACAGCCGGGACACTTTACTGATACGAATGGATCCCCAATGAATCGGTCTAAAATCGCCTCATCATGCCCAGATGCCGTTGCTACTGATGTTACCTGTATTGATTTAATCTTGATAACAATGGCGTCTCCTACCTCTGCCCCTTCTACAAATACAGGCTTCGTTACTTCATGCCCACCGCGGATCGTTGGTGTTAGCATCGGGCCCCAACAGCCTGGTGTCGTATTAGCAATAATTGTTCCACCGTCTTTGACAGGTCCAAGCATATTTTGTTGTGGATCTAAAATACCATCTATGAACTCATTTACGAATAACGTTTCGACAGCTTGCGGCTGCTGTACAAGATCTTCACTTTGTATTCCTTCTTTTTCTAGCATTTGCAATTCGCTTGTCATTTTTTCGTCACGCTCCTAGTTCTAATTTTATGTATATACTTAAGTTAAAAATGCTCTCCACAAAACGTAGAGAGCTATATTTTTAATTGTTCATGTATAAATCAAATATGTGTGAGAAATCACCTTTCTTGTATTTTTCTTTATGATCAATCATCCAATTATTCGCAAAATATGTAATCTCCTCAAATGATGCAGATGGTGAGACATTGTCATTGCCGACACGACCAATGGATGAAAAAACTCTTTTCTGCTACCTCTAGCTTGTATGCATTTTGCTTTTGCTCATAGCTAATGGCATGCAACACTTCATATAAATCTTTAATGTCATCGATAAAACGTTTATGAATATCAATTGATAATGGTTTATTGTCGATTGTAAATTTAATTTCGACATTAAGGTCAATAGTTCCTGCTGTTTCGAGGAATACATTACTAATATTGTGCATTAGGTAGTCGTAACGACGCAGTAAACGCTTTTTGCTCACCGCGCACTCACCGTTTACATGGATAATCGCACGATTTGTAAAGCAATAATCATCTGCGTCCGTCATCATAGCCCTCTCGAGTGATAACTACCCGAAATCTGAAAGTCCGAGCGCGTCTGCTGCTATTTTTTTAAAACATTGTTTCCACCTTAATGATTGACACTCTTATTACGCTTTTACATCTGTAAACGTGTCAAAAAGCCTTAGTACTCTTACTAGTACTGACCTTTTCTGGGATGGTTTTAAAAAGTTATGAAAAAGCTCCTGCGATCAATGACACGCAGGAGCTAGAACGTATTCTAATGTAAAGTTGTTTTTATATGAATATTGCCTAAAAATGTTTTAAAATCATTGAAATCAATCCGTAAAGCATTCCAATAATCGGTATCAACGCCCACCATTGTGTTATCGGAAGTTTATTATCTGTATTTTGAATGATAATCTCTTTTCGGAAATCTTTGTTACCTTTAACCAATTCATCTAGCGAAATATTATATAGCTCACTTAATGAAATGAGATTATCTAAATCCGGATAACAATTACCGTTTTCCCATTTTGAAACAGATTGTCTAGAAACATTTAATTTTTGAGCAATGTCTTCTTGTGAAAAACTGTGCTCTTCTCTTTTATTTTTTAAATTCTGAGATAAATTCATAGATCATTCCGCCTATCATTTTTGATACCTTAACTTTACTAAAAATCCCAACATTAATCGAGAACTCATTGGTTACTTTTTCCGCAACCTAAAGTTGCATCGTTGATTTTAAAGGCTTTTCTACAAAGTTCTAGAAACCTGTACGTGTTTAAAAATAAACTTTTCAGCTGAGTATGTAAATCATTATTTCCCCATTTATAGGTAACTAATTGGTCTTGATATTTCTTAATTCAAATAATGAATAATGTCTCAATTCCTTTTTTAAGCAAGTTTCATTTATAATGAGTCACATAACGAGAAATTTTCAATCGGTAACTTTTATTGCAAAATAATAAGGGATTGCTTATCGTGCTATCACTTACTTATTCTGCTATTCTTAAAATTCTAATGACGATTGACAATATAAAGAAGAAAGGACGTGTGAACAATGCAAGAACCAACAATTCTAGTAGTGGATGATGAGGCAGATTTAGCAAACCTTCTAAAAGTCAGCCTGCAAAAAGAAGGTTATAAGCAAATTCATACAGCTGGCTCCATTCAAGAAGCTTGGACGAGCTTTCAACAGACTCAACCCAATATTGTACTTCTTGACGTGATGCTTCCTGATGGTGAGGGCTACGATTTATGTCGACGTATTCGAGAAGTGTCGCATGTGCCGGTGCTTTTCATGTCAGCCAAAAACGAGGAGATTGATAAAATTTTAGGACTTGCTATTGGAGGGGACGACTATATTACGAAACCTTTTAGTCCTAAAGAGGTCGCCTATCGTGTGAAGGCACAGCTTCGCAGAGCTGGTTATAAAACGCAGGAAGCAGTGCCTGTAACTTCAGCGAACTCGATTCAAATTGGTCCATTCTTGCTTAATGGAGATGAAACGGAGGTACATAAGGACGGTGTTTTATTGGAGCTAACAGCGAAAGAGATCGGCTTGATGACTTGCTTTATGAACAATCCTAATCGAATTTTAAGTAAAGAAACTCTATTTGAGCGTGTGTGGGGAGAGGACTTTTTCGGCTCAGACAATACCGTAATGGTGCATATCCGACGTCTGCGTGAAAAGGTTGAAAATGATGCATCAAAACCTATGTATATTACAACTGTAAAAGGGCTTGGCTATAAATTTGTCGTTCCAAAAGAGGAGCAAGTATGAAATGGAAATTAACAGCTAGATTTCTGCTGTCTGTACTGTCTATTGTTATTATTGTTATTTTCCTGAATACAGCCATTTTAATTGGTTTCATTTTCCAACAGGTAAATAAATACGATAAAACAACTACGTATTCAGAGGAAAACTTCGTGCGCGAGTTCCAACAGTATATTGATATAAGTAATGGAACGGTAGCGGTAAGCAAGGATGGACTTCAACAATTGCATCAGCGAAATGCTTGGATTCAATTACTTGATAATAATGGACAAGTCATTGAAGCCCATTTTGCTCCAAAGAAAGCTCCTGCACACTATGCGCCGATTGATTTAATTCAAGTTTATAAATATAAAGAATTCGACGTAGATACAACCGTATATGTGGGAAGTAAAGAAAGTATCAGTTATCTTATCGGCATCGAAGGAAGTGGCGTTACTAGATATGTCACTCATTTTTCTGGTTCTTCCGTATTACAGTTTATTGGTAAGTTTGGTTTGCTCATTGTCCTTGCTGATTTATTAGTAGCTACGCTCGTTGGCTGGCTTTTCGGTCGAACGTTGACCAAGCCCCTACACGCAATGATTGAACGTATTCGTCATTTAAAAAATCATGAGCATGTTTCTAGTAAAATGCCAGGTGGTGTGTACAAACCTGTTTTCGAGAATTTAAATGAAGTATCAAAAGAGCTTGCCGCACACGAGCAGGAACGTAAAAGATTAGAAATGATGCGTGAGGAATGGATCAGCAATGTGTCACACGATATGAAAACACCTCTTGCTTCGATTCGTGGTTATGCGGAGCTACTGAATGATGGAAAATTGACTGCTGATGAACAAAGAGACTACGCTCACATTATCGAAAAACAATCATTGCATATGCAAGATTTACTCGATGATTTAAATTTAACTATGCGCTTAAGACATCAGCAGCTTCCGCTCAGCTTAACCGAAGTAAATATGGTGCAATTTATTCGTGAAATCGTTATAGATACACTCAATACCCCTCAATATGAGGAAGCCAGTATTGAGTTTAATGCAACGAACGATGTCATCAAGCATCACATTGACGAGCACTTTATGCGACGAGCGATAATGAATTTTTTACACAATGCATTGCTTCATAATCCTTCTGATGTATCAGTTACTATTCTTGTTGAAGATCATTCAATTACGATTTCCGATAACGGTAACGGCATTTCCGCCGAAGATCTTGAACATATTTTTGAACGCTATTATCGAGGGACAAATACTGAGCAGACACATGGTACTGGGTTAGGTACTGCTATTGCTAGAGATATTATTGAAGCGCACGGAGGAACTGTAATAATTACCTCTGAAGAACAACAAGGTACAACTGTTAGCATTCAATTTCAAGTAGAAAAAAAGGAGTAGCCCTAAAACTAGGGACTACTCCTTCTTCTTATTTCTTCATTAACTCCTGTATTTTTGCAGGTAGCTCATGGAATTTTACTTCATCATATGATGAAACTTCTGTTTCTTTTTTTACATAAAGCTTTAAGTATGCATCATGACGTAAATTTTTCTGAGCTGAAAACTTCAATGTTTTCTCTTCACCGTTCTCGTCATAAGCAGGTAGCTCGTACCAATATGACTTCCATATTTCTCCGTTGCTTGCCTTGAATTCCTCCATTTCACCATCAGTAGTGATATGAACATAGTATGCTTCTTTATTTAAACGGTTAAAATCAACGGTCATCAGCACAACAAGACCTACAACGAACAATAAGAACAATGCTCCTATACCTAAGAAAACCTTTTTCATATTAATTCCCCTGTCTAATAATTTTATAGAATGAACGAACTGTAAAGATATAATAGATGCCGTAAATTGCTGAATAAGCAATCATCCACAGAATTACTGGTTTAGTAATATCCATACTAAATAGCTGTGAAAAGGCTAGTAGCGCAAATGCACTATGGACGATGCCAACAACGAGTGGTGCACTAAAGATAACGGCAACCTGCCCTGCAACTGTTTTTAGTATTTGTTTTTTGTTCACACCAATTTTATTTAAAATAGCATATTTAGGCTGATCTTCCTCTGCCTCTGTTAAAACTTTGAAGTAAATAATACTTCCTGTCGCTGCTAAAAATACTAATCCTAAAAAGCTTCCTACAAACAATAGTGATCCTACAGTAGCTAAACCATCCTCATAACTTTGCGGAACACTTGAAAACCCTTCTTGCTGTTCAGTAGATAGTTGATTGTAAATTTCCTTTGAAATAGCCTGTTGCTTTAAGTCATTGTCCATACCAACTACCTGCATTTTAACATCTTCAGCATTAGTTGCAGCGAACACTTTATCATTTACAACGAGGACTGTCCCAGCTGGAATAAAGTTTAATACACTCTCTGTATACATTTTATCCACATGGAATGATTCCCCGTTCTCTAATTTAAATTCTTCACCGGTAAAATCATGTGAAAAACGTTCATCGAAGCTTGTATCAAGTAAAACTGTTGCACCATTTGCAATGTGCAGTTGTTCATCTTTTCCCTGCAATTTTGCTAGACGATTATAGTCGGATTCCTTTAATAATGTATATTCAAAAAACGAAAATTCATTATCCACACGTAATTTTTTCACAGAAAGCGATTCGTTGTATAAGACGTCTTCTTGAGAAAATTTTACCGTATCGCCCTTCCACATAAATGTGTTAGGTAGCGCATGACGTACACTGGCTTCGGCATTGTAATACATACCGAAAACGCCGCCACCTGCTGTGATCGTTGTCGCACTTAAAATAGCGATAATAGAAAGTGATTTAGCATTTGCTCGAATACGGTACAATAATTGTGATACACCAATTAAATTTAAGCCTTTCCATGACCAAGAAGTTGCTTTTTTCAACGCCGTTAACACAAATACGCTAACACTATGGAATAATAAATATGTCCCTGCAATTGTCATACCTATAACCATCAGTGGCGTCCCTAATATTGTGAAGAATCTCCAAATTTTACTCGTAAAAATATCAGCTGACGCTGTATAATAACCAAATGCAAGTAGCGCTGTCCCAAGAATAGCTGCTATTAATGATGCACGTGGAATTTTCTCTCCTTGCTTCTCAGCATGAAACAGGTCAATCAATTTAAATTGATAGATGACACGATAGCCTTGTAAAGATGTGAATAAAAATAGTAGCGCAAAAATACATGTTGTATTGACTAGAGCCTCAGGGGAAAATGTTAAACTTCCTACAACCTCAAAGCCCATTAAACGTACTAAGATCATTAATAAACCTTGTGACATAAAGAATCCAAGAACAATCCCTAGTACTAGAGAAACAAAACCGATCACTAAATTCTCAAAAAAGAGCATTAAGCCGATTTTCTGTTTACGTACACCTAATAGCGAATAAAGTGCTACTTCCTTTTTACGTTTTTTCATAAAAAACGAATTGGAATACGCCATAAAGATGACGATAAAGAATAATAACACAACAGATGATCCACTCATTAAGCCTTTAATTTGCCGTGAAAATTGTTGTGAGGCTAAAATATCATCATTATATTTTAATGTCACAAACGTAAAGTAGATGACGATACTAAAAACCATCGAGGCGATATATAAAAAGTAGTTCGACAAATTACGCTGAATATTTTTACGCGCTAAACTAAATAACGTCATTTACTCCACCTCCGATGCCAGCAAGCACCTGTAAAATCTCTTGGAAGAATTGCTTTCTTGTTTGAGTACCACGATGAATTTCCTTAGAAAGCTGTCCATCTTGAATAAATAGAATGCGCTGGCAAAAGCTTGCTGCGAATGCATCATGCGTCACCATCATAATAGTGGACGCTTGAGAATTATTCAAATCACTTAAACTTTCAAGTAAGTCTGTTGCTGATTTTGAATCCAGAGCACCAGTTGGCTCATCCGCAAATATTAATTTCGGCTCTGTAACTAATGCACGTGATGATGCTGTACGTTGTTTTTGCCCGCCAGAAATTTGGTAAGGGTATTTATCGAGTAACTCTTTTATCCCAAATAGTGTAGCTATGCGTTCTACCTTTGCGTTAATTGCCTTTGTTGGCACTTTTGCAATCGCAAGTGGCAGTACGATATTTTCACGAACGGTTAAAGAATCAAGTAAGTTATAGTCTTGGAAAATAAAACCTAGATTGTCGCGTCGAAAATCTGCTAACTCTGCGTCCTTCATGCGCGCTAAGTTTGTATCACCAATAATGATTTCACCAGTCGTTGGTGTATCGATTGTCGCTAACACATTTAGTAGCGTCGATTTCCCAGCCCCCGAAGGCCCCATTACACCAACAAACTCTCCTTTTTCTACTTCAAATGATATATTCGATAGCGCTGTAAATGTATTTGCGCCTTTGCCGTAAGTTTTTTCTACATTTTGTACCTTTAATAATGGCGTCATAAACGCTCACCTCTTCTTTCTGACTTTAGTATACGACCCCAAACTTACAACAAAGTTGTCGCAAGCTTACAACAACCTTAAATTGTAGACAATTTATCGAGAATTTTTTGCACTTTATCGAAACCTTTATGTGTTTTATCGACCAAAAAGGATTCACACACAAACTGTGCGTGAATCCTCCAACTTTATTATGCTAATACTTTTTTAATATCATCCTCAAAGCTACTCGGCTTATCTGCTGATCCATAACGTCCAACAACTTCACCATTACGATTCACAAGGAATTTGGTGAAATTCCACTTTATACTGTTGCCTAGAAAGCCTTTAGAATGGGATGTCAAATGCTCAAAAATAGGGTGTGCATCTTTACCATTGACCTTTACTATTTCATGCATTGGGAATGTTACTCCATACGTCAACCGACATTGTGATGCTGCTTCCTCAGCAGTCGCAACTTCTTGCTTAAACTGATTTGATGGGAAGCCAAGAATAACAAGGCCTTTATCCTGATACTTTTTATATAGATCTTCTAAGTCTTCAAACTGCGGTGTAAAACCACATTTGGAAGCCGTATTAACAATTAACATTGCCTTACCCTTATAACGATCTAAACTATATTCAGTACCATCGTCTAGAGCAACTTGAATGTCGTAAATGCTCATTTCTAATTACCCCCTATGTTATAAACGTCCATTTTTTCTAGCAATCTGCTGTAGAGGATCCCAAACACCATTGAATGGAGGCGCGTAGGCTAAATCTAAATCTAGTAAATCTGGTAATGTCATTTTATTGTATAAGGCGGTCGCAAACACATCGATCCGTTTATCAACACCTGCAGGTCCAACAATTTGTGCTCCTAAAAGTTGTTGATCTCGTTTACGAACAACAATTTTAATAAACATCCGTTGAGCACCAGGGTAATAACCTGCAATATGACGGGCAGATAATTTAAAGGCCTCATACTCAAAGCCTAGCTCTTTAGCCTTGCGCTCATTAATACCTGTCGTAGCGATTGTTAAATTGAAAAATTTTAAGATTGAAGTACCTACAATACCACTAAACGGCGCAGATTTGCCTGACATATTGAGTCCCGCTAAACGACCTTGCTTATTAGCAGTCGTGCCAAGAGGTACATAATCTAAGCGTTCTTTTACAATATTAAAATGCGTTGCACAATCTCCCGCAGCATAAATATTTTCAACAGATGTCTCTAAATGTCGATTGACGATGACCGCACCATTATTAGCTAGTGCTACACCTGTTCCCTCTAAAAATTGTGTATTCGGTTTAATTCCAACGGCCATAATGACTAAATCTGTATCAAAAGCGCCATTGTCCGTAATAACACGCTCAACACGTTGATTGCCCTCAAACGCCTCTACTTTTGTATTTAGCACAAGCTCGATGTCATTCTTTTTTGCTTCCTCATGAACATGTTGCGCAAGCTCTTCGTCTAAAATTCTTGCAACATAGCTACCTCGTTGAATCAATCTAACTTTTTTACCGCAAGCATGTATCGTCTCGGCCATTTCTAGCCCAATATAGCCTGCACCTATAATTGTTACATTTTCTATATCTAACGTTAAATCAGCTAGTAAATCCTCTAGCTGCGGTATTGTTTTCACCGTGTGTATACCCGCTAAATCTGAACCCTTCTCCACCGGCATAATAGGATCTGCACCTGTTGCAATAAGTAGCTTATCATAAGGAATTTCAAACGATTCCCCGGACGACTGCGTTCCAAAAACTAGCTTCTGTTCGACATCAATTCTGTTCACCTCATGACCAACACGGGCATCAATACGATACTTATCACGAAAAGTTTCTACATCTCTTGCTATAAGACGCTTTGTCGATGAAATACGCCCATCTACCACATAGGGCAAACCACACTGCCCATATGAATAAATAAAGCCACGTTCTACAGATGTAATCTCTGCTCCTGGTACATTTCGATATATTTCCATTGCTGCTGACATTCCGGCAGCATCTCCTCCAATGATTACGTATTTCATCCAACAATCCCCCTTATTTTTTTCTCGTTGCTAGTAAGCCTGCGTAATAGTCCATAAATAAACGGCGTCTGCCTCCACTTACGATGACCCGTATTACATGAATAGCAATTACCATCGTTAGAACAAAATTCGCAATAAAGGCTAGCAATGTAATGACAATTTGCAGTACATAAAATGGTGAATCCATATCTAATTGAATATTTCCGATAGTTGTTATCATTTTCGACGTACATACTACCACGAGAATAGCAACACAACGGCGCCAAGATTGACTGACAATACTTTTGCCGTTTTCACTGACCATTGTAAAACGCATAAATTTCATTCCTAATGTTGCCCCACTTGTAAAGCTTGGAACAACTCCAAATACCAACATATACAAAGCAATTCTCACTAAAAACTCGAACATGCCACTATTGCCTGTTACGACACTAACGAAGAACAAAATGAACTGTGCGATAATCAAATCCACTGCTAGTGCTAACAAAATAGATAATGGCTTGATGATATCTTTTTCGACCATTTCTGCTGCTTTAGCCGCTACCTTTTCATGTGAAGGAAACAGCGCCCACACAACAGGGGCTAAAAAGAATCCTAATAGTGCACCAACACTGTTAAGCATTAAATCATCCACATCAAAAATTCGATACGCACAATTAAAGATGCCATAAATCCCCGTAAATTGAGTTACCTCATAAAACAATGTTAGCAAAAAGCTAAATAGAAATGCACGCTTCCAGTACTCTCTTTTTTTAAGAAAATAACGCAAGTATACTCCGAATGGCATGAGCAGTAAGAAATTATAGAATGCTTGATAAAAAGCAGGCTGCTTTGGTATATAAATCCACGTTGATGGATTCGTCAGAACAATCCCACTATCCTTTAAAATATCCGTGACAAATTGAAAAGGATGTAAATTGTAATGAACGGTATCTGCAGCTTGTAGAGAGCAAGTATCACGTGTTTCCGGGAAAGGTAGTAAAACTAAGCATAATGCCGATAAAAAGTAAAAAATAAATGAGAACATAATAATGGTTTTGGATACAGATAAGTAGCCATATTTCCGATACGTATAAATAAGCCAAGGTACAAATAGTACAAAGGATAAGAAAATTGTTATTAACAAAGCTACCATAATAGAATGTGTATAAACTGACATAGAACACCTCTTCACCATAAAGTGTGGTTGATTTCCGTTTCGACTGGACGTCCGATGAGCCGCTTCAGTGATAAACTTCAAAATAACCTTAAACTTAGTTTAGCACTTGAATACAACACGAATGTTTCACCAACCTTAAATAATCTTAACTAATGATGTAAAGTTAAAATTCCGCGTAAACTCCCAGGAGACAAACAAGAGTACGCCAATGTAGCTCGTGCCTGCCCACTGAAAGAAGAGCGGAATTTTACCAAATAAGAATATTAATTTTTGTTGGAAAGGTTTTACGCGAGCATATTATGCTTTTGCAATTTCCTCATTGCAGAATGCTAAAATTTCCTCTAGCTCTTCATCCTCTAATGCAAAGTCTAAATATTCGCCTTCAGCTTTTTCCATGATGAAGTAATTTAAAATAAATGACTCTTCACCTTTTTCAGCAATTAGTACACGAATTTCAATTCCTGCTTCGTGATAAAGCTCATCTTCTTCATCAATATCTACATCTAAAATAAATTCGTAGCGCTTGCCTTCAATAATGTTTGTTGGATCTAAAATTTCTTCCATCGAGAATTGTGTAATTTCCATTGTACGATCTCCTTTAAGTTAACCTGCTCTTATATATATTAAATCAAATTCAGCATGGGTCAAATAGAAAACTCATATACACTAGAAAGTAATTATGCCACAATGAAATGGAACTAATTGAGAGATATGATTCTCATATGAATACTCTACATAAAGGGGGAGGCTTTTTCTTGAAAGAACTACTATATTATCAAGATGTTATGCTGCGTGAATTTAATGCAACAGTTGTCAATAAAGGGACCGATTTAGATGGCCGTAATTACGTGGTGCTATCAAATACTGCATTTTATCCAACTGGAGGCGGACAACCTCATGACACAGGTACTTTAAATGATATCGAGGTCATCGATGTTGAGAAAATGAATGATGAAATTCGTCATTATATTCAAGGTGACTCTTCAAATTTAGTTGGTGAAGTGCATGGTAAATTGAATTGGCAACGGCGCTTTGATCATATGCAACAGCATGCAGGTCAACATATTTTAACAGCGGCTTTTGTCGAGCTCTTTGATGCACCTACCGTTAGCTTCCACTTGGGTTCTGAGCAGGTCACAATTGATATTGCAGTGGATACCCTAACGGAAGAGCAGCTTATAGCAGCAGAAGCTCGTGCTAATAAAATTATTCTAGAGAATCTTCCGATTGAAACGAAATGGGTTACAGAAAAAGAACTGGAGAACTATAGCCTACGTAAAGAGGTAGCCGTCACAGGAGATATTCGACTTGTTATTATTCCGGACTTTGATTACAACGGTTGTGGCGGTACACATCCAACATCTACAGGACAAGTAAGTGCGATAAAAATCCTTGGCACTGAAAAAATGAAGGGTAATATTCGTGTCTCCTTTGTCTGTGGTCACAGGGTTTTAGCAGAGCTTGCCATGCGAAAGAAAGTACTAGCTGACGTTGCAAGACAATTAAGTGTACCTGAGGTTGAAGCAGCTACAGCACTTACAAAAATGTTAACAACACAGAAAAATACAGAAAAAGCACTCGTAGCAGCAAAAGAGGACCTACTGAATTATGAAGCAAAGGCGCTAGTTTCTAGTAAAGAACGTATTATTACCGCAGCCTTTACTCAGCGTACTATGCAAGAGCTGCAAAAATTAGCTAGAACTATTGTCGCTGAGCAGACTGAAGCGATCGTATTACTTATTTCAGAAAATGAAGACAAGCTCCAGTTTGTCGCAGCACGTGGTGCAAAAGTTGAGAAAAGTATGAAGGACATTGCTGCAAAAGCATTGCCACTCATTAACGGAAAAGGTGGCGGCAGTGAGCAGATGGTACAAGGCGGTGGCGAGCGTATTATTTCTACCGAGCAACTTTTTGAAGCTATACAAGAAGTAGTTCAATAACAAATCATTTCGATGATAGGAGCTCCCCATTACTGGGGTAGCTCCTTTACTCATTCATGGCATCATTTACTGAACATCCTATTGCCGCTATCTCCCCAATTGATAATTATCCACAGACATTTCCTTAGCTGCAGTAATCGTTATCTTATTTCCCCACACATTATCCACATGCAATGCACAACTTATCCACAATCTATCCCGATTACATTAAATTGAATCCTCGGTTGGATTAAATTATAAATTTTACCAGGGATACCTGATTATAATTTACTTTTTTTGCTGATTATAAAAAATAGAATAGTTTCTATACATTTTGAGGGGAGGATTTCTATGAGTTCGGAAAAAGATATTTCACGTCGTGATTTTTTAAAAACGACAGGGATCGCAGCAGGTACATTAGTCGGCGGTGGATTAATAGGAGGCCTTGTAGGCTATAACATGCCTGGTAAAGGAACTGCTACGCTAGAGCATGGTCAGCATGGAACTGCTACTGAAGAGACTGGCTCGCCAAAAGCTAAAATGTTTTTTATGAATCAAAGAGATTTCAATATTTTGGCAAATGCGACTGAACGTATTTTCCCTGAGGACGATTTAGGTCCAGGGGCAAAGGGCTTAGATGTGCCTTACTTTATCGACCATCAGCTAGCAGGCCAATATGGTAGTAATTCTAAAGAATACATGCATGGACCATTCGGTGAGGGTGCGCCAACACAAGGTTATCAGAGTCGTTTAACGCGAGCGGAAATTTTTAAGCAAGGTGTCCAAAGGTTGGAGTCGGAAGCACAGAATCGCTATAAAAAGAGCTTCAATGATATAGAGGCTAAGCAAATGGATGAAATTTTAACTGCCTTCCAGAAAGGCGACGTACAAATGAGTGGCGTCACATCTGCTTTCTTCTTTACTTTATTACGTGCAGCAACATTAGAAGGTGCTTACTCTGACCCTATATATGGCGGTAATCGTAATATGGATGGCTGGCGAATGAAAGGCTTCCCCGGTCATCAAATGGCGTATATTACGCAAATCGAAGAACCGAAATTCCAAAAAATTGAGCCTAA
The DNA here is from genome assembly GCF_044763535.1 of Lysinibacillus sp. NPDC095746. Lineage (NCBI taxonomy): Bacteria > Bacillati > Bacillota > Bacilli > Caryophanales > Bacillaceae > Lysinibacillus > Lysinibacillus sp. NPDC095746. Next base: position 59,099 of record NZ_JBIWGL010000020.1, read on the forward strand.
TTCATTAGGTAGCCACTAATAGGGGGTTAGTAAATGGCAAAAACATTACCAGGTGTAGACGTTGTAACAGTCGGGGTAGGTTGGACCGGCGGCATTGTCGCTGCAGAGTGCTCGAAGGCAGGCTTAAAGGTCGTTGGCTTAGAGCGTGGACAAAAGCGCGGCACAGAAGATTATTTGACAATCCACGACGAGTATCGTTATGCAATTCGTTATGATTTAATGCAAAATCTCTCAAAGGAAACGATCAGCTTCCGTAATAATCGGAATATGAAGGCATTGCCTATGCGTCAGCTCGGTTCCTTTTTACTTGGTGAAGGGCTTGGCGGCTCTGGTACACATTGGAACGGTATGTCGTATCGCTTCTTACCGTATGATTTTCAAATTAAAACAATGACAGACAAACGTTATGGTGCGAATAAGCTTGGACCTGATTATTTATTACAGGATTGGGCATTAACATACGATGAACTTGAGCCCTATTTCGACAAATTCGAAAAAACGTCCGGTATTTCCGGTGATGATAAAAATCCTTTTAGCGGGAAACGTTCAAATCCTTATCCGACGGGGCCAATGAAAATGACACCGATGCTTACGCAATTTGAAACAGCTGCAAAAAAATTAAAACTATCGCCTTACATGGTACCTTCTGCAAATTTATCAGAAGTTTATAAGAACCCTGACGGTGAAACGATTAATGCTTGTCAATACTGCGGCTTCTGTGAACGCTTTGGTTGTGAATATGGCGCCAAATCATCTGCGGAGGTTACTGTTGTTCCTACTGCATTAAAAACAGGTAACTTTGACTTACGCTATAATTCCAATGTTGTTGAAATTTTAAAGAAAGGCAATAAAGTAACTGGTGTCCGATACATCGATACGATATCTGGTGAAGAATTTATTCAACCAGCAAACGCTGTTGTACTTACTAGTTATGTCTTTAATAATGCCAAGTTATTGATGGTCTCTAACATTGGGGAAAGATATGATCCAGCTACTGGAAGAGGGACACTTGGAAGAAACTATTGCTATCAAATACTCCCTGGAGCTGCAGGGTTTTTCGATGAGCAGTATAACACTTTTATGGGTGCAGGTGCCCTTGGTATGAGCTTAGATGATTATAATGGAGATAATTTCGATCATAGTGATTTAGATTTTATTCACGGTGGAAATATAGCTCTGACACAAACAGGTGCGCGTCCTATCGGCTCAAACCCAACACCTCCTGATACGCCAACATGGGGATCAGAATTTAAAAAACAATCTATTCATTACTATACACGCTCATTCGGGATTGGTGCACAGGGTGCTTCAATGCCACATAAAGAAAATTATTTATCTCTAGATTCTACGTATAAGGATGCTTACGGCTTACCTCTTGTACAGTTAACCTACAACTTTACGGATCAGGATCGCGCACTTCATAAGTATATTTCAGCACGTGCAGCTGACATTATGAAAGAAATGGGCGCTAAAATTGTTGTCCCAAATGCTGAAATCACTGATTACAATATTGTACCGTATCAAACAACCCATAATACAGGCGGAACAGTTATGAGCTTAAAGCCAGAGGATGGCGTTGTGAATAACTACTTGCAACATTGGAATGCAGAAAATCTTTTTGCTGTAAGTGCCGGAAACTTTGCACACAATAGTGGCTATAACCCAACAGGTACTTTAGGGGCACTAGCCTACCGCTGTGCAGAGGGTGTTGTGAAATATAGCAAATCAGGCGGTTCCTTAGTATAACTTCTTTTTAGCGGATGTTTGGACACCCGCTAAAATAGAGGAACTCAGTCTAAGAACGTCACGTCCTGTGGCAAGTTATCTGTGCGAAAGCGAAGCGACAGCAACACGGTTTTGTCTGTGCGAAAGCGAAGCGACAGCAACACGGTTTTGTCTGTGCGAAAGCGAAGCGACAGCAACAACAACACACGACTGAGTGACCAACATCATGCTGCTGACGCTGCGTTAGCACTACGCTTTCGCGCAAAAAACATCATGCTGCTGACGCTGCGTTAGCACTACGCTTTCGCGCAAAAAACATCTGTTGGCCCAAAGTCTCCGGCGAATGTCACAGAATCGAAAAAGGAGTTCTTGGTGCTTGCACTAAAGCCGATTCCAGACGCAATTATGCCGGGGCATGATTGATAATCTAATTTTATTAAAAAGGAGGTAAGACTATGGGAGGTCTCGGAGCAATTGGTGTACCTGGGTTAATCATCATTTTAGTCATTGTTTTAATCGTGTTTGGTCCAAAAAAATTACCGGAAATCGGCGGTGCAGTCGGTAAAACATTTGCGGAGTTCAAAAAGTCCACGAAGGGGCTTATCGATGATGAGGATGATTCAGCAAAAAAAGAAGAAAAAAAAGCTGACGCTTCGTAGGAGGTTGTCCTATGGATCCATATGAAGAAGGAAAAAGAAAATATTTAAGTCCACTTGATAAGAAAGAAGCTGAGCCTCTCACACCAGTGGAGGCTTTTGTTGAAGTTCCAGTAGAGACAATTGAACCGGATACGGAAGCCGATGGGCCACTCTTTCCAATAGCCACATTGCTTGAACATCTTACGGAACTACGAAAACAAATTATTAAAGGGCTTATCGTATTTATTTTATTTTTTATTATCGTATTCTCTACTATTAATAGTTGGTTCCCTTATGTAACTCGAGGACATTCACTAATTATTTTAGGGCCGTTAGAGGTTGTCAAATTTTATATGACGATTTCCACAACACTAGCATTTGGACTATCAATGCCATTTTTAGTTCATTTTTTGTGGAGTTTCGTAAAGCCAGGTTTAAAAGAAGAAGAAAGCCGTTTCCTCGGTCTTTATGCACCTGTCATGCTTTTACTCTTTTTAATAGGCGTAGCTTTCGGTTACTTTATTGTGAATCCACTTAGCTATTCATTTTTAGTAAGTGTTGGAGCAGCTAATTTTGATGTGATGGTATCCGCAAATGAATACATGCATTTTTTAGTGATGACAACTGTACCACTCGGACTACTCTTTGAATTACCAGTTGTAGCCCTCTTTTTATCGTCCCTTGGTGTACTAACGGCTGAATCCATGAAAAAAATACGAGGCTGGTCTTATATCGGGATGGGCGTTGGTTCTGCTGTAATTACACCACCCGATTTTATTAGTCAGCTACTCGTCTTAATTCCGATGATTATTTTATATGAAATAAGTATCTACCTTGTTAAACGTATAGAGCGTAAACAAATAGAAAGCACTGCGTAGCAAAGACGCAGTGCTTATTTTTTCTTTAATTCCATGACAACAATCTCTGGTGGATTAAAAATCCGCATAGGTACTGTACTGTTGCCTAATCCTCGACTAACGGCCATAGTTGTTGTGCCTTCTTTAGAAAGACCAGCCGTATATTTCGGGAATATTCCCTGTCCTCGTGCGAAAAGACCGCCAATACCAGGAATTCGAACTTGTCCACCATGCGCATGTCCTGCAAATACTAAATCAATTCCAAACTCTACATACGTATTAAACACTTCTGGTCGATGTGCTAGTAATATCGTTAATACATTTGGTGGAACATTTTTTGTTGCTATCTCTAGCATTTCTTTCGTTGTTCTACCTGATAACGGATCTTCTATGCCAACAATCGCCAAGCGCTCCCCGTCGCGCTCAATTAAGGTCGATTCATTGGACAACACATGTACACCTAACGATGATAGCTCCTCATAAATTTCATTCACTTTATTCGTCGCTACTTCATGGTTTCCTAGTACATAATAGACATCCGCTAATTTAACTAATCCTCTAGCAGCTTGCAAGCTTCGCTCCAAATCATAACGATTACTATCAACTAAATCACCTGTAATAAAAATTAGGTCAGGATTTGTTGCCTTCACCTTTGCTATGAGCTTCTCTTGCTGTTCGCCAAAGAGAGCATCCTGTAAATCTGATATTTGTGTAATGCGTAGCCCATCGAAGCTGGCAGGCACTTTTTCTGACTCGAATTCATACTTGCTTACAACCAGCCAGTGATTGTTTACGTACAAAAAAATGACTATAAAAACAACAAAAAAAGCTACATATAATAATTTTTTCAATCGCAATCGCTCACCCTAGGCTACTATTTCATCAGATCCATTTCGCCTTGGCGTAATTGCCGCTGACGCTTTGCTTTCGCGCAGATAAACAATGCGTCCGGATTTTGCACAATTAAATCCAAAAATCCGTGACATCCGCCGGAGGCTTTGGCCAACATGATGTTGGTCACTCAGTCGTGTGTTGTTGTTGCTGTCGCTTCGCTTTCGCACAGATAAAACCGTGTTGCTGTCGCTTCGCTTTCGCACAGTTAACTTGCCACAGGACGTGGCGTTCTTAGCTTGAGTTCCTCTATTTCAGTAGATACCCACTGAAAAGGAACACATGCACATTCATCTCATCACCTTTAGAGGTGGGAGATTCTACTGAATGAAGATAAAAATCTGACCCCCCTATTATAAGCATAAAACAAAATAATTGTAAGCACATACACATAAAATCATTAGATTGAACAAAAGAGTAACCCAAAAGTGCTACATTTAAAGAGATCCCTCTAAAGTAGGCAAGAAATTTAAACTAGATATAAACGTTGAAATAAATATGTACAAAAATACTTGTTTAACCAAGTACATTTTTGATTCCCTTTGTATATTACAACTTTACAGCATGCGAGTAGAGGCTCCGTGTCAAGTTGTAATTATTCACGCACTTGGATAGAAACGTAAGTTAATCAGCGAAAGATACATGATTAGACTAGCGAACTTGAAAAAGGTTGCTAAGGCGACTACGGCAGCTAATATCCACACATCAGTCATACAATAAAAAGAAATACCAATTGATAAGCAAACATTGCCGTCGAAAGTTACGGGGTCCTGAAGAGATAAAATAAAATGAATACCTCAACAAAAGCAAAAAGCGCATTTAGACACTCCTTTTAGAAAGTCTAAATGCGTTATGTCGTTTATAATACTTTTTCTAAGAAATCCTTTGCACGCTGAGTAGATGGTGCGGCGAAAAACTGTTCTGGTGATGTATCCTCAATTAACTTTCCGCCGTCAAGGAATAGTATACGGTCAGCCACTTCACGTGCAAAGCCCATCTCATGCGTTACGATTAACATCGTCATCCCAGTATCAGCAAGATTTTTCATAACCGCTAATACCTCTTTTACCATTTCAGGATCAAGAGCAGAAGTAGGCTCATCAAATAACATTACTTTTGGATCCATTGCAAGTGCTCGGGCAATGGCAACACGTTGCTTCTGCCCTCCTGATAGACGGTTTGGATATTCATTGCGCTTATCAAATAGGCCTACCTTCATTAATAAATCTTCAGCCTTTTTAATCGCAGCTGCCTTATCCATTCCCTTCACATTAATCGGTGCATATGTTAAATTTTCAAGTACCGTTTTATGAGGGAAAAGATGAAAATGTTGAAATACCATACCGACTTCTTCACGGATCTTCATAATGTTTGTCCCTTTGGCCGTTAGAACGTCGCCAGCAATTGTAATCTTTCCGCTCGTTGGCTCTTCTAATAAATTTAAGCAGCGCAGGAATGTTGATTTACCAGATCCTGATGGTCCAATAATAGCAATTACTTCTTTTTCTTTAATTTCTGTTGAAATACCTTTTAGTACTTCATTTTTTCCATATGATTTGTGTAAATCTTCAATTTTAATCACTTTTTCTCATTCCTTTCTCGATTCGTTTGCCAAGGAACGTTAATACAAGTGTCATAATGTAGTAGATTACACCTGCAAATAGTAAAGGTTCTAGATAGCGATATGTTGCACCACCAACAATGTAAGCACGGCGCATAATATCAAGTGCACTAATAACTGTGACAACAGCTGTTTCTTTATTTAATGTAATAAACTCATTGACTAAAGATGGCAAAATATTTTTTATTGCTTGCGGGATAATAATATCCTTCATCATTTTTGCATACGGAATACCAAGTGCTTGTGCCGCTTCCATCTGTCCTTTATCTACCGCATTAATACCAGCGCGAATGATTTCAGAAATATAAGCACCTGAGTTTAACCCAAATGCAATAATAGCCGTTGGAACTGGGTCAATTTGAATATCTAATAACTGTGGCACTGCATAGTAAATAATCATTAATTGTAATACGAGCGGTGTGCCACGGAAAATCGATGTATAAAAATCTGCAAACCAACGCAAAACATTCACTTTACCAATTTTACATAACGCTAGTAATATACCAATTATAAAACCGATGATTGAAGCACCGATTGCAATTTGAAGTGTAACACCTATCCCTTTTAATATGTAAGGAATAGAGGGAATGATAGCTGTAAAATCTAAATTCACAGTGCCCCCTCCTTTCTTATGTTCTTTTAAGGAAATGAAAGTATAAGCGATAGCTCGAAATAGAGCTATCGCAGTCCAACTTGCTTATTTAACTTTTAACCATTTTTCTTCTAGCTCTTTAATTTTGCCTTCAGCAGCTAATTCTTTTAATGCTTTGTTAATTTTATCTTTAAGATCGCTACCTTTTTGAACAGCGATTGCTTTGTAGTCTTCAGGTTGCTCTTTAACAAGGAACGCCTCAAGTTTATCATTCGTATCAAGATAACCTTTTGCTACACCACTTTCTACAATTCCAGCATCTAAACGTTTAGACATCATGTCTTGAATAATTTCAGGAATTCGTGTACGTCCTTCAACTGTTGCATCTACTTCTGTAGCAATTTTGTTGCCTAATTTTTCTTGGATTGAAGCGTTTTGAACACCAATTTTTTTACCAGCTAAATCAGCTTCTTTTTTAATTCCACTATCCTTTTTCACGATAAACACTTGCTCTGTTTGATTGTATTTATCAGAGAAATCTACAACTTTTTCACGTTCTTTATCAGGAGACATACCAGAAATAACAACATCCACTTTACCTGCTTGTAGAGCTGGTACTAGACTATTGAAGTCAATATCTTGAACTTGCATTTCTGCACCAATCTTGTCACCAACTAATTTAATTAAATCGATATCAAAACCAATAATGTCTTCACCTTTTGCAGCGTCAACATACTCAAATGGTGCATAATCAGATGATGTACCTACTTTTAATACTTGCTTTTCTTCTGTGCCTTCGCTTGCATTTGTTTTTTTATCGCTTGCCTTATCATCTTTTGCGCCACATGCTGCTAATACACCAATTACTAGCACAAGCATTAGCATAAAAATTTTATTTTTCATATTCATGATCCCCTTTTAATTATATTTTTTGTCTATAAAAATCTACGTTCTCGAAATTAATCAAATGGATATTTATTCACTTTAGAGAATAAAAAATCTATCTGCTAATAAGATATACCCTTTTGAAGTAATAATCAAGCAAAACTAAAAATTTTCCGATAAAACATTTTACACTTGATTTTCTGATAAATCAATCTACTCAGACAAATGTAGCAGTTATATTCAACAAAGGACCCCCAAAAATGGAGGTCCGCCACTAATGTTATTTTTCATCTGGAAATAGCTTTTCCTTCAACTCATCCTCCCCAGACCCTTCTGCTAAAGGTACTCGAGAGCGATACGCTGCACGACATATTAAATGCCCTGCTACAGGAGCTGTTACGAAAACGAAGATAATTCCTAAAATTAAACGTACACTCACATATCCATCATGCACCCAAAAGTAAATAAATGCACCCAGTAGACATGTTAAGACCGACAATGTAGAACTTTTCGTTGCAGCATGTGAGCGTGTGTAAACGTCCGGCAAACGAATCATCCCTAATGCACTAATAACACTTACAATGGAGCCAATCAATATAAGGATAACTGCTGCCCATTCAATCATTTGATTTACGTTCAACAATCACACCTCTTTCAATATATTTCGTAAACGCAATCGTGCCAATAAAAGCCAAAATACCCAATATTAAAATAGCTTCTAAATACGCCTTTGTTTTCAATATAATGGAGACGATAGCGATTGCTGAAAGTAAATTAACACCTATTGTATCCAGTGCTATGGCACGGTCGGGCAACGAAGGACCTCGAATCACGCGAAACAGCGACAACGCAATCGATACACTGAATAACGCCAGAGCCAATAACAAAATTTTTTCAGTCATTAACGTGTCACCTCCATGATTGCTTGTTCAAATTTCCCTATAGAACGAATGACAGCTTCTTTTGATTGTTCAATATCCATTGCATGAATATAAAACATGTCTCCCTCTTCACAAACTTCCATCACTACTGAGCCCGGCGTAAGAGTGAGCAACAACGCAAGTGCTGTTATTTCCCAATCTCCTTTAAGCACTGTTTTATACGTAAATATACCAGGCGTAATCTTGAGCTTCGGCGTAGTAATTTGTCTTATTACGCTATAACTCGATAATAGTAGCTCCCAATTAAAGAGCCATAATAATTTAATGATTGAAAATACACGTCGTAAATAAAATTGCGTGCCGTAAAAGCGATGCATAGCATATAAAATTCCTATTCCGACGATAAACCCCATTAAAAATGTCGAAAACTGCGGGATAACTTCATCTTGTAACAAGAGCCAAAGTGTTGCGATAAATAAATTTAAGATAAATTGCATCGCCATTATTTATTCACCTCACCTTGCCATGTCGTACCATCCAGGACTGCATCAATATAGATGGATGGTGTGTAAAGCGTTTTTGCTGCATCTGTTACATACGGAGCCAGCCATTCAGCCCCAATTCCTAAGCCAATTGTACAAGCTGCCAATAATGTTAGTGGCAAGACCATACGCTTTGGTAACGGCTTTTCATCCTCTAGACTAATAATGGTTTCTCCAAAGAATGAGGAGAGGAATATTCGTAATAGTGAATACAAAACAATTAAACTAGATAAAAATCCTAATCCTAGTAGAACAAAATTTCCGCCCTCAATAGCTCCTTGTCCAATTAAAACCTTCCCTAAAAAACCACTTAATGGTGGTATTCCAGCAAGGGAACACATGACAATAAAGAATAACCAACCAAAAAGAGGGTAATTTCGAATAAGCCCACTCATTTTATCAATAACCGTTTCGCCAGTAACGTACATCATCATTCCAACTGCTAAAAACAGCATGGCCTTAGCTACCATATCATGCATCAAGTAATAGGTTACACCCTGTAAAGCTGACTCCGTACCGATCGCTAGACCAGCTACTATAAAGCCGACACCAATTAGGACATTATAAGAGGCAATTGTTCTTACATCTCGCCCTGCTAATGCTCCCATACATCCAGCAATAATCGTAACTCCCGCCATAATCCCTAGCACCATATGAGTCACTTCAGTATTCGTTGGGAAAAGTAATGTAAAGGTGCGGACGAGTGCATAAATGCCAACCTTCGTTAATAATGCTGCAAAAAGTGCAGCTATAGCTGTTGGAGGTACACTGTATGAGCCCGGAAGCCAGAAAAATAATAGTAGGCCAGCTTTCAAGCTAAAAACAATTAAGAAAATAAGAGCCACAGTCGTTATTAATGGATTAGCTCCTGCCTCCATAACACGGACAGAAATATGTGCCATATTCAACGTTCCAACTGTTCCATATAAAAAAGCTAATGCCACTAGGAAAATCCAAGATGCAACAATATTAATCAGGACATATTTTAACGCCTCGCGCAGTTGAACTTTATCGCCACCTAAACTAATAAGTGCATAAGAAGCAAGTAACATAACCTCAAAGCACACAAACAAGTTAAAAATATCCCCTGTTAGAAACGAACCGTTAACTCCCGCTACCATAAGTAGGACAAACGGATAAAAGTACATCTTTTCAAAGCTCTTACTTATTGAAAAAATGGCATACAGCAAACAAATGGCTGCGACAATATTCGCTACTAAAACAAGAAGCATTGCGAATGAATCTGCAACAAATAAAATGCCGAACGGTGGTGCCCAGCCACTAAAATCAATACGCATCACACCTTGTTTTTGAATCTCTAGCAATAATATGACACTAATAAGAACAACAAAGCTTAATGTCAATAAACTAATAATGCGCTGCAAAAAAACATTTTCACGTAAAAATACAAGTAAAATGGCCGTAATAACCGGCACAATTAATGGTAAGACAATCATATTACTCATCCGGCGTACCTCTCAATTCATCAAAATTCGCCGAATCGTTCGTTTTATACGCTCGGTAACCAAGAACGAGTACGAACGCAGTTACTGCAAAGCTAATGACGATTGCAGTTAAAATTAATGCTTGCGGCAAAGCATCTGTATAAGGACCTTCTGATTCTTCTAAGAGTGGTACATCCCCCTTTTTCAGTCCACCCATCGTTAATATCAGTAAATGTGCCGCATGCGATAAGACTGCAGTTCCTAAAATCACACGTAATAACTGTTTCGAGAGGATTAAGTACGTCGCAACAGCTACTAATACACCAACTAACACTAGTATTAAAGACTCCATTGGCTACTCATCCTCACTTATACTTAAAATTATTGTGACTACAACACCTACTACCGTTAAAGCTACGCCAGCCTCGAAAATTGTTACAGTCGAAAAGCCCATTTTCCCAAATATCGGTACATTTATATAACTATGTGTCTGCGTTAAAAACGGAACATCGAAAAATAATGAGCCGATTGCTGTGCCTGTCGCAAGTAATACGCCAAGCGCCGCAACTTTTTTAAAATCCAATGGCATTCCTTTATGCACCGTTTCAATGTCATATGCTAAATACAACAGAACAATGCCAGAGGCCAGCACGAGACCACCTATAAAACCTCCACCAGGAGCATGATGCCCTGCAAAGAATAGATAAATACCAAGGGTTAAAATAATGAAGACGACCGTCTTTGTAATAGTACGTAAAATGACGTCATTGATTTTCATGATCCGTTTCCTCCTTTCGTGGCTTTAGCTTTGTTAATGTATACACCCCTAAGCCTGCAATCAGAAGAACGACCACTTCTAGCATCGTATCAAATGCACGGAAATCGCCTAATATTGTGTTGACAATATTTGAACCACCCGCTAGTTCGTAGGAATCATTGAAGTAAGTAGCCACTGGCTTAAAGTGATCAAAATGGACAACCGCTAAGCCGATTAATGTAACTGTGGCGCCAACGAAAATGGATATAATCGCCTTAGACCATTGCTTTTTTTTCCGCGAAGCTTCAGGCATTAAATCGGGTAAATATTTAAAGCATAGAAGGAATAATGCAGTTGTTACAGATTCAACGACTAATTGGGTTAATGCTAAATCAGGGGCACGGAAAATAACAAAGAAAAATGCAATTGAATAGCCGAGTACGCCATTTAATAACATGGCTGTTACACGTCCTTTAGCGAAAATTATCCATACTGCGGCGAACATCATCACAAATACTAAAATGAGCTCATAAGACTCAATTGTGGAATCCTTTGCAAAATTAAATGCACTAGCATCCGACCAAATAAAATATCCTGCAATTAGCGCAACAAAAAATACATAAATATAAACAAAATAATGCGTTAAATTGCCTGTCATATAACGATTAGTAAGCTTCGCAGAACTATTTTCACTAAACTCAATCATACGGTTGTAATACATATTAAACGTATATCTTTGCGGGAATATCCGATACAAAGGCTTCCAGCTTTTTAACGTTTTAAATAAGATGACCCCAATAATAATTACACCGAGCGTCATTAACAATTCTGCATTTATGCCATGCCAAGCATGAATATGTGGCGTTAATTCACTCGTTGATGGGAATGTTGGATAAATGCTCGCCATAGCAGGCTCTAAAATATAATGCCCTAGCACGTTCGGGAAAAAGAAAATCCCAACTACAAAAAGGCACAGAATGATTGGCGAAAATAGCATCCCTAACGGAGCTTCATGCGGTTTTTTATCCAACTTATCTAGCCGTAGTTTTCCGAAAAATGTTCGGCTGATCAAAATCATACAGTAAACAAATGTAAAGATACTTGCCACCCATGCCACTATTGGAAAGAGTAGTCCCAAATCAGCAATTGAAAATGCCTCTACGTTGCGAATCGCTAGTACCGCTGCGAAAAACATTTCTTTACTTAAGAAGCCATTAAAGGGAGGTAAGCCTGCCATAGAAAATCCACCAATGACTGCAATTGTGAAAGTTATCGGCATTATGGCCATTAGCCCTCCGAGACGGCGAATATCGCGTGTGCCTGCTTCATGATCGACAATACCAACCATCATGAATAGTGCACCTTTAAACGTGGAGTGATTAATAAGATGGAACAACGCTGCAAAGCTTGCCTGCGTATAAAGAACAGTATCTGGAGCATAACCGTAATAATGACCTACCGATCCTAGCCCAAATAAGCTCATAATCAATCCAAGCTGACTAATCGTTGAAAAGGCCAGTAACGCCTTTAAATCCGTCTGACGCACAGCATTAAATGAACCCCAGAACAATGTTAGAAGGCCAATCACACTTACTAGCCAGAACCAAACAGCCTCTCCTCCAAATACTGGGGAAAAACGTGCAACTAAATATATACCGGCTTTTACCATCGTTGCCGAGTGTAAATAAGCACTAACCGGTGTTGGCGCCTCCATCGCATCTGGTAACCAAATATGGAAAGGAAACTGTGCGGATTTTGTAAATGCACCAATTAGAATAAGGATTAATGCTGGGCTAAACAGTGTATGATCTCGTATAATGCCTACATTGGCTACGATTTCGCGAATACTAAATGTACCTGAAGCTACATAGAGCATCAAAAAGCCTGCTAACATTGAAAGGCCACCAAAAACGGTAATTGTCATAGCTTTCCTTGCACCAGCACGAGATGCTTTTCGATGATGCCAAAATGCAATTAACAGGAAAGATGACACACTTGTTAGCTCCCAAAATGTGTATAAGACCATTAAATTATCTGAAAAGACGACGCCAAGCATAGCGCCCATGAATAGTAATAAATAGCAGTAAAAATGGTGAAGAGATTCTTTCGTTGATAAATAAAAAATAGAATATAAAATAACTAAACTACCTACACCCGTAATCAGTAAACCAAAAATCATACTGAGTCCGTCGAGATAAGTTGTGAAATTTATATTAAAAGAGGGAATCCACTCATATGTATGCATAAACGTTTTACCCTCGGCAATTTGAGGAATGTAGCGCGCGAGTAAAAGAAACAAGATGAATGGAACGGATAACACAAACCAGCCTAGATGTGCAACACGCCTTAGTCGCCTATAAAGTAGTGGAATAAGTGCAGCACAGATAATTGGTAAAAGAATCGCAAAGAGAACTGTAACCAAGTGAAAACCTCCTACTAACAATTTCGTTCAGCAACTGTATGATATGGTGCGAAAAAACTGTGTATATGAGAAAATAACCGATAATAAAGTATTCCCAAATCTACTGAAGTTACTACTGTTTTATACTTTGCTTCACGCACAAAAATTTAACAATTGCTGGAGATCCTAAAAAAACTCACTAAAAATGAATAAAGCTAACTAACATATTAGAAATTCTTTTGAAATTTGATTCATGTAATAAAGTGTGTACTCCTTGAATCGGAAAACAAATGGTAAAGATCTAGCTCAATTTATACAGGGAAAAAGTTTCTGGTGATTACACTGCATAAAACAAGGGGAATCTTTCAGGCTATGAACTTTATCTACTGAGAAGCCTAAATACCGATAACGTATTGCCTTAAAGCCTTTAGAAAATGGCACGACTTTTTGAGAGATAATATGTACACACTATCCATGTCACTATAGTTTTACCAAGTCACTTGACTAACTAATTAACTAACTGCATAATAGTGTGGCATATAGAGGCAATTGGCTTAAATGTACGGAATGCATAATTCAAATAACTGTAAAGTATAGAGATAACCCAGTTTCCTCAAGGTTTTCCCAATATATTATCATTAACTTTTATACGTTTTTTAGTATACAATATAAATGAGCATAATGCACTGTATCAGTATCGATTTTTGCTGTTTTAGGCTATTTTTTTCAAAATCGACTGTAAAAATGACAAAATAACGACAAGATAAGAGGTGTTAATTTTTATGAAGCATGTAAAAGGGCGTTTAGACGAAAGTATATTAGTTTGTGTCTACTATGGACTTAACGGTGAGCGATTAATACGACGTGGTCATAAAATGGCTACAATGTTAGATTGTCCGCTCTATATTCTTTCGGTCGATTCGCAACCCCTTGATGCATTTGATGCAGAGAAATCTAGCTACATTGAGCAATGGAAAAAGTTATCTGATGAGCTTGAAATTGAAAAGTTCATATTACAAGATAATGAGAAGCGCCCCATCCAAAAGGTTATTGCAGAAGTGGCAAAAAATTACGGAATCTCCCAAATTATTGTAGGCCAAAGTGCACAAAGTCGCTGGGAAGAGATTACAAAGGGTTCCTTCTTAAACGTCTTACTAAAAGAGGTTCCTTTTGTTGATTTTCACATTGTAGCTGTCCAACGTCCAACTGACGACGATGCGAACGATACATACGAAAAAGGTGTACGTGCTTATTTAATCCAAGAACACGAAGATTTTAAAGTAGCATTTACATGTCCTAAATATGTATCAATTGAAGGTATTTTTTTCAAAGAGATTGGCACTGACTTTGATAATGGTATTTTTAAATTCACTTACAACGATAAAATGCATGAAGTTCACATATCAGAGGGCTATGTACTAGATAAAGAAAAACTTCCTGCTGAATTTTTATCTCCATTACGCCAATAATAAAAACGCGTTTCTCAAACTTGAGAACGCGTTTATTTTACGCCGCCGAAGCTGGTTTATCCTTAGGTAAGAAAAATGCTACTAGTAATAATAAAGGTAGCAAAGATACAACCATCATCGTAAAATCAATACCCCTATGATCCATTAATACACCAATTACCATCGCACCGATTGCGCCCATTCCGAAAGCAAAACCAGTTGTTAAACCAGCCATTGTTCCAATTTTTTTTGGAACAAGCTCCTGTGCATAGACAACTGTTACTGAGAAGCTAATCATAATGAGTGTACCGATAATCACTAAAAATATCATTGCTGCCCATAACGGTACATAAGGCAATGCCAAACAAAATGGCATTGGCACAACAACGGACAGTAAAATTACGTTTTTTCTACCAATTCGATCGGATAATGAACCTCCGAAAAATGTGCCAACGACGCCAAAGGCCATAAAGGTGAAAATTAATATTTGCCCAAGACGAAGACTAACATCATAATGATCCATTAAATAAAACACATAAAAACTTGTAATATTAGTTGTATAAAATGATCTCGCAAAAATAATCGTAAATAGTAACGTCAACGCAATGCCTACTTGTTTCTTTGTTAATGGAGGCAAGTTCGAAACTAATACTCGTTTTTTCTTTGCTATACGTTCTTGCTCTAGCTGCTTTCTATACCACGCTGCAATTTTGCTCAATATAACAATACCTATAGCTGCCACTACTAAGACAATTGCTGCACCACGTTGCCCAAAAATATCAAAAATATAAGCACTAATCAGTGGTGCGAGTGCTTGCCCAGAGTTCCCTCCAACCTGATAAACTGATTGAGCAAGTCCTCTTTTCGAGCCTGCTGCCATAAATGAAACACGGGAACCCTCAGGATGGAAAATAGCTGAGCCAAACCCTAAAAATAATACTGCGATAATAATTATCCAATATTGTGATGTGAACGCTATAATAGCAATGCCTATAAATGAGCTTGCCATCCCAATCGGTAGTGCGTATGGCATCGGCTTTTTATCGCTAGCAAAACCAACAACAGGCTGCAGAGCAGAAGCAAACATATTTAATGCGAACGAAATAAGACCTATTTGCGTGAAAGTTAGCCCTAAATCACTCTTCAATATCGGGAACATCGCTGGAATAACAGCTTGCATTGTATCATTGATAAGATGCGCAACAGCTATTGCAATCATAATTGGATAGACAGGATTGTTTAAATTCCCATTTTGTTTATTCATGCCGCCACCTCCCTTTCTAATCTTTGTAAATTTTCATTATAAGAGATCGTCGCATACAATTGTCCTTTTTGCACAAGCTATTCATTGAAAATAGCAGTTTTAAGGGAGTGATTTATGTATGAATATAGACGAATTTTTTAAAGCTGATTTTTGGGAAATGATACTTAGGGCAACACTTTCCTTCTTTGCTTTACTCATCGTCACCCGATTACTAGGAAAAAAACAGCTTGGGCAACTAACCTTCTTCCACTATACAACAGGTATCACATTCGGTTCCATTGCTTCTGAAATAGCAGCACAGGCTGAAACACCCTTTTTAGATGGTCTTATTGCCCTCATTTGGTGGAGCATCTTAACTTATATTATGACTATCATTACTATTAAATCTAAAAAAGCTCGTGTAATTGTTGATGACAAGCCAACAATCCTAATTCAAAACGGAATTATTTTAGAGTCAGCCTTAAAGAAAAATCGTCTGCATATGGATGAGTTAGCGATGATGCTACGGGAACAGGCCATATTCTCAATACAAGATGTCCAATATGCATTACTTGAAACGACGGGTAAATTAAGTGTGTTACCAAGACCCGCTGAGCAACCGGCTACAAAGCAAGATGTTAAAGCTGATGTTACGCCACCAACCTATATACCAACAGAAGTGCTTTCTGACGGTAAGGTTATTTATGAAAATTTAGTTGAACTTGAATTGACTGAAGATTGGCTTATGAAAAAGCTGAAAAAGCAAAATGTCCAAGCCGTTGAGGATGTTTATTTTGCTCAGGTTCAAACAAACGGCTCCCTCTATATAAGCATGAAAGATAAAGCAAGACGATCAAGCTCTTAACAGCTTGTCTCGTCTTGCTTAATCTATTTTTACAATATCTAATGGCGTAACAATGCCGATTAGTTTTTGATGTGGTTTACCATGCTCCGTTATTAATAAAGCTTCAAAGCGACGTCCCCGCTCCACACCTTGTTTAAAAATTTCTTCGGCCTCGTAAATCGTTATGTATCTACTCACAAATTTATAATTCACCTTATTTTTTTCATGCAACAAAATATCATGTAAAGACGGAATCTTCTTAGGTATTTGATCGCCTCCCATCATCGTAGCTAGCCAATTTGTAATTCCTACTGTCGTTACAAGCCCTTTAAATTGATCTTTATAATATACGGGAAACTGTGTAAATTTACGATGACGTATAACTTTTAAGACATGTTTTAATGAATCTCTTTCCTGAAAAACTAATACTTTTTTATGAAACATTTGGCCAACAAGTGTTGGCTTTGCAAGTGTTGCATCTATATATTCAATTCTTTCCACAACATCTATATGTGGTTCAGCGATGACATACTCTAATGATGTGCGATGATGAACAATTGCATTTCGTAAATCTGCATACGAGCGCAAATCGTCTTCGTATTTACGAATTAGTACTTCCTTTTTTTTCGCTTGATCGATAAGACGATAAAAGGGCATAAAGTCCTTTGCGCCAACAATATCTCTTAACCTATGATCTATCCGATTAAACGCTGTAAGAAAGCGATCGGAATTTTCTGTAGCCAATTTTTCCACTTCCTCCTACTTATATTTTCATATTTTCCGAGTTATTAGACAAATTCTGTTTCATAACTCCATTATATTCCTAAGTTATGGATATTCCAAGATAAGTAATTACATCATATAGCCTTGTTGCTTAACGTGGGGTTGATTTTCGTTTTAATTGGGTGCTTTCCTGGAGGCGTTGGGCCATTTATTTATGCTACTTTTTGACAGTGTCCAAACACCTGCTAAAAGACTTGAACGTTATGCAACGTTTTTTTGAATATTATCGGATTGGTATGTATAATATTGGTAATAACCAAAAAGGGGGATTTTCTTTTTCTTGTCATTCATGAAGCTTCTAAACAACTAGAAATGTTATGATGAATAAATTGGTCTCTTATTGCCGACAGCCAAAACAGAAGGATCCACAATCTTTAGAATAGAATCTATTAGGTCGATTGAAGGAATTGAGAAGAAATTATAATGCGGATCAGAATCAGTGCAACGCATTATTAAACGTGAATAAAGAAATTTTCTTTACAGTCTGAACAAGTTGAATTGTATCCGTTAGAGGAAGTTTTCTTACATTTAATTGAACATGCTTTTACGATATATGAAGTTAAAAATAGCTAGAAGGTGATCTCCAACAATGAGTATAGAGACGTTATCGGTAATTGGTGTCTTAGCTATATTAGATACGTTGAGCCCTGCTATAATCGGTGTGACTGTATATGTATTGCTTGTGGCAAAAAAACAACAAAGTCGACTGCTATTAACTTATTTAACGACAGTAGTTTTATTTTATTTTAGTACCGGTATTTTTTTGATGCTTGGCTTAGATGTTATTTTTGATCCAATTGCAAATGCATTAAATAATCACTCTGCTAGATTAGTAATGATAATTGTAGGGGCAATATTATTTGTCGGAAGTTGGTTAGTACCAAAGAAAAAAACATCGGGATCTCCTAAGCCGAAATCGTTTAGTATAGGAGCAATGATTGCTTTAGGATTTACGACTTCTCTTTTAGAAGTGGCAACAGCTTTACCCTATTTTGCAGCAATAGGTATTTTAACGAGCAATCATTTAGCCTTTTACGAATGGTTGCCCATCATAGCGGGATATAACCTAATAATGATTACGCCAGCGATCCTATTACTCTGCTTACACATACTGTTCAAACGCTTTATGAATAAGCTGTTAAGAAAAATACAAGCGCTTTTTGATAAAAGCACAAGTTCTGCTCTTTCATGGGCAATGTTTTTCG
Organism: Lysinibacillus sp. NPDC095746; assembly: GCF_044763535.1. Lineage (NCBI taxonomy): Bacteria > Bacillati > Bacillota > Bacilli > Caryophanales > Bacillaceae > Lysinibacillus > Lysinibacillus sp. NPDC095746. The sequence continues at coordinate 77,857 of NZ_JBIWGL010000020.1, forward strand.
TCGGTCTTATTTTGCTGATGAATGCTCGTATGCTTTAAAAAATAATATAGTAAAAATCCGCTACAGTTTTTCATCGATAGCGCCGCTGGTTTTAATGCTCGTGCCCTATGTTAAAAGTTTACGCGGATTTTTACCTCCATACTTCCTTTAAATTTTCGTCATCGATGCGTTTTTCTTCATTGTCAAAATTCCTATACCCATACAAATTATGGTGATAACTAATGTAATAGATAGGCTCCACCAATAATCCGACATCTCCATCGTGCCCCTCATTAATTGAACACCATATACCGGTAATTTCCATGGTGATATTGTCCAAAATGCCCCAACTAAAGCATCCAATATTTGCCCAATAAATATGATAGCAAATGCACATGCTGTTGCTACCACTGTTTTAAAAGTTGCACTCATCATTAATGTCACGGCTATCACAAAGAGCAGCCAAGAAAAATACGTAAAAAAGCTTGCCATAAGTGTCCCTATCTCAAATGTCCCATAAAGCACGACCGTATAGTATACGCTCGCGGTAAAACCAGCTAAAACACTAACAAGGCCAACAGTACTCATGACGATAAATTTACTCATAAAATAAGCGCCGAACGATATTGGACGGACATACAATAAAGTAGCCATTCCACTCGCTCTTTCTTTACTTATGGTGCCTACGAAAGTTGCCATTAATACGAGTAAACCTATCGTTTGAAACTGTCCAATGGAAGCTTGTAATAAATCCACTGGCATTAATTCTGGCATCAACATTTCAAAGCCTTCTGGTACGTTACCAACAGCATTTAAAATATCCATCATATAATAGTTCGTCAGTGGATCGCTCATACCGAGCAAAGCAAATACAAGAGGTATCCATAAAAACTTCCAGCTTCGCCAAGCTTCTCTGAATTCCTTTTGAAGTAGTACAGTAAATCCTCTCATATCTTTCTCGCCACCTTCATGAAAATCTCTTCAAGCGATGCTGTTTGACGCTCTACTTTTCGTATTTCATAAGGACAACTACTCAAATGTTGAAGCAGGCCCTGCATACTTGGTTGTTCATCAATAATCTCTATATATACATAACTGCCCTTAGCTTTTCCTCTAAGTTCAGATTGACTGGCAAAAAGTTGTGCCTCTTTTTCAGTGCTAAATTCTACAACATAATTTGATTCTTCGAAACATTGTCGAACTTCACGTAATGTCCCCTGCTCTACTAGCTTTCCATCACGTAAAAACAGTAATTGATCTGTCATCTCCTCAGCATCATTTAAAATATGTGTCGAATATAAAATCGTCGTTTCCTGCTGTAAGCCCTTCAATAAATCAAGAACTTCCCTACGACCTACTGGATCCAATGCAGACACAGGTTCATCTAATAACAGTAATTTAGGCTTATGAACAATTGCCTGGGAAATGCCAAGCCGTTGCTTCATGCCACCAGAAAACGTAGAAATTTTCTTATTTAAATCATTACCAAGACCTACAAACTCAAGTGTTTTTTTGGCTTCTGCTTGTGCTTTTTTTGCTGGCACACCATTTAACTTTGCCGCCATTTCAGTAAACTCTAACGCACTTAACCAAGGATAGAATTGCGGATATTGTGGCAAGAAACCAATATTAGCTCTTAAATGACCATCTAGCATTTTTACACTTCCGGAGGTTGGTTTTAATAAACCTGTTAGCATCGATAATGTCGTTGTTTTGCCAGCGCCATTAGGTCCAATTAAAGCTGTCGATGTATTTTTTTCTAAAGCGAACTCAATCCCATCCACAACTACCTTTTCTGCAAATTGCTTTGTAAGTCCTGCTACCTGAAGTAATATCGTCATGATTGTTTTCTCCCAACTATAAAGTACGCAATCGATCCAATAATATTTGTAAAAATAATAAGAAGCGCCCATAAAACTTTAGGGCCATTTGTTGCATGGACTTTACGTAAATCAACTAAAGCTACAATCATTAAAATAAATTGAACGACTATTAGTGGTGCGATGACTGCCCATGGAACTTTCGCTAATTCCTCCATCATATAATTCACCTCATCTTTGTTATATTATCACTATAACAAAATCTGTTCTAATGTGTATAGCACAAATTTATGTATCGGCTGTTAAAAATAATCCGGCTAAGCACTTTCTTGGGGCGTCCAATGAGTCGCATCGCTTGCGCTACAAGATCTCATCCGAGACGCTGATCTCCAAGAATTCACTTAGCCTTCACTCTAATCAATTCAACAAATATCATCCATATGTTTCTTCCACTTAAATCGGGTATGCATTAATTCGACTCAAAACCTTTACAACCATCGACTGCTAACGCCATTGCTAAAGTGTAGAATGTGCGACGTGCTCCAGCACAGTTTGGAGATTCTTTATCAGTAGTAGTTAGGTCTGTAGCCGAGCTAACAGTTCCATCTGTATTTGAAGCATCTGCTAATATATCTAAGCGAGCTAAATCCCAAAGACCTGAACGACCGTGTGATGGGAAGGCATTTTGACCATGTAATGCTCGACCAACTTCAAGCTGGAGTTTAATTGCTTCCCCGATTTTATTAATACTTGTAAATCCTTGACCTGCGAATCCAGGATAAACATTGAACAATCCGACCATGGCTTGATTGATCCCCTCACCCTTATTAGGTATTTGCCATGGATTTTTAATCAACTCGGATGAACCTAACATTGCGTTTTCTGGAATGTACATACCCCAATATTTAGCTTGGCTAAACGAATTATTTATTAAAGTATTTTTAATAATTGAATAGTTTGTAAATATATCTTGGTAAGTATTAATCATCTGAACTACCATAATTCCAGAATCTGAATCAGAATTTGGAACAAGATTGTACCATGATGATACTGTTGGATTTTCAATCAAGCTTGCAAAGATTTGTAAGAATGTTATTGCAAATGTATTATATGCCGGAGAATCAAATCGAGATCGCAGCATATTATTCGTTAAGTTTACTTCGGAATATCCATGAACCGGCAGAACTCTTTTAGCAGTTAATGCATCGTTAAATGGCTCTTGTTGGAAGCACCCTTTAGCATCATTAGCAACTAACGTATTGGAACCCCAATGAGTATAGCTAAGAACATCTCTGATTGCATTTTTCAAGTTATATGCAGGATTTAATGAAGCCCCAGTTTTATTCACTTTTACATCATAAACATGTGCCGCCATCCATAATGCAATTGTATTTAGCGATTCGTTAAGAATAAATCGCTCGTTTTTAGTGTTGAAATAGGAATGGTGATCTATATAATCTCTATCACTTGTTCCTGGTTGAATACCAGCAAAAGAAACTTGTCCTGAGCTATCAAGAACTGTTGGCATCTCTAAGTATTTTTTTTGAGGATCTGTGGATATATCTGCTGTAGTTATCCAGTATCCTATTTGACCCGAATATGGTCCAGTAGCAAAACGGTACGCTTTTTCTGAGTCATTATATGTCCAAGCAGACGGAGTCCGATGATACATTAAAGAATAGTTTTCTTTAGAACTTAATACTTCATTAGCAAAATAGTCTCGGTATCGATCTAACAACTCATCCACATTAGAAAGTGATACATCGCTTTGAGACTCATCTAACTTTTTAAGCATCGCTACACCAAGATAAATAAAGCCTGCTAATGGATTGATTGACGGGAAATTATAAGTTCTTTTCAAAAGTTTAGGAATAACAGCATTAACCACTTCTTTGTAAACTGCATCACGCTCTCCAACCAATGCCTTTTGTTGAGCGAACTGGGCACAGAACATCATTAATTGCCCAACACCTTGTTGATAGGTTGACGCATCATTTGTACCATTTAATAAATGATTTTGGAAAAATTTCCGCACTCGTGGATATCGACCTTTATCCTTCTTATAAGGATGGTTTACAGATACCTGCTCGTTAGACAGTAAAAAAGCTTCAGTAAAGGCTTGAGCCTCTTGTAAGGGTGTAAATGTAGTCAATTGATTCACTCCTAATTTTGTATTTTTAACTTACAAACATAAAAGTGAATGATATTTTCAAAAATAAACCAATTTATTATAAAAAAGAAGATGTACCAAAGTTGAAAAAACTATTGGTACATCTTCTCTTTTATTTGTATAGCTTCTGCAAAGCATCTGCCATTTTTGGACGAATTGTTACTTGTGGACGGGCTTTCTTTACCGCCCCTTCCGCTTCCTCTAGAGAATTGGCCATGCCAAGCTCCATTAATACAGCAGTGGCAGCCACTCCTGCGCGACCTCCCCCGCTTCCGCAATGGAAGTACACTTTTTGTCCATTCTCATAGGCAGAAACAATTTCTTTCGCAACTTTTTCAATTGATGGTGCAACTTCTATGTACTCATCTGCAATTGGCATATGCTTGTACTCATCTGCAATTGGCATATGCTTGTACGCATATGAAGCCGCTTCTTGCTCCTCTTTAGATAAGCCATTTACTCGAACATCAATCACGATATCAACCGTTTCTTGTTCAAAAGCTAAATCTGCATCTTTTGCACCGCCAAAGAATAATCGATCCTTCACTAATACATCGTAATTTTTCTCCATTGTATGCACGCTCCAAACGACTATTTAAGTAAATGTTTAATATCATCATAAAATGGAAGAGCTGTTAATGCCCCTGCTTTAGTAGCTGCTAAAGCACCCAGCTTATTGCCAAAGCTTACACAACGAACAAGTTCCTCTTCTGTTGTAGGTAAACCATTGTAATGAACATCGCGTAATACACCAGCCATAAATGCATCTCCAGCACCTGTAGTATCTACTGGCACAACCTTTTCTGTCGGTACATGGATAACCTCACCATTTAATACCGCAAATGTGCCATTTTCCCCTACTGTTACTAAAATAATGGGCACTAAATAGCTGTTTAATTGCTCAATGCCCTCTTCCAAGCTAGTTGTTTCTGTAAGGAAAAATAATTCTTCATCAGTAACCTTTAAAATATCTACGTGCTCAAAAAATGACGTGATCGTTTCACGGCAAACCTGCTCACTGCTCCAGCGTAGAGGGCGAATATTCGCGTCCATTGCGATAATTGCCCCTTTTTCCTTTGCCATCTCTACAGCAGCACGTGTAGTATCAAGGGCTGTAGGATGGAACATTGTACCTGAGCACACAGTTAAAGCAGATGCATGTTTAAAAGCTGCTTCATTTAATTGTGTTGCTTCTACTTGTAAATCTGGCGTCTCATCGACATAATCCTTAAAAATTCGCTCACATGCTTCCGTTAAATGTACATAGACACCGCTAACACGCTTCGCAGGGTTAAATACCGCATAATCCAGGCTGACCCCTTCTTGTGCAAGGCCATCTCGAACAAACTGAGATCCTTCGTCATCTCCTGTGATTGTAATTAACGCAGATGGAGCACCGATACGGCTAATTCCCGCAGCAACATTTACTGTTGCACCACCCATATATTTAGTAAAAGATGTATTTGTTACATCATCAGCGATATAGTCAATAAAAGCATCCCCATAAACTAAAATATAATCCTTATCTTCCTTTGTCATTGTTGTCCTCCCGAAACTCTAGTCATTATAGATTAACATGAAAATTGATGTCGTATAAAGTTTTAAACTTTCGGAAAAATAATCAATTATGCCTTGGCACAAAGCACTCCCTTCCGATTCCAAGACATTCGCCGGAGACTTTAACTTCTTACGGCAAGTATTTGGCACCCCGAAAGAAGTTAATGATGCCATCAAAATATCCCCATTTACTCAAAAACTTGAGTCATCCCCTATCTTTGTTATACTTGCCTATAGAAAGGTAGGGATTTTGACAATGAGTATTACAATTCGACAAGCGCAACCACAGGATGCCCATGCCGTTGTACCATTAATTATTGATGCGATTGGTGATATTGCCAACCGTTTAACAGGTGAACAAACAGCGAAAGCCGTTGAACAAGAACTTACTGTACTATTTAAGCGTGAGGACAATCGACATTCCTATTTAAATACTTTTGTTGCTGCCCTGAATGAACAAGTATTAGGAATTCTTGTTTTTTATAATGGTGTCGAAGCCATTCATATGGATGCAAATCTCGTAAAATGGCTTGAAGAAAAAAATGCGCCATCCATCATCATCGATAAAGAGGCTCATGAAGATGAATATTATATTGATACTATTTGTGTAGCACCAGAAGCTCGTGGTAAAGGAATAGGAACATTATTACTGCAATTTGCCATAGAGGAAACAGAAAAACGAGGCTATTCAAAATTATCATTAAATGTTGAAACGGAAAAAGAGGACGCTCGTCGCCTTTATGAACGCATGGGCTTTGTCATTACAGAGCCATGGTCCATAATCGATGAACCATTTCATCATATGGTGAAGCAATTTTAGGAAGTGAAAAAAAAACATGAAGAAAAATTTATTTTATCCTCTTTTAATTGTCATCGCTTCTAGTAGCTACGGTGTACTATCGACAATTGTCAAAGTAGCTATGCAGCATGGCTTTACAACAGGAGAGGCAGTATCGAGTCAATATATTATTGGCTTTATGCTTGTTGCAACAATTTTTATAGTAACACAAAGACAATTACCGAAGCTCTCTAAAAAGGGACTGCTTATTTTGGTGTGCGCCGGGATATTTACCGGAACTACAGGAATTATATACGGCGAATCATTAAAGTATCTACCAGCCTCTCTTGCAGTAGTAATGCTCTTCCAATTCACGTGGATTGGCTTATTAATAGATTGTGCCCTTCATAAACGCTTACCAAGTCGGACTGAAGTGATTTCCATCATTGTATTATTTGCTGGAACGATTTTAGCCGCTGGCGTACTAAATGTAGATTTGAGCGATATTCCTATTCAAGGTTGGCTATTAGGTTTTGCTGCTGCCTTTACTTTTGCTTGCTTTATTCAATTTAACTCTCGTCACGTGGAAGGTATTACAACGACCTCACGCGTGTTGATTGTTTCCTTTGTCGCTCTTATCATGATTAGTATTTTCCTAAACCCTGAAGTTCTTTGGAACGGCAAATTATTCGCCGGGGGGTTATGGAAATTCGGACTAGCACTAGGTCTCTTTGGTATTATTTTGCCAATTTATTTATTCTCTATAGCTGTTCCGAAAGTGGGCGGAGCTCTTGCCTCTATTTTAAGTGCTATGGAGTTGCCCGTTGCCGTAACCGTTTCTGTTATTGTTCTCCATGAGCCATTAACTTCTTTACAAATAGCGGGTATTATTTTAGTTATTTTAGGTATGATGTTACCGACAATACTTTCGCAGCGACGACAAAAGGGAAAATCTTTAGAGCCTGTCAGTAAGTAAATACTTTAATCTACATTAGTTAGGGAGATGGATCATTTTTTTGATCCATCTCCTTTAATTTCTGTATGAACTACTAGGTAATGAAAACGGCAAATTTAATTACAGCGAGTAGTGCAGCAATATATCTACTCGCCCAGTGTGATGCACCGACTCGCTTAAAAAATTTTGAGGATTCCTATTCTCTCCTTGATAGAGAGCGGATCACAACTGAACCCCTAGAATCATGATTTAGGGATCCCTTTCAAAATCAATTGTTCACTTACATTTTCGATATTCTATCCTCAAAACTCTTATACTTGAAATCTTAGCTAAGATAATATAATTATAATTTTTTAATTATTCTAACATTAATGTGCGGTCTATGGATTATACTAATAGTATGTAAGTTTTTCACTATTGGGGAGGGGGAAGATTATGCAGAAAACACGTATTTTCGGTTTTTTACTTGTGCTGATGCTTCTTGTCTTAGCTGCTTGTAGTAGTGACAAGGCTACTACAAAAGATAGCGACAAAACGTCCAGTTCTGAAAAGACCGATGTAGCAGCTAAGCCATCTGGAAAGCTTGTTATTTATACAGGGCGCGATGAAGAAATGGTGCAAAAAGTAATCGATCAGTTTAATGAAAAGTACCCGGACATTGAAGTGGAATTTTTAACGATGGGCGCACAGCAAATTTTAGAACGCCTACGTGGCGAAAAAGCAAATCCTCAGGCTGATTTTTGGTGGGGCGGTACGCAATCTGCACTAACTGTCGGTGCCAATGAAGGTTTACTTCAAGCTTGGAAGCCTAGTTTTAACGACTCCATTGATGCAGCTTATAAAGATGCGGATGGTCGTTGGTTTGGTGAAATGTTACTGCCAGAAGTTATTATGATTAATAGCGATGTGTTAAAGAAAGAAACAGGTCCACAAGATTGGGATGAATTATTAGATCCAAAGTGGAAAGATAAAATTTTAATTCGTGGTGTGTTAGCATCTGGGACGATGCGTACTATTTATTCATCTATGATTTTACGTCAAGGTGCAGATACACCTGAGAAAGGCTATGATTGGTTATTAAAATTAGATGCCAACACGAAGGAATATACACAAGATCCGAATGCACTTTATTTAAAGATGACAAGACAAGAAGGCAGTGTTTCTTTATGGAATTTGCAAGATATTTTATTAAAGAAATATACGACTGATTATCCGTTTGATTATATTTATCCGAAAAGTGGTGCACCGATTTTAGTTGATGGTGTTGCTGTTGTTAACAATGCTAAAAACTTAGAAAATGCAAAGCTCTTCGTAGAGTTCTTATTTGAAAAAGAAATGGTGACTCAACTAGCAAACGATTACTATCAAATTCCTACTCGCTCAGATATCGATAAAGCTTCAATGCCTGAGTGGTATAAAGAATTAGACTTAAAAACTTTTGATATAGACTGGACACTCATGTCTGATAAAGAAGCAGAATGGATGGAGTATTGGGATAACAATATTAAAGGACGCGGAAAAAAGTGACCGATTATTAAAGATTTTTGACCTCAAAAACACCTACGAATATTGCGCATATTTTTAAGCCTCGAGTATATGTTTGCTCGAGGCTTCATGTAACTAATTTTTTAACGAGAAAGGAGCATTTCAGTTGAAAAGTGTCAAAATAAAAAATGTCTCTAAGAAATTCGGTCACATTCATGGCGTAAAAAATTTAGATCTTCATATTAAAGCTGGTGAATTTTTCACCTTCCTCGGCCCAAGTGGTTGTGGGAAAACGACTACACTAAGAATGATAGCCGGCTTTTATTACCCAACAGAAGGGAAAATTCTTTTTGATGATTTTGATGTGACAAGGCTTCAACCTAATAAACGGAATATCGGTATGGTGTTTCAAAATTATGCCCTCTTTCCACATATGACGGTAGATGAAAATATCGCCTTTGGATTACAAGTAAGAAAATTTTCGAAGTCGGAAATCAAACAAAAGGTCGACCGTATTAGAGGGCTTGTTCATTTATCGCAATATGGGAATCGGAAAATTAATGAATTATCTGGTGGTCAGCAGCAACGGGTTGCATTGGCAAGAGCACTTGTAATAGAGCCCGATATTTTATTGTTAGACGAGCCATTGTCGAATTTAGATGCTAAATTACGCGAAGAAACGCGCGTAGAAATAAAACGTATTCAATCCGAGCTTGGTGTTACAACCATCTATGTTACGCATGATCAAATGGAGGCTATGTCCATGTCAGATCGGATCATGGTCATGGAAAATGGGAACGTCAGACAAATCGGTACTCCTCAAGAAATTTATAATCGACCTTCTAACCGCTTCGTCGCAGATTTTATTGGTGAGACAAACTTAATTGAGGCGACAATTGATGCTGTTAATGGTGACGATATACAAGTAAAAACGGCAAGTGGACTTGTTTTGACTGGGCGAAAGCAACAGAGCTCCCCCACTTTAACGCATATGATTGGAGACAAAGTATTTATTTCTATTCGCCCTGAATCCATTAATCAAGGTACTGGTGAAAACACATTAACAGGTAAAATCACTTTTGTTGAATTTACAGGAATAAGTGTGAACTACATTGTAGAATGTCTAGATTTTTCACTAAAAGTAATGATTATCAATATGAACGGTCAACTTAAAAAAATTGGTGAAGACATCACCTTAAATATAGCCCAAGATTCACTGTATTTTTTGGGAGAATAGGAGGGTAACAACATGGAGAAAACACACCTCAATCCTTCTGAAGGAAATGCATGGACACGACTATCTAGCTCAAATTGGTTTGTCTATATTTTAGTTGCACCTTTATTTTTAGTGTTGTTTGCCTATGTAGTATACCCGTTCTATCAAACTTTTACAGAAAGCTTTTCTGGTGATGATGCACTATCTAATTATAAAAATTTTTTTAATATAGCTAGCCCAGCAAATATAGAAGCATTATGGACTAGTATTTATATATCCGTTATCAGTGTTATTTGCTGTGCAATCGTCGGTGTAACTATGGCATTTTTACTGGAACGCTATGATTTCCCAGGCAGACGGATACTCTCTGTTTTAGTATTGGTACCCATGGCTCTACCGCCGCTAGTAGGTGTGCTGTCCTTTACATTTTTGTATGGAGAGAGTGGGATTTTCCCACGTGCGTTTCAGCACCTATTCGGTTTACAGCAAGTTCCATTTTCATTAAAAGGCATATGGGGGGTTATCGTCGTACATACATTCACTATGTACACTTACTTCTACTTAACCGCCTCGGCAGCTATAAAAGGTCTTGATCCAGCTTTAGAAGAAGCCGCAACTGGTTTAGGTGCTGGGCGTGTACGAATATGGACAAAGGTTATTCTGCCCATGTTAACACCCTCGATTGTTGCCTCATCCCTACTCGTATTTATGATTTCTATGGCATCCTATACTGCACCTTTAATGTTCGGTGTTGAACGTACGATGACCATGCAAATCTATTTATCACGCACGAATGGGAATTTAAATATGGCAGCGACACAATCTATGATTTTATCCTTTGTGTCCATTACCTTTTTAATTATTATGCGCTGGTATCAAAACCGCAGAAATTACCAAAATCTTAGCAAAGGTATTAGTGTTCATCGATCCGAAGTGTCTTCAAGAGGCATGAAAGTTATGGCGACTATTGCGTCTTTCATAGGTACATTAATTTTAATTTTGCCGATTTTAGTGCTTATATTAATTTCATTTTCCGTTGATGGTGCATGGAAAACGCAAATTCTCCCAACAGATTATACATTAGATCATTATTATGCTCTTTTTACAGATGAACGGACGTGGCGGCCGATTTGGAATTCTGTTCAAATGGGGATTGTTGCCACGCTCGGCAATATCATTTTCGGTGTTGCTGCAGCCTATGCTATGGTGCGCTTAAATTTTAAAGGTAAAACATTACTCGATATTTTAATCATGGTTCCTTGGGCATTGCCGGGTACGGTTGTAGCTGTCAATTTGATCGCAGCCTTTAGTACGGAAAATATATTCTCTTTTAATCAAGTTCTTATCGGGACATTTTGGATTTTGCCGTTAGCTTATTTTATTAGACATTTACCCCTTGTTTTCCGATCGACATCTGCATCACTTGTGCAATTAGATCAATCTATCGAAGAAGCATCACGAAGTTTAGGTGCAACATGGTGGTATTCATTTAGACGTATTGTACTACCACTTACATTTACGGGCATTTTGGCGGGTACATTACTAGCACTTGTTCAAAGCTTCGGCGAATTCGTAGCGTCTATTCTTCTTTACAGTACGTCAACGATCCCATTATCAGTGGCGATATTTCAAAAATTGTATTCTTTTAAATTTGGTACTGCTTGTGCATACGGTGTCTTACAAATTTGTTTAATTTTAATTGTATTGATTATTTCCGAGAAGTTATCTAAAGGCAGTGCTGGTTCGGCCATATAACTGCTAATCTACTAGGAGGCAATAACTATGTTTGAAGATTTCCGCAACAAGACCCAGCGAGAAGATGGGATGATCTTCCCTTCCAATATTTATCGTAAAATTGTCTTGCAACCGGCTTACGATGAAGCCAAGAAAAACTTTTTAACAATTATGTTGCAAATCAATATTGCACACTTAAAAATGTTAGAAGAACAGGGTCTAGTTAAACAAGAAGAAGCTAAAGAAATTGGTACTGCTTTAAAAAAACTAGACTTGAACTATTATCGTATAGAGGATTACAGCCCGCGATATGAGGATTTGTTTTTCCGCATCGAAAATAAATTAATAGAGCTTGCTGGTGATGTTGCAGGGAATCTTCACATTGGTAGAAGTCGTAATGATATGGGCATTGCCATCTATCGCATGACTTTAAGAAAAAAATTGTTATTGCTTATGCAAGAATTACTGACATTACGAGATGATTTAATCGCAGCGGCTGAGGAGCACGTTGATACGATTATGATTGGCTATACACATACGCAGCAAGCACAGCCAACAACCTTTGCGCATTATTTGAAAGCTGTCATCGATCAACTTGAACGAGATTTTGAACGTTTACAGCATGTCTATAAAACGGTGAATCGCAGTAGTATGGGGGCCGCGGCATTAACGACAACAGGTTTCAATATTAGTCGAGAGCGCATGTGTGAGTTATTGGCATTCGATGATATTATCGAAAATGCGTGGGATGCTGTTGCTGGAGCAGATTATATTGCGGAGGCAGCAAGTATCGTGCAACTTGCGGCACTTAATCTTGGCCGCACATCCCAAGATTTCTTACTTTGGGCTACACAGGAATTCAATGCGTTTACGCTAGCAAGCCCGTACGTGCAAGTTAGCTCTATCATGCCACAAAAGCGCAATCCTGTTTCGATAGAGCATACACGTTCATTGCTATCAGCGGTTGTTGGTGATGCTAGTACAGTATTACAAATGGTACATAATACACCTTTTGGAGATATCGTAGACACAGAGGATGATATGCAACCTTATTTATGGCGCGCGATCGACCGTTTAATAGGTATTTACAAACTATTTGGTTCACTTGTTGTCACGATGGATGTAAACAAGAAAAAACTAAGAAATCGAGCAGAAAATAGCTTTGCCAATGTGACAGAGCTCGCAGATACGTTTGTACGCTCTGAAGGGATTTCCTTTCGCCAAGCACATAGTATTGTTAGTAAATGTATTAAAGTATTGCTCTCTCATGGGGAGGAATCTCTAGCAAGTCTTACATGGGGTCTTGCCAATACACAATCTAAATTAATTACTGGTAAGCCATTAAAAATTTCTGAGGAAGATTTTTATAACACGTTAAAACCAGAAACTTTCGTTGGTGTACGTACATTACTTGGTGGTCCAGCGCCCGCAACGATGAAAGAATCTCTTGAACGCTCCAAGGCCAATACTCATAACCTTAAAGAGTGGGTTAGTTTGAAAGAGTCTAAAATTGTTGAGGCAGAAAAACAATTAACATTAATTTTCGAGGAATGGAATCAATGATGGAATGGCTACTTATTATTGACGGTGGTGCTACAAAAACGGCATGTGCGCTCGTACATGCCGAGTCAGGTGAAATAAAATATACAACATCAAGCAGTGGCTCGAATTATCAAGCGATCGGTGCTACAGCTGCTACAGAAATATTGCAAGCATTATTAGCAAATGTGCAAGGTTTTTTACAACAGCAAGATGACTTAACTATTGCTGTTGCTACCTTTGCAATGGCTGGGATTGATTCTGCCAAAGATCATGAAGCCGTATCAGCAATCGTTCATAGTGCACTATCTACATTACAGCTAAAGATAGATACGCTTATTATAGAAAATGATGCACAAGCTACTTTACTTGGCGTTACTGCTGGACAGGCAGGCGCATTACTTATTGCTGGAACCGGAGCTATTGCGTACGCATATGATGGTACACAAATCGTACGTGCAGGTGGTTGGGGGCATCGTGCAGGAGATGAAGGCAGTGGCTATTGGTTAGGACAAGAAATTATACGCGCCATTTTCCGCATGGAAGACGGGCGTGGTGAGCCGACCATATTGAAAAGTGCCGTCTATGATTACTTACGGATTCAAGATGTTACAGAGCTAGCTTCTTGGCTATTCCGTCCATCCTACACAAACGCGCAGCTTGCAAAAATGAGTGCATTTTTGGCAGGGGCTGTGACCAAAAAGGATTCATGCGCTATTCAAATATCAATGCGTGCTGCTCATGAATTAGTACTCCTTGCATGCGCTGTGGTGAAAAAAATTGATTATAAGGGCGAAGCATTCAACCTTTATTGTAATGGTGGTGCCATAAAGCATAATCCATTAATTTTTAAAACTTTTTCACAGGAAATGAAATCGATGTATCCTGAAATTGAGATTTCTTTATGTCAGCATCAACCTATCCATTATCTTATAGAGCGAACAAAAAAAGCCTATGACAGTTTGTAATGTCATAGGCTCTTCATGTTGTTGAAAACTATTATATTCAATGACAACAAGGTGTCTATTTAAACAAAGTACTACTCTTCTGCAAAACGAGGGGTTAATTTCCGTTCCGACTGGACGCTTTGTAGCTGCCGCTTCGCTTTCGCACAGAAAAAACATTTGTAGCTGCCGCTTCGCTTTTGCTACAGAGCAAAGCTTCCTGGGCGCGTCCGATGAGCCTTTTCACTCGCGTTCTCGCTCTAGCATATCATCTGTGACGCTAATCCCCAAGGAGTCGTCCAATCAACCACTTCACATACCGTGTATCTTCTGGCATGACACTCATATCTTTTTATTGATCAAGTTAAAGCGCCATTTTTTTCAGTTCATTTGTCGTGAAATATAAATAGTTGTCCTGCACAAATAAATCCTTCGTTTCTTCCCTATTTAATACTTTTTCGCCGCTTCCATCCGGGCGAATCTTTGTTAAATACGCTCCTTGTGAATAATTACTAAAATATAGCCAGCCATCTGCATAAACGATGTACTGTGCACGTGATTTAGTGACACGTTTCGATTTACCAGTTTGTAAATCAAGCACGTACAACTTATTATCATCAGCAACATTACTATAAAATATTTGTTGCCCTACTTGTGCAGCGAAATCTACATTATGAAAGTAGCTATACATTGTACTCGTTGCTTTCGGGTAGTCTTTAGCAATCCATGTATGATCCTTTGCCATCGTGCGATCATCCACTAAAAAGTATTGATAGCGAACCGCCCCTTTACGATCAGGCACCGGGTCATTCCATGTTGTATCAAGGTGATACCATCGACCATCCAGCTTTACTAAATTCCAAGCATGTCCTTCCTGTCCGACATAGCCTATGATATATTTCGTTTCTATACCTAGCTTTTGTAACATCGAATGAGCCAACAACGCATAGCCCTGACAAACGCCACCATGCTCTGCAAGCACTGTATATGCGCTATGTGGACTAGAATTCGTTTGATCCGTATAAGCGGTGTTAGCGACGATATAATCATTGACAGCCCTAACCTTCTCTACATCACTTAATGATTTCTTATTGATTGAGGCTACAATCTCTTGCACATTCATTTCAACAAATGATGCCTGTTCTGGTGTCATTAAATAACTTTGCTCTCCAAAGATTTTGGCTGTTTTTCTTCCATATTCAAAACGAATTGAATGCTTACTAATATGTCCATATACATAATCATCTCGTTTTATAGCATTTTCATAGGCTTCTTCCACTAACTGTTCAATTCGTTGTGTATCGCCTTTATATTGAATCTCAAACGTAGGTGAAAAACTACTATAGTACGCATACATCGCATCAGCCATTTCCTTTGCATTTGTTACAACTAACTTTGCCTCAGGTTTTTTAGCTACAGGAGCTGTAACGGCTCCTCCTTCTGGCTTTTCTTCTATAGGTGTGGCCGTTTCAATGGAGGTATTCTCTGAAAGTTTAGCAGTAACATCTATGATTTTGTCCTTTGTTGAAAGAAGCACCGTTTCTATTTCATCATTATTTGCCCACGTTATTACTTGTTGTACAACTGCTTTACCAGCCGTATAAATGGGGTCAATAAAAATAATTAAAATTACAATAATGGCTAATTTTTTCCACAAAATCCTCACCTCCAACCGTTTTCCTGTTTTCATTATATACAAAAAAAGCACAAAGGACTCACTCGGAAGTCCTTTTGTGCTGTCATTTTATAAATAGAAAAGAATATTTGAAGTTTATTTTATTTTAAGCTTCTGTTCTTTGCCATTAACATTATAAACTAAATAATTATCATTAATTCTTAAATCAGAAACTACTTGCTTCACGAGCACCTCAGTTTTTAATGTTTTAAGATTTAATTTTGTTAAATAGCCACTGTTACTGTAATCACTGAAATATAAAAAGTTATCCGCTCCTGTAATATACAAAGCACGTTTATCAATGACCTTTGTTTTGTTACCACTTGCTAAATCCAGCGTATACAATTTATCTTTGTCTGCCGTATTGCTAAAGTACAGCGTATTATTAACCTGATATGCAAAATGAACATTTTGCATATAGTTATATTTTGTACTTGTTGCAGCAGGATAATTTGATGCTATCCATTTATGATCTTTCTTTAGCTGTGCATCCGTTACTAAAAAATAATCATACGAAGAAGCACCGAAACGATTTGGTAATGGATCATTCCATGTTGTATCTAAATGATACCAGTTACCATCAATCTTCACTAAATTCCATGCATGTGCCTCGTTATTATTAACAGTACCAACAACATATTTTACATCGAATCCAGCTTGTTCTAACATTTTGTAAGCTGTTAACGCGTAGCCCTGACATACAGCTTGTCCTTCCATTAACAATGCATAAGCACTATGAGGACTAGCCTTTGTTTTAGTACCATATGTAGTATTTGACACAATATAATCATTAATCGCTTTTACTTTTTCGAATTCTGTTTTCATTGAAGGCTTAATAATCGTTTTTAATAGTTGATCAACCTTTTTTTGTACAGCCGCTTCTTGCGTTTGGTTTGTCAAATATTTCACTTTAAATGTCACATTACCCATTGAGTCTGCTGAAATAGCCGTACTCTCCATATGACCACTCGCATAGACTGCTTGTTCCTGTGCTTTTTCAAAGGACTTCATAAAATTCTTTTTGAAATCAGTCATTGATCCACTATATGTAATTTTAATTTCAGGAGCGAAATTATTTAATTGCTTTACGATTTCTGTTGTGAATTGATCCCAAGTTGTTACTTTATTATCAGCTACTACATTATAAGCAAACACAGAGGAAGTATTTACTGAGCGAGCGTCTGCATGTTGAGCATAGGCTGCTGTTGGACTTAACATCAGTAATGCTGCTCCGCTTATCAACCATTTCTTCACAATAAATCACCTTCCATTTGTTATATTCTTGTAATTAGAATAACAGAGAAAGGAACTACAAATCTATCGGCCAAGTTCACTATCCATGACTTTTAACTAAATGCGCAACTCGTAATCATTAGGTATAAATACCTTGAAATAAAATATAAGTATCGAATTGAACTATATTTTTGTAACAAAATAAAAACTCACCTGTTTTAAAGTGAGTTTTATGATGATCTTTTTTATAAGATAGGCTTCCCTTTATTTAACGGCTTTTCACCACTAAATTAACTGCTTCTTGAATAGCTTCATTCATTTTCTCGCCATCACCTTCAGCATTTTGTACACATTCTAAAAGATTCGTACTAACAATAACACCAACTGTACGATCTACTGCTGAGCGTACTGCCGATAATTGAGTAATGACTGCCTTACAGTCCTTTTCTTCTTCCATCATTTTTAAAATTCCACGTAGCTGACCTTCCATCCGTTTCACACGATTTTTCACTTGATCTGAATATTCCATCATCATAGCTCTCCTTCTTTCTATACTTGCTACGTTCTTGAGTAATTTTTATCCTAGCATATTACTTTACCTATAGTGATTTTCTCTTGGATTTAAATAATTCATAAGCATTTTAGCAATAATTGATCTTGCATTTGTTATTTCATCATACTGGATCACTGTATTTTTCTTTATTCGTAACTGACCAATCTCTACTTCGAAAATTGGACACTTTCTTTTAATTGCTGCAACCAACATATTAGTGTCGTAGTCATATCGTTCACCTTTTACTTTCATCAGCCACGGAAGCTCTTTTTTAGAAATAAAGCGTAAACCAGTTTGTGTATCCATCAGTTTTCTATGATAAAGGATTTCAAAAAACAAACTTGTTGTTCGATTA
The DNA here is from genome assembly GCF_044763535.1 of Lysinibacillus sp. NPDC095746. Lineage (NCBI taxonomy): Bacteria > Bacillati > Bacillota > Bacilli > Caryophanales > Bacillaceae > Lysinibacillus > Lysinibacillus sp. NPDC095746. The sequence continues at coordinate 95,850 of NZ_JBIWGL010000020.1, forward strand.
GCCCAATATGATAAAAACGTACTGTCCGAGGAATGGAAATTGCGTACGCCTAACACAATTCCTTCAGAAAATACCTTTGTCATTGTTAAAACTAGCTTCACATCCTGTAAAGTATGTTGGCTATGAGCACCTACTGTTATAACACCTTGAAACATCCCCCTTTGCTCCATTACATAGGCAAAGGCTGTTTTTAGTGCGCCTCCCTTACCAATATTGTGGTCATGCTCTAGTACTTGACAGCCGTCAATCTTTTGTAATTCTTCAAATACATTTGCATATTTTTGGTCGCTACCATCATTGACAATAATAACTTGACTAATAGTAGTGGCTAATAATTGGTGGACATAGGTTATAAGTGACTGTTGTGGATTATAGGCTGGTATAATGGCTGCAATATTTTTCATCATTTCTATCCCCCGGATAATATGAAACTTAGGCATATGCACTCTCTAATAATCGTTATTGAATTTCAACAAATCTCCTTATAACAAATAGTATCATGTATCGACGACAATTCAACAATAACGGTATTTTCCCGATATATGAAAAAAGAGGCTATCATCGTAATGTATTGTTGATTTCCGTCCCGACAGCAACAGCACGGTATTGGTCACGAGGGCGTTATCTAGGATGTGATGTAGCCTTTGTTCCTCTATCGCTAATCCTCAAAAGTTCAACCAGTCGGAACAGAAATCAACTAATAACAAATTAAATATCCAGATTTTTAGTGAAGAGCATACAAAGAAGAATATTACGAAAGAGGTGATTGCTATCGTTGTACAATATGAAATCCTCCAAGATCAATGTAAGAAGTTAAAAGCTTTGTGCTTAGTGAAATTGGCTAAAAATTTACAGGAGGCTAGCTCGCTCGCCATTGCAAAGCCAGCTCTATCTCTTCAAAAATCACTCCTAGTACTGGAGGAAGTTTTATATGAACTTTATAAGCTGGAAATGCATACCGAACCGAAGCTAAAAAATAGACGATCATTACTCAATAATCGTAGCTTTGTTACCAAAATTCATCCACGTCGCATTTATTTATTAATGAATCTTGTAAGCAAAATGACTACTAGTAATAGAAGTGAAGTTGTGGAGGCAAAGGCAGCAAAAATTGTTTTAGATTATATAAGTGATATTGTCGAATGGTTTATCGAACGCTATGACCGTACCTTCAAAACAAAGTTGATGCGGCAAAGCTCCCGTTTTGAAGATATAACTTCAGCTTTTGATATAAATACGCTACTTCAAGATGACCAATCAACCGAGGCTTATAAAACAGCTGCAGACTGGTTTGAGCTTGCCGCAAAACAAGGGAATGCAAGTGCTCAATATAATCTAGGCGCTCTTTATAATCAAGGGCGTGGTGTAAAGAAAGATTATGCAGTAGCAAAAATGTGGTATGAACGGGCCGCTGCGCAAAATGATGCAAACGCACTTTATAGCTTAGGCGTGTTCTATCATTTAGGTCACGGTGTTATCCAAAATTATGAAGAAGCCGCTCACTATTATAAAGCGGCTGCAGATTTAGATAACGCAGATGCGCAGTACAATCTAGGAGTCCTATACAATCAAGGACTCGGTATGCCACTAAACTTTTCCGAGGCAGCAAAATGGTACATGCTAGCAGCCAATTCAGGAAATACAAGCGCTCAAAATAATCTTGGATTCCTTTATCACAATGGGACTGGTGTTGAGCAAAGCTATGAGGAAGCTATAACCTATTTTGAAATGGCTGCATTAGCAGGTGATGCTAGTGCTCAATATAATCTTGGCTATATGTACCTTAAAGGTCGTGGCATCTCGCAAAATTTTGAAGAAGCTGCGCAATGGTTCCATTTAGCTGCACTTCAAGACCATACAAATGCAGAATTTCAATTGGCTATGCTATATAACACTGGACAAGGTATTCCTTATGATCGCCTAGAGGCTATAAAATGGTTTAAGCTTGCAGCACATAAAGGACACTTGAATGCCCAATACTGTCTCGGTGTGCTCTATGTTAAAGAAAACGATATAACTTTAGCTAAAAAGTGGTTACAGCTAGCCGCAAGCAACGGACATATAAGTGCGGGCTTTGAGCTTGGACGTATATATATATACCACCTTCAGCAACCAGAGGAAGCTCTCCCTTACTTCAAAGCGGCTGCTGAAAAGGGTTATGCTGATGCTCAGTACGAGCTCGGATTAGTATATGAAGCTGAATTGAATTATGATGAAGCAGTAAAATGGTGGAGGGCCGCTACTGATCAATCCCATATTCAGTCTGAATATCAATTAGGGTTATTATATGAGCACGGATTAGGGGTCGAGCAGGACCTAGAGGAGGCACGACGCTGCTATCGACTCGCTGCAACCCAAGGACATGCCGGTGCTCAATATCAGCTCGGTAATTTATTTGATAAGGGTAAAGGTGTCGAACAGGATTATACTGAGGCTGCGAAATGGGTTGAACAAGCTGCCGCTAAGGGACATGCCAAAGCACAATATCAATTGGCTCAAATGCACAGTCATGGGCAAGGGGTACCAAAGGATTTTGCGAAGGCCGCCCAGCTGTATCGACTCGCTGCCAATCAAGGGCATCAAAAAGCACAATTCCAGCTTGGTATGCTTTACAAAAAAGGACACGGTGTTGCACAGGATTATACGGAGGCAACAAAATGGCTTAAGAAGTCCCTTGAAAATATTAAATAAAGGACTCATTAGCTTAACGTAGGGTTAATTTCCGTATAACGAGCCAAACAAAGCTGTTCTTCATAAAAAATACCGTGTCACTCTTATTAAAGATGATGACGCGGTATATTATTTAGTTCTTCTTTTCTTCTTTTTAATCTACCATAAATGTTACAACGTTGAATAAAGCAAAGCAGTTGTCCCACCTACGATAAAGAAAATCATTGTAAATTTAGAACCACATGCCTAGCGTTAAGGCAAAAATTGCAGCAAGACGAATAAGGCGTATACTCCATTTTTGATCCAAACGATACCCTAAGCTGTTCAACTTATTTAGCAGTTTATCTTGTAAACATAAACTTTACAGGAACTACTCATTACAGTTTAGGTAAGTGGACACGCACCTTCGTACCGGAATTTATAACACTGTCCATATGAACCGTTCCTCCATGTAGCTCAGCAATTTGCTTCACGATGGCTAGTCCAAGCCCAGTACCTTGCTTTGTTCTGGACGCATCTACTCGATAAAAGCGATCAAATACCTTTTGTAGCTGCTCGGCAGTCATTCCTATGCCGCTATCCTCAATAAGCACTTCAACTGAGGTTGAAGATTGTTGTATGTGAATATGAATTTCTCCACCTTCGACATTGTATTTAATGGCATTTGTCAATAAATTATCCCACACATTTTGTAATAACCCCGCATCGCCATCATATGTTACTGGTTCAAGCTGATACGATAATTGTACATTAGCGTCTTCAAGCTGCCAGCGATATTTTCTTACGGTTTCCTTTAATTGCTCATCTAAACGATAAGGCTCACACTTTAACAGCCTTGTAGATTGATCGAGTGATGTTAGTAATAGTAATTGCTTCGTTAATGTCGACATACGCTTCGTTTCTAGCTCAATAATCGTTGTATATTCCTGCCTCTCCTTGTCGGTCAGCAAGGGATTCTTTAGTAAATCTACATAGCCTTGAATATTCAACAATGGTGACTGAAAATCATGTGATACATTACTGATAAACTCTTTACGTATTCGATCATTTTCCTGTAATTTTTCTGTCATAACATTAAAGCTAACCGCTAATTGTCCAATCTCATCTGCTCGATCTATATCTAGTAGCGTATCGAATTTTTCATGTGCAAGCTGATGTGTTGCCTCTGTTAGTTTTGTAATAGGGCGAATTAGAGCCTTCGCAAAAAGTAGCATTGCCAATAGACTAAGTACTGTCATCGTAAGCATAAGTCCACCAAGTATCGTATGCACTTCAGAGAACAACAAGCGAATATCAGGTCTAATGAACAGTGCATACTGCTTATTTTCATAACTAAACGGCACACCTATCGTATTAATTAACTCATTCGCAAAAAAGCCTGTCACAAAAGTCTCTTTTGGAAAATCGCGCATACCATGATAAATTTCCCCGTTTAAAACACGCTTGACTGTATTTGATGGTAATGTTTTATCACGATACTCACCGCCGAAGAAATGCCCTTCGCCATCAGTTGTTACATAAATTTGATAGCCTATTTCACCAAGAGTCGTTAAATAATTATCTAAATCATTAGGCTTTGAAGACTCAATGTATTTTGCAATATCCTGCGCGATTTTCACATTTTTAGCATCGTTTTTTTCCTTCACAACTTGATGATAATACGTATTTGTCGCTAAAAAGCCGATACATAAGCTGCCAATCATAACGAGCATCGTCGTGACAACAAATCTACTATATAACGTTTTTATCATGTACTAACCTCAAGCTTATAGCCAACACCACGCACTGTTGTAATTTCAACATCTGATTTATAACGATGAAGACGTTCACGAATCCGCTTCACATGTGTATTTAAAGTCTGCTCATCTCCATCGTAATCATAGCCCCACACCTGCTCCATTATAAAGCTACGTGTAAACACCTGATTCGGGCGAGATGCTAGTAATGCCAATAGTTCAAATTCCTTTAAAGGTAGAACAAGTGTATCTTCCCCAATGACAACCTCAAAGCTTCGACGATCAATAACGAGTCTACCCACCTGAATGGTCACCTGATTTTTCTTATCGAATCTACGCAATATCGCGGCTATGCGAAACAGCAATTCTTTAGGTTCAAAAGGCTTTACAACATAGTCGTCTGAGCCTGCCAAAAACCCTCGCTCTTTGTCCTCAAGCTCGCCTTTTGCTGTTAATAACAATACGGGGATATCGTACTCCTGGCTCAATGTCTCGGTTAATGTAAAACCATCCATTCCTGGCATCATAACATCTACAACTGCCAAATCAGGCAATTTTCCTTCAAGTAGTTTAAGAGCCTGGTGTCCGTTTTCCGCCTGTATCACCTGATAGCCCTCTCTTGTTAGATAAATATTTACTAGCTGTAAAATATGTCCATCATCATCTACAACAAGAATTTTCATTCAGGTCAACCTCCATCCAACTTGTTTCAGGTACACTATTTTAACAAAAAATCCGCCGAAAAAAGTTAAAGTCTCCGGCGGATGTCACAAAATTATGCAGAGGCATAATTGATAACTTCATTTTTCATATTATAACGAAAAGAAAGAAATAAACAGCAATATAAGTAATGGCAAACCAATTACGATATAGCCACGTGGATTTGCAAAATTCATCGTCCAACCGACACCAAAGCGTTTCTCTACAAAAACGGAAGGATCTTGACGATTCGCATAAATTAATCCACCCTTCCAATAGCGATCCTCATCAACATCCATTACTTCTGAAACGACATTGTCTCCATAGCTCACCCTCAGCTTGCGTTTCTTCCAGACATAAACGAGGACTAAGCCAAGAACAAGCAATAAGAACAAAATAAATACCGGTAGTAGACTTTTTGCTGTAGCCATTGAAGGGTAGATGTTGCTTAGCTGTAATACTGTAAATAATATTGTAAAGGCATAGCTTAATAACATAATGCTCCAACTCATATACTTTCGGCTTTTTAACTGCTCTTCCAATGATTCTTCCTTACGATTAACAGCCAACTTGATTGCTGAACGCTTTATAGAATCTACAATTCCCCACATCATACATTGCATCATCAACATAACAAGTGGCAGTGAAATAGCAGTAAAATATGTTTTGCTTCTCCAAGAATCCGCTTCACCGCTAGGTCCCCAGTGTACAGCAATGTGATCTGGTATTTGATCATAATAGCGGAATGTAAAGATAATTAGAAGCGCTGTAACGCCAAAAGGGATTACATAAAATGGCCACGGAAGCATTTCATCACGACTACGTGCCGTTAAGTCAACAGCACGAACTTGTTTTATAGTTAAGCCCCATTGCCCTTCCTTTTTAAGTTTTAAAATTTTTTGATGGTTTATCCAATATAATGTCATACTGACTGCAAGCATTGCAAATAAGCAGCCAAGCAGTAACATACTTTGCATAGCCTCAAATTGTGCAAAGTAATAATAGCTAAAAATCATTATCATTAATAATAGAACACCAGAAATTCCAACGATTTGAGCATAATGCTTTTTCATATTACATAAAGCGGGATGCTTTACGTTTTGTTCAGGTACAGTAACGCCAAAAATGATTGTCTCTCGTACTATATATGGAACAAATACTTGTAGAGCTAATGTAAAGAGGTAGACGGTTAAGAAAACGAAAAGTAGCATGTGCTACACCCCTTCTGCAGGTATTTGCAAATCAGAAAATACCTTTTTTATCATGTGCTCGATTTGTTCAGCTGTTGCGCCGAGCACCATCCCTTCTACTACAACAGGCTTTAGGCTTTTTTCAATTTGTTGAAATTGTTCAGCAGTTAATGCTCGCTCCTCTGTTGAACGAATAATAGCACCTGATTTGGCTCTTATAGTAATGATCCCCTTTTCCTCCAGCTCATGATAGCTTTTATTAACTGTGTGCATATTGACGCCCAGATCAGCCGCTAAACTACGTACAGATGGTAGGGTATCTCCGGGCTTCATTTCCCCTCTTGCAATACCTTCAATAATTTGCCGTGTTACCTGTTCATAGATTGGTACATCAGATTGTGGCTCTATTTGAATAAACATTCATATCATCTCCAAAGTTGTTATATAGCTAATATAACAAATAATCATTTTTTGTGCATAAAAAGTGAGACCAGTTGGATTTTATAGTTAATATGAACGATCGAAAAAAAGGAGATGTCCCATGATTAATTCGGGACATCCCCTTTCAACGATTGCTAATGCATCATAAATTTCATCAACAAAAAATGCCTTACAAGCTCCCCATCTAAGCTCGTAAGACATCCTTCACCCATTTAAATCTCTTTTTATAATAGACCCCTTTTTTTGTAACCGTGTTCATTTTTTAGTAAGGAACGAGGGGACAGACCCCGTCCGTTACACTAGTGGAATAAGGTGAACTACATTCGAGTTTAGTCCACAACAATTTAGGAAAGTTTGGATATGTTCGTTTCGTAGATTCGTATCTCAAATCAAATATGCTAAAAGCAAGTTAAGCTAATTTTTCGTAGCCTGGAAGCGTCAAGAATTCCACAAATTCGTCTTGTTCAATTAAAGATTTAAACAGCTCAGCAGCTTCTTCATAGCGTCCGCTGTTATAGGCTTGTTCCCCAACAGCCTCTTTAATTTTCACAAGCTCTTCCTCCAAGATATCTAGTACAAAGGCCAATGTAATACCACGGCCATCATCTAAAACACCTTTTGGATGACGAATCCATTGCCATACTTGTGTACGAGAAATTTCTGCAGTTGCAGCATCCTCCATTAAGTTGTTAATCGGTGCAGCTCCGTTGCCTCGTAGCCAAGAAGCAATGTACTGAACCCCTACACTACAGTTAATACGAAGACCTTCAAGTGTAATTGTACCTTCTGGCACAGCTACTAAATCTTCCGCTGTAACATTTACATCCTCACGCTTTTTATGGATTTGGTTTGGTGTCGTCATAATCGCATCAAACTGTTCCATTGCTGTTGCAACCATACCCGGATGCGCTACCCAAGTTCCATCATGGCCATCTGTTGCCTCACGACGTTTATCTTCTGCAACCTTTGCAAACGCTACAGCATTCGCGTCGTCATCTCCTTTAACAGGGATTTGCGCTGCCATACCGCCCATCGCAGGAGCATTACGTTTATGACATGTTTGAATACATAATGACGTATAGGCCTTCATGAATGGTACAGTCATTGTCACTTGCCCACGGTCCGGTAAAATTACATCAGGCTGATTGCGCAGACGTTTGATATAACTGAAAATGTAATCCCAACGCCCACAATTCAGACCAGCTGAATGTTCGCGTAATTCATATAAAATTTCATCCATTTCAAATGCTGCTAAAATTGTTTCAATTAATACAGTAGCCTTAATTGTCCCTTGTGGAATTCCGATATAGTCTTGTGCAAACACAAAGACATCATTCCATAAGCGAGCCTCCAAATGGCTTTCAAGCTTAGGCAAGTAGAAATAAGGTCCTGTACCTAGTGCCAATGCATTTTTAGCATTATGGAATAAATACAGACCGAAATCAAAGAAGCTACCAGAGATCGGTTCACCATCTACTAGTACATGCTTTTCAAGTAAATGAAGACCACGTGGACGAACTAATAACACAGCTGTGTTTTCGTTTAATTTATACGTTTTACCATTAGATGCTTGTGTAAATTCAATTGTCTTATTAATAGCATCACGCATATTAATTTGACCGCCAATCATGTTTTCCCATGTCGGTGCAGATGCATCCTCGAAGCAAGCCATAAACATTCTTGCACCAGAGTTTAATGCATTAATAACCATCTTACGGTCAACAGGACCTGTAATTTCTACACGACGGTCTTGCAAATCTGCTGGAAGTGGTGCAATTGTCCAATCTCCCTCACGGATCTTCTTTGTTTCTGGTAAGAAGTCGAGTTTCTCACCTGCATCAAGACGCTTTTGACGTTCTTGACGAGCCTCTAACAGCTCTTTTCGACGAGCATCAAATTTTTCGTGCAGGGCAAGAACAAACTCAATGGCTTCTGGTGTTAAAATTTCTTTTGTCTGCTCGTTTTGTTCCCCAACAATTTTAAGCTTACCTGTTGTTGCTTGTTCCATCAGTTATTTCCCCCACCTTTGCGAATTTAAGTAGTCATCCCCCGCTTTAGGAGGAGCGGAGGAGACTAATCTATGATTATGAATTTAGGAATACGCGTACTTTGTGACTTAAACGAATTGTTCTGTCTCTGTAGAACCCGCCATTGCCGTCGTAGAAGAAGTACCGCCAGAGATAACTTGAGATACATCATCAAAGTAACCAGTACCTACTTCACGTTGGTGACGTGTAGCTGTATAGCCTTTTGATTCTGATGCAAACTCAGCTTGTTGTAGCTTAGAGTATGCAGCCATACCATTATCCTTATAATCATGTGCAAGCTCAAACATAGAGTGGTTTAATGCATGGAAACCAGCTAATGTTACGAATTGGAATTTATAACCCAATTTGCCTAGCTCGCGTTGATATTCTGCAATTTCTTCTTCTGATAAATTTGCTTTCCAGTTGAAAGAAGGTGAGCAGTTGTATGCTAGTAATTTACCTGGGAATTCAGCATGAATAGCTGCCGCAAATTCACGAGCTTCCTCAAGAGATGGTTTAGACGTTTCACACCAAATCAAGTCTGCATATGGCGCGTAAGCTAAACCACGAGCAATCGCTTGTTTAATGCCTGGTTTTGTACGGAAGAAGCCTTCTGGAGTACGTTCACCCGTAATAAACTCAGCATCACGCGGATCAATATCAGATGTTACCATATCAGCAGCATCAGCATCTGTACGAGCGATTAAAATCGTATCAACACCCATTACGTCTGTTGCAAGACGAGCAGCGATTAAGTTACGAACAGCATTTTGTGTTGGAAGTAACACTTTACCACCTAAGTGACCGCACTTTTTCTCAGAAGCTAATTGGTCTTCTAAGTGAACACCAGCGGCTCCAGCTTCAATCATTCCTTTTACAAGCTCAAATACGTTTAGAGGACCACCGAAGCCAGCTTCAGCATCTGCTACGATCGGAGCGAACCAATCAAATTGATCTACACGTCCTTCAGCATGATCAATTTGGTCTGCACGTTGTAAAGCTTGATTAATACGCTTCACTACTGCTGGAACAGAGTTTGCTGGATATAAGGATTGATCAGGGTACATTTGACCAGAAAGGTTAGCATCAGCAGCGACTTGCCAGCCCGATAAGTAGATTGCTTTTAATCCTGCTTTTACTTGCTGTACAGCTTGATTACCAGTCAATGCACCTAATGCATTAATGAACGGTTCTTCTTGTAAAGACTTCCAAAGTCGAGCCGCACCTTTAGTTGCTAAAGTTTGTTCAAGTACTACAGAGCCCTGTAGCTTAATAACCTCTTCAGCTGAATATGTGCGTTCAATACCAGCCCAACGAGGGTTCTCTGCCCATTGTTTTTCTAATGCTTGGATTTTTTCTTGACGTGTTGACATATTGAAATTCCACCTTCCCCTTTGTATACAATATACTCTGTTAAAAAACTTTTAATCAGCTGTTCCATAACAGGTTTATTTGTTATAAATTAATATATAACAGTACATCTGAATTTTCATTATTTTTAGATAAAATACCAAATTTTAATGATAAAACCGCTTTTTTGGGCGACGAAATTTGGTAAACTGTTTACAAACAAGGGGGATATTCACAATGAAAAATGAGTTTAATTCTTTGTCAAAAGATATATCGCAACAGTTTATTTCAATGTTAAAAGACTGGGTACCAGCCAATTCATCCATTGCAATTGCTGCTGAAAACTCCTATATCTATTTTCATTCTGGACATCAAAACATTAACTTGGAAATAGGTCAACAAGTACAATCTGGTAGCATTGCCGAGCAAGTACTACGCACAAGGAAACGAACAGATGCCGTTTTAGATAATTCCTTATTCGAAACACCCTATTATGGAATAGGTTATCCTATAAACATATTAGATGTGCCTGCTGCACTTGTTGTAGTTTTACCTTCAACCTTTACCGAAAAGAAATTGGAGCCCTTTCAATTTTTAACTGGAAAGCAAGAAGAGGAATGGAATCCTGTTGCAATAGAAAAAATCTCTCATATTGAAAGCCTGCAGAAAAAAACGTGGTTTTATGTAGAGGGGGAACAATTTAAAACAAGTATTACTCTTAAAGAACTTCAAATGCGTCTACCGTCATCTTTTATTCGCATTCACAGGTCTTATATTGTTAATATTCATTTCATAAAAAAAATAGCTCGTGATCTTACTTCTAATTTTGTTGTCACTCTAAAGGATGGCAGTGAACTACCCGTTAGCCAATCTTATTTAAATAATCTTCGAAACGCCCTTGAATTTTAGATTTTGCCTTGCGTAATTGTTGTTGCTGTCGCTTCGCTTTCGCACAGAGAACATTGCTGATTGAAGAAAAAAGGCTGTCCTATACATTTATTGTATAAGACAGCCTAAAAAATAAAAAAGCCTGAGAAAAAAATCTCAGACTTTACATTGCCTAGCGACGACCTACTCTCACAGGGGGAAGCCCCCAACTACCATCGGCGCTAAAGAGCTTAACTTCCGTGTTCGGTATGGGAACGGGTGTGACCTCTTTGCCATCATCACTAGACTTATTTAATTGAAAGATTATTCTTTCAAAACTGGATAAACGGTGCATTGATTGTTTCAAACGTTTTTGGTTAAGTCCTCGATCGATTAGTATTCGTCAGCTCCATGTGTCACCACACTTCCACCTCGAACCTATCTACCTCATCGTCTTTGAGGGATC
>NZ_JBIWGL010000021.1:0-100542 GCF_044763535.1 Lysinibacillus sp. NPDC095746
ACTCTCCATAAAAAGAAATTTGATTAGCTCAAATTGTTTTGCTGGCATCATGTTTGATGTCCAAAATTTTGTTTCGTTCACTAACTCGAGGTTAGCTAGTAAAAACTTTATTGATTACGTTTTGCTTGTTCAGTTTTCAAGGTTCATTTCGTTGCCATTTTCTCAGCAGCAACTTTTATATAATATCATGTCGTAAACTCTATGTCAACAACTAGTTTAGTTGTTTTTCAGTAGCTGTCTTAGCGACTTGTATAATACTACACTCTTAATTTAAAAAGGTCAACACTTTTTTCTAAAAAAATCGGTGATTTTTCATTCCCCTGAGAAATTACCTATTTAATAGGATTTAAAAAAACAAATTAATATTAGACTAACAATCTAGGTAAATTCGATGTTTTATTGTTATCTAAAATTCAGTTTAGTTCAATAAGGGGATAGAAATTATAAAAAGTTAAATGAGAGCATGCTTTGATCACTTTTTTCAAAACATGCTCTTTTGATATGCTCCTATTTAATATCATTAAATATTAAAGCTACTACGGGCTACACGCTTCCGCAACTATCAACTAAAAATGGGGATTCAAAAGCAAAAAAATCCTTTTACCGATCTACATTCTTATATTATTATTCTCCTTTAATATTATGCAGTAAAAAGCTTGTCGCCATTTGGAACTGTAAATCATTTTGACGGTCCTCTTTATATTTTTTCAACGTTTCGTTTAAGCTGTTAAAGAAGGTAGTGTCCATATTATAATTATCTTCTGCCTTTTTCAATTTCTTATCCTCTCGATAAAGTTTAACCGCCTCCTCCGTCGATTCATCCAAGTAACCGTCTAAACGAGCAATTTTAAAGCCTAGCTTTTTCAAAGCATTTTGCGTATAAGCAATTTCTTCACTCATATCGCCCTCTTTAAATTTTCCTGATAATGGATGCATTTGAAAAGCGAATAATTCATTTGGTTCAACTACTAAATTAGCCTCAATACCTTGCCCATGAATCCATTCGCGCTTTGGCGTCAGCCATTTATTTGTGGACAGTTTAAGCTCGCCACCATTTTTCAGCGACCAAGACTCCTGAACTGTTCCCTTTCCAAAACTCTTGACACCAACAAGGGAGGCACGTCCCCAGCTTTTTAAAGCGCCACTAAGTACTTCACTAGCAGATGCACTGCCCGCATTCTGTAAAACAACAATTGGTATCTTGTACATTGTCTGCAAATACTTTTCGTCAAAGCTTTTTGATTCCGTTTTTAACGGTTCCATAGCACCTTCAGCATTTTGCATATAGGCAAACACTTTGCCTTTCTCCAATACTGTGCTCAGTAGGGCTGCGACGCTATGTAAATAACCACCTGGATTATCACGCACATCAATCACTAACCCTTTTATATCTTTTCGGAGCAATTTACTCGTTTCGGCAACCCACTCATTTGCTGTTTTTTCACCGAAAAGTGAGATTTCCACATAACCTAGCGGAGTATTTTCTACGTTCACTACTTCGCTCGTTACTGTTTTATTAGAAATTGCAGCTCGTTCCATCGTCATTTTAATATGTTTATCTTCACTTGGACGATAGACGACAATAGTTACTTTCGTCCCCTTCTCCCCTTGAATTAAATGCATTAATTCACTCATCGTTTTGCCATCTACCCGAACGCCATCAACTTGTACAATTTCATCGAGAGAGCGCATTCCTGCCTTATCTGCCGGGGACGAACGCACTGGAGATACAACAATAAATTTTCCGTTATTTTCAGATAGCTCAATCCCTATGCCTACCCTTTCCTCGGCTAACATTTGTCGGTGCTGTTCCGCCTCTTCCTTCGAATAATAGGTGCTATAAGGGTCCTTTATTGCATCGGCCATACCACGAAGTGCCCCCTCCACCAAAACATCTTTTTTCGTACTGTATACAGATTTTTTCTCAATTAAATTCAACGCTTCATTAATTGAATCAACCTCTGTAACGACCGGCTCCTTTTTATCCCCTAAATTAAACCAGTCAAAATAAACTCCACTACCTAGCAATAGACTACTAGCAAGTACGCCGACACCAGCCATTATTTTGCGCAAACCTTCCCTCCTCCGTCTCTTCTACTGTATGAAGTTTATTTTTCAAACATACAAGATTAAACTTCAAAATAATTTGTTGAAATACTATGATTTTTGTATCAAGAGTATTCTATTGCATAGCGTGAGTATTTGATTTCTAGCGCAGATATTCTATCGTCAATCGCGGGTATTTACCTCCCTAGCGTGGGTATCCATCAAGAATCGTAGGCGCTTTTTAAACAAATAAAAAATCTGCTTCGTTTCTTTTAAGAAAAGGAGCAGATTCTTTGATTTGATTAGTCTAATGCATCTACATATTTTTTTAACATTTCTACATTCATCGGCCCTTTTATAGCACGTTGAATATATCCATTTGAATCAATAAAATAGGTTGTAGGAATCGTCAATATTTGATAGGCAATGCCGATTGAGTTTTTCGGGTCTTGATCAAGTAAAATAGGAAATGTTAAATCAAAGCTATCTCTAAATGTCATCACAGAATCTATTTTTGCGTCAGCTGTAACATCTCGTTCTTCACTTGTTAAATTGACAGCTATAATTTCTACATTATCTTTTTTAGCATATTGTTCATAATAATTTTGCATATGTGGCATTTCTGCCTTACACGGTGGGCACCATGTTGCCCAAAAGTTTAACACAACTTTTTTTCCACGAAGCTCACTCAAAGTTACATTTTTACCATCCAAACTTGTTAACGTAAAATCCGGTGGCGTATCCCCATTGCTTAAACCAATCTTTCGTTCATCCATTTCTTTCCCAAGAGAAGTTGTTTCAATTTCACGATCCTTATCAATTTGCTGTTTAACATATGTACCAATCATCACAGCTACCAATAATACGACGATAAGTAGCCCAATATTTTTTTTCATTCCTTACCTCCCAATAATAGTACTTTATTTTTGAACCATATCATTTAGACGCGCCAGCAAAACGCTGAATCACTAAACCTAATATAAGTAATATGACGCTCACACCTACTGCTGGTTGCCATAAACCATAAGGCTGAAAGAGAGCAACAATCATAAAACCAATTGTATATAAAAATAAAGCACGGTTGATAGCTGTTATTTTCCATAATATGAGGACTGTTAGTATACTTAGCACAAGTAAAGTTATCACTTCGCTAGTGGTTTGATTTTCATTTAGTAACACTACAAGCCATTGATAAATCGATTGCGTTAAAATGATTGCCCAACTACAGGCAGCGACTCCAGTTGCGTCAAACTGAAATTGTTGTCGCTTCCACCAAAGCTGTAATGACACTGCCATTACCCCTAATAAGACACCAATTGTTCCACCATTAAAATAAAGAAGCGAAAATGGTTGAGCGATAACAGCTTTAAAATCAGTGACAATTATGCTAAATTTCCAAACGACAATAAAGGTAAAGACCGCGTCGCCATATACCCCTGCCCATTTCTTAGAAAATTGTACCCGTAAAACTAGCCATACAATGAAAAAGGCCACAAGTAGAGCAACAGCTGTTGCTGGTAATGTTAATGCCCGAATAGAGAACCATTCTGTGTTATTCATCTAATAAATCCTCCAGATAGCTACAGCATAGCATATAATTTTTATATGAACTGTCATTTCACACTGTGTTCAAAAAATCTTCCTGAATAGACTTTTTATGAACAGTTCTAGTGAAATACCCAACTAGGTATTCACACTATAAATAATATTACATAATATGATGGCATACTAGGAAAGAGGCTTCCAAATAATACATCTGCTAAAAAAGTTCAGGTTCTACAGATGAATATATTTTTAACGTCAAAAATTGAGTGAGCATTATATCGATTTCCAAAAACGGTATTACGTTCTATCCACCACTTTGCCTATCCTATCCACAGTTTCGATAGTTCTAACCATTTTTTTGATGGTTCTATCCATCTTTTTGCCGGTTCTATCCACAGTTTCATAGTTCTATCCATCATTTCGATGATTCTATCCACCACTTTGCTAGTTCTATCCACCACCTTGCCGTTTCTATTCATCGATCCTCCAACGTTTCGTGCTGACTCCCTGCAAATCCTCCTCAGTTTATTGACACTGCCCAATCTTAACTAGCAAGTTATTTTGAACATTCGCTTTGATGTTTCGGTAACTTAATGAAAATATAAAAAAGCTATACATTAGAAGATTCCTAATGTATAGCTTTCTATATTTCCGGAGGCTTTAGTTGACCAGTCATCTTTCCACCTATAGCGGGGAAGACATTCGCTGAAAGACGTTAAATTGGAATATATTTTAATGGATTGTCACTTCCGACTGCTTGTCCTCTCCATGGACCGATGTGCACTTCGAAGTGCAAGTGAGGCCCTGTTACACGGCCTGTGTTACCCATAGCAGCAATTTGTTGCCCTTGGGATACTTCTGTGCCAACACTAACGTTAAAGGAGTTTAAGTGTGCATATACGGTCGTGTAAATTTGACCGTTGATAGAATGTGTAATGATGACACAATTACCATACGTGCTAAGTGGTGCAGCATAGGAAACAACACCGTCAGCTGCTGCCCATACTGGCGTACCTATACTATTTGCAAGATCGATCCCATAATGGAACTCTGAACCACCAAATTCACGCCAGCCATAAGTCGATGTTAAACGACCATTTGTTGGTTTAATCCAAGTACCATTCGATTGTGGCGCATTGACTATTGAAGATCCAGATCCTGACCCACCACCACTATTGTTTGAATTAGCTGCCTTGGCTGCGGCAGCGGCTTCTGCCTTACGTTTCGCTTCTTGTTGACGAGCAATTTCCGCTAATCGATTTTGCTCATCAATGATTTTTTGTTGTAATTCCGCACTAATCTCAAGAGCCTCAGAATACTCTTTCTCAAGCAGTACCTTTTCTGACTTCAGCTTTTCTTGTTCTTTTTCTAATTGATCAATTACTTTGTTTTTCTCAGCTTTCTGTCCATCCAATGATGCTTTTAAACGATCGAGCTCAGCTTTTTTATCTTCGAGCTTTTGGCGTTTTCCTTCTAAAGCTTGTTTTTGTTCCTCTAATTTTTGCTTATCCTCTTTTTGATCCTGGATAATTTGTCGATCCGCTTCAAGTAATGCATTGACAGCAGAGAAACGGTCGATAAAATCTATGAAACTATTAGAACTAAGAAGTACATCTAAATAGCTAACGGAACCACCTGCCTGAATGGCACGAGCACGATCCTCTAACAATAAATCACGCTCTTTAATTTTGTGCAGAAGTTCTGCAATAGAATCTTCTAAAGTTTTTATCTCTTTATTTGTAGCTTGAATTTCTGCCCAAACATTTTTGATAGTACCGTTAGTTTTATCAATTTCAGCATTTAATGTTTTAATTTGATCTAATAATTTTTGTTGCTTGTTATCATTTTCAGAAATAGCACTTTTTTTATTATTGATGGATGAATTTAAGCCATCTTTCTTTGATTCAATTTGTTTTTTTTCATCTTTTAAATCCGATAAACTAGTTGCATACGATGATGGAGTTTGGATAAAAAGAAATAATGCAGATGCTGCAGTAAGTGTTTTCAATGAGTTTTTCGCCATACTTTTCACCGGTTGAACTCCTTTTCGACTATTAATTTTGGTTGATTGTCTTCCGGCTAACACAACTAGTGCGAAGCCTAACGAAAGCTAGATTTTTAAAAACTTACGTACGGACATGAAACTTCCCCAAATACCAATTAGTACACCGATGAGTAATAGTAGACCGCTTACTTGGTACACAAGAGGTGAGAAATCAAGTACTTGAACAAGTTCGCCTTTTAATCGAGGCGCAATAATTTTATATACATTGTGGTAAAGGGTTGCGATGACCGCGATTGGAATAATAGAACCTAAAATTCCGAGCCACATTCCTTCTAATAAAAATGGGATACGCACGAACGAATTCGTTGCTCCAACTAGTTTCATAATTTCTATTTCATCACGACGTGCGATAATAGTAATTCGAATCGTATTAGAAATTAAGAAAATTGCTGTAAATAATAATCCACAAATAAGTACTATCCCTACGTTGCGGCTAATATTTAAGAAATTAAATAGTTTTTCTACTTTGCCTTCACCATACATAACGTCATATGTATGCTCAAATTTATCAATTTTTTTAGCAACAGTAGCTGTTTGTTGAGGATTTGAAGCCTTCACATAAATAACATTACGTAATGGATTACTTTGCTCAAATAGTTTAAAATCGTCCCCAAAATCTTTTACTAATTTCGTTAATTCATTTTCCTTTGTCGAATAAGTCATCTCTGCGACATCAGGCAATTTCTTTATTTTTTCCATGAGTGCCTTTTCAGCTGTTTTATCTGCTGTTTCATCAATTAACACTTTAATTTCAACATCGTTCTCTAAATCAGATGCTACTTTATTTAAGTTCATCATAATAAGCGCGAATACGCCTACTAATATTAATGTCACTGTAACTGCACTAACGGAGGCAATAGTCATCCAGCTATTACGACCAAGAGACTTTACACTTTCTCGGAAGTGGCGTTTTACTGTATTAAATTTCATAGCCGTATTCACCTCCGTGCTCATCACGGACAATCATGCCGCCTTCAATTGCAATTACTCGACGACGAATCGTATTTACGATTTCACGGTTATGGGTTGCCATCACAATAGTTGTACCTCTTGCATTAATTTCTTCGAATAAATTCATAATGTCCCATGATGTCTCAGGGTCAAGATTTCCAGTAGGCTCATCTGCAATAACGACCTTTGGCACATTCACAATAGATCGTGCAATCGAAACGCGCTGCTGTTCGCCACCTGAAAGCTCATTAGGGAACATTCTTGCCTTTTGCTTTAGCCCCACGAGCTCCAAAACTTCCATTACCCGACGGCGAATTTCTATTGGGTCTTCCTCAATTACCTCTAGTGCAAACGCTACATTTTCATATACATTCAAACGAGGTAGCAGTTTGAAGTCTTGGAAAACGACACCAATTTGACGACGTAAAAAAGGTACCTTTTTATTTTTCAATTCTGCTAAATTTATGCCATTAACAGTAATTTCTCCAGAAGTAGCTTTTTCCTCGCGGTACATTAATTTAATAAATGTAGATTTACCTGCACCACTTGGACCTACAACATAGACAAATTCACCCTGCTTTATGTTAACAGAAATCCCATTTGTCGCAACAACGCCATTTGAGTACTTCTTTGTCACATTCTTCATTTCTATCATATTTAAACCACCTAAATCTCTTACCATGTAAGAGGTATTTCGTTCTCTATTATAGCACTCTATTTCTCCCTTTATTATTACAGTTTCATTTCATTCCGTGGTAGTTCCTGTTATTTCGTTATTTCATTGCCACAAAATTAACATAACTCGACAGACAAGAAAGCAGAAATCGAGCCCAATAGTGGAAAGTCGATTTCTGCTTTTCTTATGTTTTCAAACAGCAAAAAAGCATTCAGCTATGCTTTTATGCTTAGCCTGAATGCTTTTTATTCGTTAAATATGCTGCTCGTCAGTTGTTGTATAGCGTACTAAAACTGCACCTGTTTTAGACTCACCTTCAATAAATAAACGATTAGCATTCTCTATTTCTTTATCAAAACGTACTACTTTTGATAAAAATTGATCCTGTGATTCAATTTTTGAAACATCTTGAATACCAACATCTACTTTACCAAAGTTCGTAACAATTTTACCGCTTAACGATAGTGTACGTGGCACATACAATTCAACAGCTCCCGCGACTGTTTGTGCTTTGATTTTCGATGAATTAGTAGAGCAAGTAGTGACAACAACATGTCCATTAACCGATTTTGCTGCAACTTCATCCAATGCACCATCTAAATAGACACGGCCATTCAATGTTTCAGCCTCTAAATCTTTACCGCGAACATTTGTTAATTCAATCGAACCATTTGACGAATCTACTTCTGCCTTTCCAAAGTTAAACTTAGAGCCTTTAATCGCACCGTTTAATGTTTTTACTTTTAATTGCTCGAAATCCGTATCTTGTAAAGTAACATTACCGTTCATTAAACGTACTGATAATTTTTCTAATTTATCCTTTGGAACAAGTACTTTAACATTTACTTGAACAAGCTTAAGTTGACTTAAAATTCGTAGTGAATCTCCATCTTCCTTGACAACGAATTGCTCTAGGAAGTTAGCGCGCGTTTCTTCTTCACTATCATTAACAAAAGGTGCCTTTACCTTGCAAATGACTTGGAAGCTATCTCCTTCAGCAGTTTCTAATGCAAAATTGCCATTCGGTAATTCAGCAATTATTTTGTCCACACGTTCATCTGAAACTTCTTCCGTATGTGTAAACTCGAATTTATCACCAAATGGAGAGGTAACATCAAATTCTTTAACCTTTTTTACTGCCGTATTCATCATATCCATAAAGAGAGAACCAATTTGTGATAAATCTTTACGGAAATCTCGCATTTCTTCTTGGAAATATTTTGAGAAATCTTCGTCTTTTTGCGATTGTTGTTCGTTTTGACTCTCATCTTTAAATACTGACTCTTTTTCTGTAGCGGAATACTGGTCCTCATTTACTACATCATTCATAACATTTTGAGTGGACTTGCTAGGTTGCTCTAATGCTTCTAATAATGTAATCGCCTCTTGCGCTGAAATTGTTCCTTTTTCTACAAGTTCTAAAATTCGTTGACGTTCATTTTGCATAATAAAATAGCCTCCCTCAGTTCGTTATATTATTTATACGATTCATTTTGTGAAAAGTTTCACCATAAAAATGAAAATATTGGAGATATATCTTTTTTAAGCTCGTTACCAATAGCGTGGGGTTGATTTCCGTTCCGGCTGGGCGCTTTGTTGCTGTCGCTTCGCTTTCGCTACAGAAAACATTTGCCGCTGACGCTTCGCTTTCGCGCAGATAAAACATTTGCCGCTGACGCTTCGCTTTCGCGCAGAGCAGAGCTCCTGGGGGCGTCCGATGAGCCGCTTCACTCGCAAAGCTCGCTCCAAGACCATCTGTGACGCTGATCCCCGAGGAGTCGCCCAGCCTCCACTCCAATCAACTTATTCACATGACATACGTTTTAATAGAATGTCATCCAACTTTTAAAGTTTATCGATTAACTTTCACGTTTTATCACCCAACTTTTGAAGTTTATCGACTAACTTTTACGTTTTATCACCCAACTTTTAATTTTTATCGACATCCGCCTTCGCAGTATGCCCCTTATCGTAAAAAAATTCGCAAATCTCCTTAGGAAATTTGCGAACTTTTTGGGACTTTATTGAGAAGCTTTGGCTAAAACAGCTTCCATACGCATACGATCTCTTGTTAATATCGGTTTTAAATATTTCCCAGTATAAGAGCCACTTACTTCAGCGACCTCTTCTGGTGTGCCTGTCGCAACAATAGTACCACCTTTATCGCCACCTTCTGGTCCTAAATCGATAATGTAGTCTGCTGTTTTGATGACATCTAAATTATGTTCGATTACTAGCACGGAATCGCCATTCTCTACAAGACGCTGTAAAACAACAAGTAAACGTGCAATATCATGCGCATGTAGGCCCGTTGTCGGCTCATCTAAAATATAGAATGATTTACCTGTTGAACGACGGTGTAATTCAGAGGCTAATTTTACACGCTGTGCCTCACCTCCGGATAGAGTCGTAGCAGGCTGTCCTAATTTCATATAGCCTAATCCTACATCTACGATTGTTTGTAGTTTACGCTGGATTTTCGGAATATTTTCGAAAAATACTACTGCATTTTCAATCGTCATATCTAAAATATCTGCAATGCTCTTATCTTTATATTTCACTTCAAGCGTTTCACGGTTATAACGCTTCCCATGACAGACTTCACACGGCACGTAAACATCTGGTAGGAAATGCATTTCAATTTTTATAATACCATCACCACGACAAGCCTCACAGCGGCCTCCCTTAACGTTGAAGCTAAAGCGACCTTTTTTATAGCCACGTACCTTTGCTTCATTTGTTGTTGCAAAAACATCTCGAATATCATCAAAAACGCCTGTATACGTAGCTGGATTAGAGCGAGGTGTACGACCGATTGGTGATTGGTCAATATCAATTACCTTTTCGAGCTCATCAATTCCTGTTACTTCTTTATGTTCGCCAGGCTTCACTTTTGAGCGATTAAGCTTTTGAGCTAATGACTTATATAAAATTTCATTAATAAGCGTTGATTTTCCTGACCCCGAAACACCTGTTACTGCAACGAATAAGCCAAGTGGTACATCAACTTTTACATTTCTAAGATTATTTTCCTTGGCACCTTTAATCGATAATTTGCGCCCATTCGGTTTGCGTCGCTCAATTGGCAATGGAATAAATTTCTTGCCACTTAAGTATTGCCCTGTTAATGACTTTTCATGTTCCATTACTTCCTGGGGTGTCCCGGCCGCTACAATTTGACCACCATGCACACCTGCACCAGGACCCACATCAATAAGATAATCAGCCGCCAGCATTGTGTCTTCATCGTGTTCAACAACAATAAGCGTATTGCCTATATCACGCATATTTTGCAATGTACTGATAAGACGGTCATTATCACGTTGATGCAAGCCGATTGATGGCTCATCTAAAATATAGAGAACGCCCGTTAAACGCGAGCCGATTTGTGTCGCAAGACGAATTCGTTGAGCTTCTCCACCTGAAAGTGTCCCTGCTGCTCGACTTAACGTTAAATAATCTAACCCTACATTGACTAGGAAGCCCAGTCGTTCTTCAATTTCACGTAAAACAAGTCGAGCAATTTTCATATCCTTTTCTGATAAATCTAGCTCTTTGAAAAATGTATCAGCTTCCTGAATCGAATACTGTGTAACTTCGCCAATATGTTTATCTGCTAATTTTACAGCTAATGTTTCAGGCTTTAAGCGATAACCTTTACAAGATGGACATGCTTGCTGCGCCATATATTTTTCCATTTGTTCACGCACATAGTCAGACGTTGTCTCTTTAAAACGGCGCTCCACATTACGGACAACACCTTCAAATTCAATCATTTGATCTCGCACATTGCCAAACTCATTTTCATAATGGAAGTGGATTTTATCTTTACCAGAACCATATAAAATTTTATCCATCTTTTCTTTCGGAAGATCCTTTACTGGGACGTCCATTGGAATATCATAATGATCGCACACAGCCTTTAATAATTGTGGATAGTATTGAGAGCTTGTTGGTTCCCACGGTGCTATAGCATGCTCTAATAAACTACGGTCCCAATCAGGCACTACTAAATCAAGATCTACCTCTTGTGTTGAGCCTAAACCATCACAGCTTGGACAAGCTCCAAACGGACTATTAAATGAAAACATGCGAGGCTCTAGCTCCCCGATTGAAAATCCACATAAAGGACAAGCATGATGCTCACTAAATAATAATTCCTCATGTTCCATCACATCGACAAGTACACGCCCATCAGCCAAACGTAATGCTGTCTCTAAAGAATCACTAAGACGTGCCGCGACACCTTCATTCATCACAACACGATCGATGACTACTTCTATTGAGTGCTTTTTGTTTTTATCAAGTTCAATAGCATCATCTAAATCACGTAGCTCACCGTCGATACGTACCCGAACAAAGCCCTGCTTTTTTAAATCTTCCAGTAGCTTTACGTGCGTTCCCTTACGCCCTGAAACCATCGGAGCAAGCAACTGCATTTTCGTTCTTTCTGGATAAGTTACTAAACGATCGACCATTTGCTCAATCGTTTGGGACGTAATTTCAATACCATGATTTGGACAAATAGGTTTACCGATACGCGCAAATAGCAAACGTAAATAATCATAGATTTCCGTTACTGTCCCAACTGTAGAACGTGGGTTACGGCTCGTCGTTTTTTGATCGATTGAAATAGCGGGAGATAATCCCTCTATTGCATCGACATCTGGTTTATCCATTTGACCTAGGAATTGACGGGCATAAGCTGAAAGGGATTCAACATAACGACGTTGGCCCTCAGCATAAATCGTATCGAACGCTAATGATGATTTCCCTGAGCCCGATAACCCTGTTAGCACGACTAATTGATCGCGCGGAATTGTGACATTGATATTTTTTAAATTATGAGCTCGTGCACCTTGCACGACAATTTCAGTATTTTTCACAAGCCATTCACCCTTCTACCTTCAATTCAAATATTGTATCGCGTAGCTCAGCAGCACGTTCGAAATCGAGTGCTTTTGCCGCTTCCTTCATTTCTACTTCCAAAGTTGCAAGTAATTGCTCTCTTTCCGCCTTCGTCAGCTTCTTACCTTTTGTTGCCTTCGTTACATAAGACTCCTCTTCCTCTGCCACCTGTGTCGCACGAATAACATCAGGAATTTTCTTAACAATCGTTTTCGGTGTAATGCCGTGCTCTTCGTTATATGCCATTTGCAGTGTGCGACGACGCTTCGTTTCCTCAATCGCCTTTTTCATCGAATCCGTCATATTATCTGCGTACATAATGACATGACCATTGGCATTACGTGCAGCACGTCCAATTGTTTGAATGAGTGAGCGTTCTGAACGTAAAAATCCTTCCTTGTCAGCATCTAAAATCGCCACAAGCGAAACCTCAGGAATATCTAGCCCTTCTCGCAATAAGTTAATGCCGATTAGAACATCGTAAGTACCTTTGCGCAGCTCGCGAATAATTTCAATGCGCTCTAGCGTCTTAATCTCGGAATGCAAGTACTCCACCTTTAAACCCATTTCCTTCAAATAAGCCGTTAAATCCTCTGACATTTTTTTCGTCAATGTTGTAACAAGCACTCGTTCATTACGAGCAATACGACCTTGAATCTCATCGATTAAATCATCTATTTGCCCTTCAATAGGACGGACGTCAATTTGTGGATCAAGTAGCCCTGTTGGACGAATAATTTGCTGCACCATTTCAGGAGAATGCTCAAGCTCATACGGGCCAGGTGTTGCTGATACATAAATAGCTTGATGTATATGTTTCTCATATTCTTCAAAACGTAAAGGGCGGTTATCTAGTGCTGATGGCAAACGGAATCCATGCTCAACTAGCACACCTTTACGTGCTTGGTCACCGTTATACATCCCTCGAACTTGTGGTAACGTAACGTGACTTTCATCGACAACAAGTAAAAAATCTTCAGGGAAATAGTCAAGTAGCGTATATGGAGTTGCCCCCGCTTCACGCAATGTTAAATGACGCGAGTAGTTTTCGATACCTGAGCAAAAGCCCATTTCACGCATCATTTCTAAATCGTAGCGAGTGCGTTGCTCTAAACGCTGTGCCTCTAACAATTTATCCTCTGCACGTAAAAGAGTTAAACGCTCCTCCAACTCTTTTTCAATATTTTCAATGGCCTTTAGCATTTTTTCTTCTCGTGTAACGAAGTGGGATGCTGGGAAAATAGCTACATGATCACGGTCCGCTAATATTTCACCCGTTAACGCATCTACCTCACGAATTCGATCGATCTCGTCCCCAAAAAACTCCACGCGAATACAATGCTCATCACGAGATGCAGGGAATATTTCCACTACATCGCCACGCACTCGAAACGTCCCACGTGTAAAACTCACATCATTACGCTCGTACTGTACATCGACCAGTTTTCGAAGCAACTGATTACGTTCAATTTCCATTCCAGTCCGCACCGATACGACCATTTCACGATATTCTTCTGGAGAACCTAGACCATATATACAGGACACGGATGCTATAATAATGACATCATCACGCTCGAATAATGCAGATGTTGCAGAGTGACGCAACTTATCAATTTCATCATTAATGCTTGAATCTTTCTCGATGTAAGTATCCGTCTGCGGTACATATGCCTCTGGCTGAAAGTAATCATAGTAGCTGACAAAGTATTCAACTGCATTATTAGGGAAGAACTCTTTAAACTCACTATATAATTGACCTGCTAATGTTTTATTATGTGCCATAATAAGTGTCGGTTTTTTTACTTGTTGAATGACATTAGAAATCGTAAACGTTTTTCCTGTTCCTGTTGCACCGAGCAACGTTTGATGACGTTTACCTGCACGTACACCCTCCACTAATTCCGCAATTGCCTGTGGTTGATCTCCACCAGGCGTATATGGCGCTTGTAAATCAAATGTTTGCACACATGTCCCCGTCCCTTCCTACCAATTTGATACATATATTTTAGCATAGCATAATTTAAATTTCGAACATTTAACGAACGAATGTTTGTAAAAAAATTTCCGTTTGCTCTATTTAAGGTGATTGCGATAGAACATATGTACTAATGACAACCTATCTATCAATAGATTACCCTTTCCAAATGTTAGCTAATCGACATGGGAAAATGTAAATGCATTACCTTAGAGGGAATCTCGGGTTATTACCGGAAAATCTGATCAGCTGGCACAAAAATAGCAAAAAAATCCCGCTCTCCAATAAACGGAGAGCGGGCTCGTCATATTATTCACTTGCATCTTGGTGTAAGGTTATTAGTTCGGCTGCGTATAGATGAAATGCATTTTCATCTTTTTCATCGAGTGCTCTATCTATCAGAACCATGAGCTGCTCTTCACGATGCATACGCTGGATATGATTTAAAAATAAATCTAAATAAATCTCGTTTAATAATTTCTCTGCCTCATCAACTTTCTTTGACTGACCAACGGCTTTTAGAAAATCTGTATACGAATAATATTTATCCAACGATCTCACCTCGATCCTTTTCTAAATTATAAGAAAATTGATGTTAAAATGCAATGCTTAAGAACCGAAAATCACTCCGATTTACTATTAATCTTGTGCAATTTCAAGCAATTTCTCTATACAAAAGCTTGAAATATCAACGGTTTTCTCCTTTTGTCTATACTTTCAGAATTCAATTTTATGTTCTACACTTCAATAACAAATAGAAAAGGGAGGTTTACATAGATGTCTGCAAACTACATCAATGGGTATTTAATGTCTTTCAACACCTATTTACTTCAGCCAATGCAGTATGATTCTAAAATTTTCACACGGGTCATTGATAAGCATAATGAGCTTATCGTCACGCGGAAACCAATGCATATATTACGAAAATCTTGTATCTCACTCGGCACAACCTATGAAGCAGCAAGACATTCCGCCAAACGCTTTTTCGGCAATCAACATAAGCTTCCAATCGTTGTTGCTTATGATTATGGTTATCCTTGTATTTTTTTACCAACGTATTCTCCAAACTCTATCCACAATATTTGGATTGGACTTCACGCCATTTCGAATATTGTAGCGAGTAAAACGGGCTGTATCGTCACACTGAAAAATGATAAACAGATTGAGCTACCTATTCAATATGCTTCGATTAGCAAGCAATTTGTCAATGCATCGATGCTCTATAAACATTACATGAATGAGCGCAAGGAGATTAGCCAAGACGCTCCGTATCATCCACCTTTTTAACTTCTTTCAGCAAAATGTCTTTTGATCGAAAGCGTAGCGACAGGTACAGGGGTGAGATAAATACGGTTTTAAGTCACTTATCAGGGGGGGTTCCAACATCCGCTGATAAACCTCCGGCGGATATCACAAAGCCGATTCCGGATGCAATTATGCCGATGCACAATTGATTTTGAAACTAAAAAACCCCTCAAAGCACAATTTTATTGTGTCTCTGAGGGGCTTTCATTAGCCGATTTTTGAACGTAAATATGCATTAATGAATGGATCTACGTCACCATCCATCACCGCTCCTACATTACCTGTTTCTTCATTTGTACGATGATCTTTCACCATTGAATATGGATGGAATACATAGGAACGAATTTGTGAGCCCCAGCCGATTTCCTTCTGTTCACCACGGATTTCATCTAGCTGTGCCTGCTGCTTATCGATCTCTAATTGATAGAGTTTCCCTTTTAACATTGTCATTGCTTTTTCACGGTTTTTAATTTGTGAACGTTCTGCCTGACATTGGACGACAGTACCAGTTGGAATGTGCGTAATACGAACAGCTGAATCTGTCGTATTAATATGCTGACCACCTGCACCTGTTGCACGATACGTATCAATTTTTAAATCCTCTGTACGAATATCAATTTCAATATTGTCATCGAATTCAGGCATAACATCACAAGAAACGAACGATGTATGACGACGACCCGAAGAGTCAAACGGTGAAATACGTACTAAACGATGAACACCTTTTTCTGCTTGCAAATAGCCATAAGCATTATGACCCTTAATGGACAATGTTACAGATTTAATTCCTGCTTCATCGCCTGGAAGATAATCAACTGTTTCGACTTTAAAGCCACGTTTTTCCGCCCAGCGTGTGTACATACGAAGCAGCATCGAGCCCCAATCCTGAGATTCCGTACCACCTGCTCCTGGATGTAGCTCTAAAATTGCATTATTTTGATCGTATGGACCGCTTAATAGTAATTGCAGCTCAAAATCGCCCATTTTTTGCTGGAATTCTACTAATTCATTGCCTAGCTCCTCCTGCAATTCTTCATCAGGCTCTTCGCGCAATAGCTCTAACGTCATATCTAGGTTCTCATATGTTTCTAATAAATCTTTATACTCATTAACAGTTGCCTTTAAGCCATTACTCTCATTAATGATTACCTGTGCCCCTTGCTGATCATCCCAGAAACCTGGCTCAAGCATCATTTCATCTAACTCTTGAATACGTGCCTCTTTGTTTTCTAAGTCAAAGAGACCCCCTAAAATCCGCCAATTTTTTGGCTGAAGTGTCTAACGCGTTACGTACATCTGCTAATTCAATCATTGTTAAATCCTCCGAACATTATTTATGGGGCAAACTTTTAAAATACTGATACTTCTTTAAAGCCCCGATCTCTTTATTATAACGTTTTTACGGCGGAAAACATACTTTTTTACAACCTCAGCATTCGTTTTAGTCTTTTTCAGCTTCATCCTCAAAGATAACATCGTTTGCCATACGTTGGAATACTTTACTTTGATCATATTGAACTAATAAATTTTTTGTTCGTTTTTCCAGTTTATATTTTAGTAGAAAAGCTCTTTGAATTCTGTTTTCAAATGATCTAACACTTAGATCCACATTAGTTTCATAGCCGTTCATAAAAATTACTTTTGTATTCTTTTTATCGATAGCTAGATAGTCCTGAATATGATGAACAGCAAACCATTTACAGTCACGTCGTAAATAAGACTTACTTGGAAACCATACAATATTACTTTGTTCATGAACAACTATTGGATTTTTATTCAACTTTCCAAGTATCATTCTCGATCCATCAAAAGCCCCTCTTAGGCTAGAACCGAAATAACGTAGATTATAATCCATTAATTTTGTCGGCGCTAATTTTGATATATATTCGCGATCCCTTTCTATTACACGTGTACCCAAGTTACCATGTGCATCATACTCCGGTATATACAGCATCGTTTTACTACTCATAATGTCATCATTATGCATGTCAATCCTCCTCAAAATTGTATGTTTTTCTAGTAAAGAGAAAAAACTAATAAATATATTGGTAAACGCCAATGTATTTCCTCGAGGATTATAATCTATATCCATAAATCCCCCCTTTATTTAAAAATAGACTCAAATACCCAAAACTTTTAAACTATTCACATATTTATAATAAATCACAAGAAAGTTATAAACATTACCCTTTCCATTGAACTATTTACCTATTGTTGTAGTATCATATACCTCTTTTTAGAATTTTCTAATATTAGAAAACTACTAACTTTCGATTGTTCGCACATTCGCTATAGTCTAGCAGCAGGCGGATCCGTGAAAAGATCCTAAAACATCGAAAAAAAGACCATTTTAACATACAGTTAAAATGATCTTTTTCGAATATTATTGAGCTGCACCATGGCAGTTTTTAAATTTCTTACCGCTTCCGCATGGACATAAATCATTACGTCCGACATTTTCAGCTTTACGGACAGGTTGCTTTTTCGGAGCTGAGCCGCCATCCTCTTTCGGATTAACAGCTTGACCTTTTGCAACTTCTTCACGCTCTAAATTATTATGGATTTCTGCCTTCATCGCATATTTTGCTACATCTTCACGAATGGAAGCGACCATATCCTCAAACATAGCAAAGCCCTCTTGTTGATACTCACGAAGTGGATCATTTTGACCATATGCACGAAGATGGATACCTTGACGTAGTTGATCCATCGCATCAATATGATCAATCCACTTTGTATCAATTGAGCGAAGTAAGATTACCTTTTCAAATTCACGCATACGTTCTGGTGTAAGCTGTTCTTCTTTTTCATTATAACGCGTTTGAACAGCGTTTGAAATTAGCTGGTTAATCTCTTCTGCGGATTTACCTTGGAAATCTTCCACCTTTAGATCGCCTTCATCTAATAGGTTTGCAGCGACAAAGTCATCAATCGCTTTTAAGTTCCAATCCTTCTCCTCGCCTTGCGTATACACTGCAACAATGTTATCAATTGTTTCTTGAATCATCGACTCAACAAGCACACGCATATTTTCTGTTTCTAATACGTCATAACGCTCTTTATAAATAATCTCACGTTGCTGACGTAACACATCATCATATTGTAATAAGCGTTTACGAGCATCGAAGTTATTACCTTCAACACGTTTTTGAGCTGATTCTACTGCTCTCGAAACAACTTTAGATTGTAATGGCTGTGAATCATCCATTCCTAATTTCATCATCATGTTCTTCATATTATCAGAACCAAAACGACGCATTAATTCATCTTCTAATGATAGATAGAATTGAGTAATCCCTGGGTTCCCTTGACGGCCAGAACGACCACGCAGCTGATTATCGATACGACGTGATTCATGACGCTCCGTACCAATTACCGCTAAACCACCGAGCTCCATTACACCTTCCCCAGGCTTAATGTCTGTACCACGGCCAGCCATGTTTGTTGCAATTGTTACTGCACCTTTTGTACCTGCATTCGCAATAATTTCAGCCTCACGCTCATGGTTTTTCGCGTTTAAGACATTATGTGGAATTTTATGTTTATCCAATAAATTCGAAATTATTTCAGACGTTTCAATTGCGACAGTACCAACAAGAACTGGTTGTCCCGCTTTATGGCGCTCTGCAATATCTGCCGCCACCGCTTTATATTTCCCTTCCATCGAAGCAAAAATTAAGTCCGGACGGTCATCACGAGCAATCGGCTTATTCGTAGGAATCGCGACAACATTCATATTATAAATATTACGGAATTCCTCTTCCTCTGTTTTCGCAGTACCTGTCATACCCGAAAGCTTTTGATACATACGGAAGTAGTTTTGGAACGTAATTGTTGCCATCGTCATCGATTCATTTTGAATCTCTACACCCTCTTTGGCCTCGATTGCCTGATGTAGTCCATCTGAGTAACGGCGACCTTTCATTAAACGACCTGTAAAACTGTCAACAATAACGATTTCGCCCTCTTGTACAACATAATCAACATCATTATGCATACTGACATGAGCCTTTAGCGATTGGTTAATCGCATGGTTTAAACGCACATGCGTTAAATCAAATAGGTTATCAATACCAAATGCTTTCTCTGCTTTTTCAACACCAGCATCTGTTAACGTAACACCTTTTGTCGACTCTTCATATGTGTAATCTGTTTCTGCACTTAACATACGAACAAACGCATTCGACTGTTTATATAGCTGCGCTGATTTCCCAGCCTGACCCGAAATAATTAATGGCGTACGCGCTTCATCAATTAAAATCGAGTCAACCTCATCGATTACTGCAAAATGCAGCGGACGTTGTACACGTTCTTCTTTATAAAGCACCATATTATCACGTAAATAGTCAAAGCCTAGCTCATTGTTTGTACTATACGTAATATCCGCTTCATAGGCTGCACGTTTTTCTTCTTTTGATAGGCTGTTCAAGTTTAAACCAACCGTTAAACCTAAGAAATTATACAAATGCCCCATTTCTTCAGCATCACGACTCGCTAAATATTCGTTGACTGTCACAACATGTACGCCTTTACCAGTAATGGCATTTAAGTAAACAGCCATTGTAGCCGTTAACGTTTTACCTTCACCGGTTTTCATTTCCGCAATATTACCTTCATCTAATGCCGCAGCACCCATAATTTGCACACGGAATGGGTACATCTCTAACACACGCTTTGACCCTTCTCGGCAAACGGCAAAAGCTTCCGCACGAATCGACTCTAAACTCTCTCCGTCCGCATAGCGTTTTTTAAACTCTTCTGTTTTCGCTTGTAATTGATCATCTGAAAGCTGTTCCATTTGAGAAGCGAATCCCTCAACCTGGTCAGCGATTTTTTCTAATTTTTTTACTTCACGTTTATTGAAATCAAATAATTTATTTAATAGGTTTACCATGAATTTTTTCACTTCCTATATAGTCTCAGCTTCCATTTTACCATTGTATAACAGATTCATGCAAACAGAGTCCCTAGCATGAAAGGAAATCATATCAATTACGGCTTGGCATAATTGTTGTTGCTGTACTACGAATAAATAATGCCGTCCGGATTTTGAATTGTGTGTTTCGGCCAGGCAGATGCTTTTTGCACGAAAGCGTAGCGGCAGCGACAGATGCTTTTTGCGCGAAAGCGTAGCGGTAGCGACAGATGCTTTTTGCGCGAAAGCGTAGCGGCAGCGGCTGATGCTTTTTGCGCGAAAGCGTGGCGGCAGCAACACCGACGCAGGTCCTTTAGCCGTTGTCGCAGGAAGCGACGCTGTTAGGCTAACATCCTTATGGTGACTCCTTTCAAAATCCGTGATATCTGCTAGAGGCTTATCTTATATATATTTGCATTCATCCTACTACTATCGAGGGGAAAATAAAAAGGCTCCCGCTTTTCGCGAGAGCCCTTGTGCATATTAAAGTTTAAGTTGTTTCAATTAAGCCATATTTACCGTCTTTGCGTTTGTAGACAATATTTGTGCCGTTTGATTCTGCATCTGTAAAGATATAGAAATCATGCCCTAGCATATTCATTTGTAAGACAGCTTCTTCTTGATCCATCGGTTTTAGATCAAATTGCTTTGTGCGAACAATAGAGTATTCGTCTTCCTCTGCTGATGCATCTGCTGCTGCTTGAGAAGTAGCAAAATAAAGGCCTGTACCTTCACGCTCACGGAATTTACGGTTTACTTTTGTTTTATGCTTACGGATTTGACGTTCTAATTTATCAACGATTAAGTCAATTGCCGCATACATATCATTATGACGCTCTTCCGCACGAAGAGTTAAGTTCTTCATTGGAATTGTAACTTCCACTTTCGTTTGCTTGTCATTATAAACCTTTAAATTTACGTTAGCGTTGGCGTTAACATCTTCGTTAAAATAACGTTCAACTTTCTCGACTTTGTGCTCAACATACTCTCGAATAGCTGGAGTTACCTCAATATTTTCACCGCGAATGTTAAAGTTTAACATGTAAACTCCTCCTTTATAACTGCTATACTTTATACTTCTACACAAGTGTACGAAATTCCTCTAAAATAATTATCTTTTTTTCAAAAAAATTTTTACTACAATAATAATGTGTAGCATCTGCGACAGCAAAATAAACAAAGTCCTCCGCTGATGAATGTTTCACTTTATAAATGAATGCTATTTAGTTTTGCCTCATCAGCTTCTCTTCTTCGGCGTAGTTTCAACTCTTCGACAATCAAATCCTCCACCGATTCTTGATTATTAAAATTAACGCCATATTGTTTGCCCTTGCCAAAAGGACGGCTCCAAATTATTTCACCATAAGCTCGTACCTCTCTAGTATCAAGAACAAAGCGTAAATCTAAAGGAGGAGGATTAACACCTAAATCCACTTCAGTAAACATCTTTAAACCTCGTGGACTAATATCAAGCAAATCAGCCATTGCCGTTTGCGCTTGATTCACTCTTCCATCCTCATATATCGCAAAAGTCATTTTAACAGGCTCATCGAACTTAAATCGAAAGCCTTCTTGGCGCTTAAATATCATATACCCACCCCAATACTATTCGAAACATCTATTTAGCTTGATTATGACACGATGCATGTTTTACATCTAGAGGGAATAAGTAACATATTATACAGGATAAAGACCTATTTTATGAACAAATCAATTATGCCTCGGCATAATTGCGTCCGGAATCGGCTTTGTGCTTGCACAAAGAACTCCATTCCGATTTCCGTGGTATCCGCCGGAGGCTTTAACTCATTTCAGCGGATGTTTGTACACCCGCTGAAATGAGTTAAATGTTTCCCTTTTGTATGATATAAAATGCCGTGTCTCGTATTTCTTGCAAAGAAAAGAGACCATCTTGAATCGATGGTCTCTATGTTGTCTAAATTTGTCCAGTGTTTCCCTGACCGAATTGTTGCTGTCGATTGATGCGAATAACTTCCTTCCATGTATCACGGAATTCCGTCACTAATCCCTCAACTTCTTCAATTATAACAATTTCATTTTTAATGTTTGCTTCAACTAGATACGATTCATATATTCAGCTTTTTTCTATTGGCTTCACGCCTAAATCACTGCGGTTTTCATTAATCGGCATGATTTCTTTTATCTCCTTAACTAGCTGTACTTGAATTTTTGGGACTACTTTTTTCTTCAACACTTCTTACTTTTATAAACCTTCAATTTGCTGCTTTAAATAACGATTCTCCAGTTTGTAACTTAGCAAAACTTTCTCCTCCTTTGTCATAGGTATATTGTTTTCCTACAGGCCGTTTAAGGTGATGTAATTCGCCTGTACCATTTCACCCATATTTTCAGCTGAAAATAATTACGAATAACCGATTCTTGTAAAACTTGTTTTGTAGGAATTCCCCGCTAATCTCTATTTAAATTACTTTCATTTTCACTTCTACTGGATAAAACTCACTCTTGTCCCCATAGAAAAACACCTCCACGTTGATTTGATAAGGTACTACCCATTTTTCAACGAAAGGTGTTTATATTTATCACATTTTTAGAGCAGTTCAATAACAAGTTTTAGAACCTTTTATCTTACTCCGAAAATAGAGTTATTATGAAATTGACTTGATAATTTTTAAATAGTCTTTTTGATTGTCCATCTCATATAAAGTATTTTGTTTTAATTGAAAAATAGTGATATTTAAAGTTTCAATTAAATCCAAAGGTATGTTATCCCAGTATAAGGAAGGTTTTTTAAGATTTTTGGATTGCAAGTAATTTGAAAAGTTTTGTTTTATTATTTTACAGTCTTGCATTTCCCAAAAGGAAACTCCTGATAAAGATGGGAGTTGTTCGTCAGTGATTTTTATATCTATTACTTTTTGATTGTTGTCTAATATTGGACACCATTCATTTTCTTGATCGATTCGAATAATTGTAAAATATGTACTTTGTATAGGTTTAAGGTTTAAAAAAATATTTTCAAGAAAGACTGTATCTGCATCGATGATAAATGAATCCTCAAAAAAAGGTAGTGCTAATTTGAAGCTGTAAATACTATTGTATTCTTTATACATATTATTGAAGATTAATTTTACTCCTGGAAATTTTTTTGTCAGATATTCAAATTGATTAGCTAAATGTCCAGTAACAATGTAAATCTCATTGATTTTTGCTTCAATTAAAAATTGAATAGTTCTTTCTAAGTTAGGTACTTTATTTATTGGCAAAAGTGCTTTATGTTTTGTTTTTGTCCATTCTTCGAAACGAGATCCGAGTCCCGCTGCAAGTATAATTGCGTTCATAGTTTCACACCTCTTTTGAAAGATAGAATTGTAAAAAATTCTTTTGGATTATTTGTTGTCAAGATAGATCCTGTAATAATAAGCAAGGCTAATAAAAATTCTTTTACTCCTGCTTCAAATCCTAGTAATAGGCCGAATAAAACAGCCCACGCAGAGTAACTAATATTTAATCCCATAGCTTTAATAGGACCAACGCGATTGATTGACGTATAGTAAAATAAATATGAAGCTGTGCCTGTTAATGCAGTTAATGCAAATAAAATTATTGTAAAATCTTGTAATACTAATTTTACTAAAGGAATTCCCCCAATAATCGGTACTATTAATACACCATAAACTATTGCAGAAACTGTTTGTCTGATCTGTAAAGCAATAGAGGGTAGCACTTCATTTTTCATACCATATGCGGAGATAACAGATTCAGATCCCCATCCTAAAACGCATAACAAAGCGCAAGATAATCCTAAAATTAAATTTTGCGGTTCTTCTTGTGAAGTTAACCCTAAAAAAATTGTTGCTATCATGGCAAGAGAAAGTCCTATAATATTTTTCTTAGTCACTTTTTCTTTTAAAAATAAAAAGCTTAAAAAAGATCCTACTGCAGGATACATCGAAGATATAATGGCCGTATAGGAAGGACCAATAAAATAAATGGACAATATAAATCCAGACATTCCTATTGGGCCCCCTAAAAGTGCAGCAATCATTACTACTTTACCATCCCTACTTTTTAATGATTGTTTGAGCTGTTGTGTTCGTTTAAAAAGTAAAGTATGACATAACATCCATACACTCGAAAAAGTATCATGTAAAAAGGTTGAGATTAAAGGGGCTACAAAAAGATAATTTTCAAAAATCGAGCAAGATAGAATAATTCCTATGATTATTGTATTGACACCCCATAGAATTCCACCCAAAAGACCGATCCATTGTCCCCTTATCTCGTATTGTGTAATTTTCAACAGTAATCCAACCCCTTTAATAGATTGGATCCCCTTTCATATCTTTTGTAACCATAATTTCCAAAAGAGTCACCATGTAACTCTTTTATAATTGTCCAGAGGCTCCAAAGGATATCCTGTACTGATTTATAAAAATTCAACTGAAAATACTCCTCTTCTAAAAGAGGACGCTGAAAATAGAATTTTAAAAATTGCTGTTCGTCATCTATCGTCAGTTCACTTTCTAAAATAAAGGCAGCTAAATCCCAAAAAGGATTATTATATCCAGAATATTCCCAGTCAATTAAGAAAATTTCCCCACCTCTCGATTTGATGAAATTTTCTGGAACTAGATCATTGTGGCAAGGACATACGGAAAAGGATTTTAGTTGCTGAATTTTATCATTTAAATATTCTATTTTTTCTTTTATCTCAGGAAAATCAGGGTATTTTTTATCTATGTAATATTTATTTGTTTTAGTGATAATAACAGATTCATAATCTTGGATTATACTTTTAAATGAAAAAGCATTATTCATTTTAACATTAGAAGAGTGTAATTTCTTTAGAATAATGGCTATATTCTCCATATTATTTGTTGTTACAACTGTTCGTTTCGACAAAGTCTGTGCATCTTCTACATATTTCGCAATTTTGACACCATCATGAGCATTAAAGTAAAAAGTGGGTACATTAATTTCTAGAGCTTCTATCGCCTTTGAGTTGATAATTTCATTATGTCGGTTTACTAGACTATTTGTTCCAGCCCCAGGTATTCTAATTTGCAATTCATTTCCATCTGTTAAAGTAATTTTATAATTTTTATTGGTCATACCTCCAGAGAATTCAATTTTCCTAATTTCTTTAGGTTGAGTTCCAATAGCTTGATGTAAATAATTTGTAATAAACTGAATTGTTTTTCCACTGACTTTTCGATAGACTGCTTTATTATATTGTTCATTAGAATTTATATTAAGCCATTTTTTATTATCTATATTAATACAGGATATGGGCAAATTTTTACTACACTTTAAAATGAAATATTTATAGTTCAACCAATTGTAAGTAGCGGATTCATATAATACCAACATTTCTCTGAACAATTTAATAGATATTTTAGAAATTCCAACCGCCACACTAGAAGTTGACATGAAAATTAAATGATTCTTTTCAGTACATTCAATAAAAGTTTTCTCCATAGATCCATTTAAAGCAGTATAAGTAATACAATTTGAATTAGGCGAATCTAGCAGTGTTGTAAGAATATTTTCATCAAAAAATAAATTACCTTCTATTAGAATAAAATCTTTATTTAGATATTTTTTCAGTAGACTTAATGATTTCATCGTGCCATTGGATGTATATATGGAATTGATTATAAAATTTACATTTTCATTTTCTAACTCTTCTATAATTAAGTTCTTTTTATAACCCACGATAATATAAACCTCATAAATATTTCTATTTTTCAACATATCAATTGTTCTTTTTATCATAGTTTGGTGGTCAACTTTTAATAAGCAAGATGGTATGTCGAAAGCATTGGAATATCCTGAAGCTAAAATAACAGCAGTATTTATATTATGCATCATTTCTTTGAAACCTTTCATTCAATATCAAAACTTGGTAAAATGTGTTTATGTATTATAAAGATTATACTATATAAAAACTTTAAATACATGAGTTTATAGTAGGAGGAAAAAGTTTTGTCAAGTAAAAAAGTAATTGAGATTGTAAAAAATTTGCACAATCGAATTGAAGATAGTATGAGGAAAGAAGAAAGAGCAGAAGTAAAAACTGCTTTAGATGATTTGTCAAAAATTGCAAAAACAGAGACTTATTACATCGTTAGCACAACATTATTTTTCGAATCTGGGGACATTGAAGAAGCTGCTTTGAAAGTCAAAGAAGGATTACAGCAATTTTCATATTCCTATTCACTGCATTTTAATGCGGCTTTAATTCATTTCACTTTACAAAAATACGATAATAGCTTTTATCATTTTGGAAGATGTTTAAGATTATCAGAGAATAAAGAAGAGATCGAAGCTGTACGAAATAATCTCAATGAAATGGTATATACATTAAAAAAACAACAAATTTATTCATCAGAACAATTACAAAAGTACCTAAATAAAGTTGACCAACTTTCTAAAGAAATTGATGAACGGGTCTATCCTTTAAATAAATTTGGAGAAAGCATAATTCGTCAGGTTCAAAATCGTGGTACTGAAAATGAAAACATGACGAATTTATACAAAACATTATTTATTGAAAATATTGATGATTTACACAGATTTTTTACAAAGACAGAATATTTTCAAGGACATGAAGCAAAACGTTATCAATTTGCTTTTATTAAGAAAACAACTTTACCTTTTTCATTTTTAGAAAAAGATACTGAGTTAACAATTAAAATAAATAATACTACATATGATTTTACTAATTCTCTTTTAAAGTTTAATCAATATAACTACTTGACATTTGATCCAGGAGAAATTGAAATAACTGCTAATAAACCTATATTTATTGGTAATCCGATTGCATTGAATGATGAGCCAAAAAAATATAGATTAGTAGCTCATGTTTTTATCGATGGTTTATCTGGTAAGTACTTAGAAGAAAACGATAGAGAATTATTGATTCCAAATATTTTAAATACTTTTAATGGTAAATACGAAAATACAAATTGCTATGCTTCTGCTGATTGGACTTTTCCAAGTAACGCAGGGCTAGTTACCGCAATGGATACTATTGCACATGGCCAATACCACTCAACATTTGGACATGATTTTTCAGAGAAGCAAGAATCACTAATTGAAAAGATTCGTAAATCAGGATATTTTACTGCTTCCTTTACTGGTGATTGGCGCGGCACACCACCCCACGGCTATGGAAAGAGTTTTGATCGAATTGTATTTAAAAACTCTATGGGTGGTTTTGGTGCAGGAGAAATAATGGAAGAGGTTATCGATCATTTAGAAACATTCAAAGAAAAAAATAACTATATTTGGTTAGTTCTACCTGATTTACATGATGTCGCAGATGAAATCTTTTTATCCATTAATAGTCAAGTAAATACTAATGTACTAAATCGATTATTTTCTAAGAAGGGAGATACCTCCGTACTTACAGATTATGAAAAAAATAAAATTCTCCGTTATGGAGAAGAGTTGAAAAGAATCGATTTACATTTATCAGTTCTTTTCAATTATATCAAACATAATTATGATGAAGATGACGTTCTTCTAATTATTCACTCTGATCATGGGCAAGGATATATTGAGCAAGAACCTAAGCATTTCCTAAACTATGGGAGAACTAAAGTACCATTTATGTTGTTAGGAGGGGGAATGCAAGGAACTAGTGATAAATTAATGAGCAATCTTGATATCTACCCTACAATATTAGATATATTAAATATCGAATATGATAAAGAAAAATTGCATGGTAAAACATTAGAGGATTTCGGTGGCAAACAACGTAAAGAAGTCATGACAGAATCTTATCATCCGAATCAAACTTATAAAGCTGTAATTTATACGAGGGATTTTCAATTTTATTTTGAAACAGAGGATAGTGTTGATAATTATGGAAGAGTCGATTTAGAACACTTTAAGACAGATTTAATTAAATTAAATGATAATTTAAAAGATACTGATATAGAAAAAATAATAGACTACTATACTAATTGGATTTTAGAGAAGAGAGCAATTCTTCAGAAATAGCAAATAGCATAAACTTCAATAAAATGAAACTAGAAACTTAAAATTTTTATCACATGAAATAACATAATTGATTACTATTACTAATCATAATTCTTCTACCTAGTTAAATGTTGGGGTACCCTAATCTTTCAGCACGTTAGCCCAAATGAACTCCGATTTCTTTATACTTTAAATTTAATAAGATTTTACTCGAAAGTGATCGAAGCGTTGGAAGCCATATGCATTCCGTTTCATCACTTTTGTTTTATTATTAATGCCTTCTAAGAAGCTGTTGGAATAACCAAAACTAAAGCTATTTAAAACTTCTACTTGCCAGTTTTCAATGTTTGAATTGCTTTTAAGAGTTTACAACATCATTCTTTGTCTTTGCCCAATCAAACCATTCACAATAGGCTTTCTTTAATTCATGAGCTACTTTTAATGTTTTAGACATTTCTGTATAGCGCTGTAGTACCACTGTTGTTTCGATGATAATTTAGATGCACGTTTATAAAATACATGACGCATACGTTTACACTTTGTGCGATTGTATTTGTCCCATTCTTTTTGTACTTGTCGGCACACTTCATCCATTGCCCAATAGATATAACAACTAAAATGAAGGCGGTCTGCCACAATAACTGGTCGACCTAGTGATTGACGAACAGCTGCTTTAAAACTTGGATTCATATCCATGACCACTATCTCAACATCTGTTCCATATTGACTTAAGTAATTTTTTATTGTTTCTTTTTTACAATTCGGTAAAATATCAATCGGTTCGCGCGTCTCCGCATTCGCAATATAGTTGATCGTGCCTATATCTGAATCTCCTTTATACTCATTAATCGCGATCGCTTTTGGTAAACGTACATCCTCTACTAATTGTTTATTCGCTGCCTTTTTAAAACGGCGAATAATCGTCGTGGTTGATGTACCTAGTACTTCTGCAGCTTCTTTAAATGTTTTAGCTTTAATAGCACGTATACTCACTACTTGATTCCATTCCTTTGAGTAACGTTGATATTTATCCACGAAGGGGGATTTTTCAGAAAAACGCTTTCCACAATCACAAGCTTAACGACGATGTTTATAGAAAAGAATAGTTAGACGTTCAAACCATTTTAAATGATTGATCTTTTGTATACGGTAATCATGAACCTTCGATGTTTGTTTTTTACAAACTGGACATTGATGGGTACATTTAGGCAATTGTACATACAATGCGATTCGTTCGCCTACTTCTTCTACTTTTGTAATCTCTACATCTTTTAATCCTGGGATATTCATGTTAAAATTCATTTGCACAGTTCACCTTTCTATTTACTTGTTTCTAGACAATTCAAGTATATATAAATCAGTGAATCTGTGCTTTTTTTATGCGTGTAATTGTGTGAATACCCCAACAAATATTATAGAACCTAATTTAAAACCTTGGCTATATTTCGCCATACAAAAAAACCCCAAAAGTTAGATTTATTACTCTAACTTTCGGGGTGCAGCACCAAATCGATGGCCTCTTTTATTGTCTAAATTTGTCCAGTGTTTCCCTGACCGAATTGCTGCTGTCGATTGATGCGAATAACTTCCTTCCATGTATCACGGAATTCCGTCACTAATCCCTCAACTTCTTCAATAATAGCGACATCACTTTGAATATTTGCCTCAACTAAACGACGATTCATATATTCATAGAGAGCAAGCATATTTTTTGATATTTCGATGTCCATATTTAATGTCACCATAAGCTCACTAATAATCGCTTGTGCTTTTATAAGATTCGTATTTTTTTCCTGGACATTTTTTTCTTGAATCGCATGTTTTGCTTTATGTAGGAACTTTAAACAACCATTATAAAGCATTAACGTCAGCTCGCCAGGAGAAGCAGTTGTAACACTATTTTGTTTGTATGCATTTTGTGCTGTTAAATTTGCTGCCAATAAAGGACAACTCCTTTGAAATGTTACTTTTCTACTAGTTTAAACCATTTTATGAAGAAAAGCTAATAACTCAAATACGCCTCTGCGGTATTGTTGCTGTCACACAGATAAACAATGCGTCTGGATTTTGAATTGTGTTATCACAATTCACTTCTTTTAAAATCCATGATATCCGCCGGGGCTTTATCTTTCATTAGTCGGCGGCGTCCGCCACGCTAAATAGAGATATAATGTTAATTCTTTTTGTCATAATACATCCCATCCATTACACGAACATTCGAGTAGGGATTGAAGTATTGCTGTTCACTTTTTTTCGTTTTTTGTAAGTTTGCCATATCCTGCTTTACAGCGTTCATGACAGCAACCAATCGTTCTTTTATACCGTTATCTAATTCAAGTAACGTACCGTGTATGCGATTTTGTTCATCGAAATGAAATCCTTCCTGAATCAAAGCTTCAATAATCGTTCCACGTTTGTCCAACATGCTATTGATGTTGTCAATGTATTCATCACGCTCTTCACCATTTGGGCTGTCTCCCAATAGCTTAAATAAATTAGCTGATACCTGTAATAGTTGATCTATTAATTGCATAATGTTCTCCTACTTTGCTAATTAGAAACAAGCCAAAACCTTAACCTTATGAGAACAAACTTGATTGCTTGTTTGCT
The DNA here is from genome assembly GCF_044763535.1 of Lysinibacillus sp. NPDC095746. Lineage (NCBI taxonomy): Bacteria > Bacillati > Bacillota > Bacilli > Caryophanales > Bacillaceae > Lysinibacillus > Lysinibacillus sp. NPDC095746. The sequence continues at coordinate 30,965 of NZ_JBIWGL010000021.1, forward strand.
TTATTGATTGCTTGCTCCATAGCTGCAAATTGTTTCCAATAACGAGCTTCGACATCTCTTAGTTTAGCTTGTAATTTCGTCATACGCGTATCTGATTCGTTAATTGCCCTACCCAAACTAAATGTATTGTTAACAGCTCCATCTCTTCCTGCTTGTTTCTCAATTTGGGTTGTCATTTTTTTCATCTCATCGCGTAAACGCCATGCAATCCCACGACTATCTTCTGTAACTTTTACTGTTTTTCCATTCACTATTTGTTCTTTTACAGTGACATCACCCGTTTGTGAGAACATTTTAAACACTTGATCTGGATCTTTTTCTAATGCAGCATCTAGTTTTCCTTCATTAATAACAAGCTTACCACTATTTTTCATATCTTTTGAAGTAGTAATCCCAATTTCAGCTAATGAATCCATGAATTTATCGCCAAGGCCTGCAACGCTACCCATAAATGTCTCGCGCATTTTTGCCATACCATCTCGAATAATTGAATCACTTCGCAATAAACCACTCTTCGCTTTTTCATCCCAAAGCTTTTGCTCATTTTCACTCATATCTTTACGTTGCTCAGCTGTTAGTGGTGCATAATCACGATATTTACTTTCTTTTAGCTGTTTATTAAACTCATCAATCATTTCGTTATATTTTTCAACAAACTCCGTGATTTGTTCCTTCGCAGCCTTTGTATCAGAAGTAGCTTGCATTGTGACAGGGGCTGCTGTCGTACCACCTGTTGGAGTATTGTTCTTTACTTCTTCAGCATTAGCATAAGCTTGTTCCGCATCTTTTTCACGTTGCAAGCCAGCTTCATAGTTGCTTTTTACACTATCATAACTCGCTTTTTCTTTTTCATAAGTAACTTGCTTTGCCGCAATATCCTTAAATTCAGTTAGTCTAGTTGAATCCTGCGAAAGGAACTGCAATTGTTCTACATCTGTATCTTTCAGCATTGTTTTTAAAGAGCCATCAGCAAGATTATTTATAGCAGTTTTAATTTCTTCTGTTGTCTTACCGTTCATGCTATTTAAAAACGTAATTGCCTCATCATTTGTAAGTAAATTTTTATTAGTTCCCTTATAAAGTCTTTCATCTGCTTCATTATTCGCCTGGTTACGGAAATTCTCAAGGCTATCTGCATTATCTTTCATTCTATTTAAATCTGCATCACTATAAACGCTGAACTGGCTCATCGCTCTTAATGTATCAAAATCATTATTTTTAATAGTATCAATATCATCATCACTTAAATTCGCAATACGATTTTTATCAGCAAAATCTTTATAAACCGATTGCTCCTGCTCAGTTAAAGTTGAAGCAAATTTACCATTGTATGCAGTATCAAAATCTGTCTTAAATGCGCTAGGAGGTAATGTAGCATTTTTCAATTCATCTATCGTAGAAAAAGATGTCCCAAAGTAACGATTCGCACCATCAATGTACTTTTGAGTAAGCCCATTTGGTCCTACCATAGCATCTTGTGCATTTTTAAGCTCTAATTTTGCAGCCTCATATTGCTTTAAAGCAACGTCACCAGCATTAAAAGTCTGTTTTAATGTCATTTCATAACCTGAAATTGTGAAAGTATTAGATGAACGTTCTGTTTGAATACCATTCACTTCAAACATAGCATTTTTACCATTGCTAGCTAATTTACCATCAGTTGATGCGAACCCTAATTTGTTAAATACTTCCAATCCACCTGTAACAATAATTTCACCTTGTCCACCTTTTTCACTACCTGTATTTTTAGCAGTTAGGGACAATTTTCCACCTTCAAATAAAGCAGTAACACCCGCACCAGTACCGTTAATTGTCTTTACTAAATCATTAATTGTCATATCGTTAGTAAAATTAACTTTTGTTGCCTCTGTTGTTAATCTACCATCCTTACCAATTGATTGGATAGAAATAGAATTTACATTCAAATTTAGCTCACTTAACTTTGAGTCACCGGTATATTCAGTTTGATTACCTACAGCTTGAGCTGCTGAAGCTAATTGTGATACACCACCAATTGTAATATTACCAGTTGCTCCTGAAGTAGCCTTTACTGATACTAAATTTTCATTTGATGACGTTGCAGTTTTTTGATTCATTTTTCCTGAAAGAATCATTTTATCTAATAAGAAAGTATCGAATGTTTTTAACTTTGCATTAACATTACGATATGCATCACGTTTCCATTCTAATAATTGTTTTTGTTGAAACGTTTTATTCAAAGGCATACGTTCTGCCTTCATTAATTTCTCTACAAGTGAATCAATATCCATACCAGACGCTAAACCGCCAATTCTTGTTACCATACTCTTTTCCTCCTCATTAATGTTTTATATTTTCTTGTCTACAATCACACCAAGCATTTTCTGCATTTCATAAAATGCGTCCAATAGCTTTTTGGGAGGTATTTCTTTTACTACCTCCTCGGTATTTTGGTCAACCACCGTCACATAATATCGTTCTAACCCTTCATGATATACAAACTTCGCTGCGCTGTGTGTAACTTCTAACATTTGGTTCATTGTATTTACAGCTTGTTGAACTTTAGCTTTAGTTTCCTCAGCATTTTCAAGTAATTGGACTTGTTCAACTTTAGATGTAGATATTTTTATAGTAACTTCACTTCCTTGATTGGTTCCTCCCTCGACTACTGGTTTATTTTTAGTACCAGTTTGGATTATCGCCTTTGCATCCATATTTGTATTTTCTGATATACGCATGTTTCCACATCCCCCTTGAATTTCTTACAGGCGTTACTAAAAATAATATCGGACAAATTAAAAAGAATTTCAGTTTTTCCACAAATCATCAATAAAAACTGAAATTCTCATATTTATAATGGAGTTCTTGGGATAAAAAATTGAGAATTAGATAAATAACTCATTATTACGACAAACGAGTGTACCAGTGTTTAATTCCAGAGGATTTTATTCCTAATTTTTTTTGCAGGAAGGCCGTTATGGACTTCCATAAAAGTGTTTTTAAAAATTTTTTTATATCTAATCCGGGTTTTATCCTACGTTGCCACAACTAACTATAATTAATTACTAATCATCACAAACATATGTCCCATTGTAGTATAACCAGAGTCCTCCATACCCTTACGAACGCCTTGTAAATAAGAAGAATTATGTTCAATTGCTTTTGCAAGTTGTTGTATACATTCAATTACCATGTCTTGAGTTAATTTTTGCTGCTTTGAGGCCATACCAATCATATGTAATTTAATGAGTGTAAAATGAATAACAAGCATCATATAACTCTCGAACATTGTATTATAATCATATGGAAATAGGTTTTTAAATATATAATTGACAACATAATTTTCAAGCATATAGCCTTGCTTTTTCATAAATGGTTCATACAATTCTAGATAGCTCTGTTGGTATTTAGCAATTGATTGATCCATGTCCTGCACTTCTTTATTGTCATTTTCGTCTAATAGTAATCCATCTAATAATTGATGTAGAATCGCTAAATACTTTTCCGATGACACTCCACCAGCAGACATGCGATAACGTATTAAGTCTCTAGCTAAATTTAACTGAAAATTTAAGTTCCCTTCAATATTTTTTAATGATTCAATGAATTCTTCGTTATCTAAGCGGTTTAAATAATCTTCCATAATTGTAGGTAGCTGTTGCTCTAAGTCACTTAATTTTAATCGCTCAATTTTCTGAATAAATAGACCTAAAATTATTAATCGGATTTCAATAGATTGTTTACGATTTTGCATCAGCTGGATAGTAAAAACTCTGAAATCCCAAAATAGTGGATGCTTCTCCAAATTAAGTTCATTACTCATTAATCCACGAGTATCTTTGGGCTCCTCTGTCTCAATAAACCCTAAACCTTCTTCACGCAAGAGAGCAACTCTTGCTGCCTCAGGGCAAGATAAAGTTAAACTTTTTTCAACAAAAGAACCTACTTTAGTAAATTGTCTTGGATAAGTAGCACAAGTATTACATAAAAACTGTTCTCCCAATTCTTTATGAATACCACATAGCCCATCCTCTAACATCATATGACAATTCTTATTCTCATCTAAAATTAATTTTGCGTAACTCGAATCGTCCTGTTGACTTCGGTTACGCTTCACATAACGTTGTAACTTCTCTCTTATTTCTGGATGTTTTACTTTACGATAGTTTTGATAAGTCCTTTTATCTACCGTAATATTCCACCCAGCACAACAAGTATCTTCACAAGCACCACCAATACAACTAAACTCTTCAAAGTAATCTGGAATTAAAATCGGTCTCATATTTATATTTACACATCCTAATTTCTCTTATTATAAATTAAATAGTTTTTATTAGAGATTCGTATAAAGGTATTCACATATCTTAAAATCTTCTTCTGTATCAATATCGTACGATCTCTCGACTGGCATAACATATGCTATAGTCTCTTCTGTTATAAAGTTTCTCGTTTGTTTTAAAAGATCAATATTCGCAAGATATATTGCCCCATTTAACGTATATACTTTCGGCAAATCCTGACGTCTCGTTATCAACGTCTGTTGTTTCAACAATGGTTGCATTTTAGCAGAACTATCTAATGTGTACATCCAATAAGGCGATTGCCCTACCTCACATACACTAACGCAGAACTCCCCATTTTCTTGTAAAAGCTGTTCTATACATCCATCTATATCTTCAACTAAGCGCAGGGGAGATGTTGGCTGTAACATAACAACATATTCGTAGTCAGAAAAATGCTCTAAAGCATGTAGAACCGGCTCAATTCCAGCTGTTGTATCTTCTGCTAAATTTGCAGGTCGTACAAAAGGAACATCTGCACCAAATTTTTGGGCAACCTGTAAGATTTCTTTATCCTCTGACGAAACAATTATTCTATCAATATATTTTGATTTTTTTGCTTCTTCAATTGTCCATGCAATTAGTGGTTTTCCCGCCAATTCTTTGATGTTTTTCCGTGGTACACCTTTTGAACCTCCACGTGCAGGGATAATTGCTAAAACTTTAGGCTTCATTTAAAAGCTCCTTAAACTCATTATTCGCTCTATTAAAATCATCCATTTGTCCAATATCTAACCAATATTCTCTAATAGGAAATACAGATGTTTTACCATTTTTTTTAATCAAACTCTCAAACAAAGACGGCATATCATAAAACTTATCCTGTGGAATATGGTCAAGCACATCAGGATTTAATACATAAATTCCCGCATTTACAAAACTACGATGAATTGGCTTTTCTCTTATTGTCACCAAATCTGTACCATCAGTTTCAATAACACCATATGGGATTTGATATTCATATTCTCTTACACACATTGTTGCAACAGACTCATGCTCCATATGGAATTGCATAAGTTGGTCAAAATTAATTTGTGTTAGCAAATCCCCGTTCATCACAAAAAATGGTTTCGTTGGTCTATTTTTTAGTAACGAAAGTGCTCCAGCAGTTCCCATTTTCTTGTCTTCCTCAATATATTCAATAGTTACCTCGAAAGCTTCTCCATTTTGAAAATAGTCCTGAATAACTTCTTTTTTGTAATTCACAGAAAAAATAAAGTCAGTATAGCCATATTGCTTAAAACCTTCTATTATTGTTTCTAAAATAGGTTTATTCCCTACTCTAAGCATTGGCTTTGGTGTGTCGTTTGTTAATGGTCGCAACCTTGTACCTAATCCACCAAGCATTAATACAACCGTGTTTTTATTTAATGAAGTTTCAATATTATCCGCAAAAAGTATATTAATAATTCTATTATTATCATCGACTATAGGTAACTGCTTAAGCATTTTAGATTTCATTAATTGCTTATATTTATGGTATTTTTGACCTTTTATTGCACTTATCGGATTTTTGTTCATGATTGATGTAATTGTTACATCGAGACCCTCACCTCGCAAAATGCCACGACGAATATCTCCATCTGTTACAGTCCCAAGTAAATGTTGTTCTTCATCTACGACTACTGCAAATTGCAAAGAAGAATCATCAATGATTTTCATTGTATCTAGTAAAGTATGATTTTGATTAACTAATGTTTTTTGCCATTGCTTCATAGAATTACACTTCCTTTGCAGGTACGCCAACTGCTTTTATGCCATTTGCAATATTACTAATCACTACTGCTCCTGCACCAATTAAACAATTTGATCCTATATGAATGCCTTGAATAATCGTTGCACCTGTTCCGACATGTGTTCCTTTTTGTATATTAACACTGCCAGATATTTTAGTGCCTGGCGCAATATGTATATGGGAACCTATTTGACAATCATGGTCAATTAACGCACCAGTGTTTATAATACTATTATCGGCAATTGTTGTATTCGTTTGAATAATAGTACCAGCCATTATTTGAACTCCTTGTCCTAATTGAACGGAAGGAGCAATAATGGCTGAAGGATGGATTACAGATTTAAAACGATACTTTCTTTGCGTAAATGCATTAAATATTTTTTCTCTTAATGGTGACGGCTTAACAGCCCCTATAGCAAGTACTAGTTCAATGTCAGTTGGATTATGATCTTCTATTACCTCATCAGGTCCTAAGTAAGTTAAATCAAAATCATTCTCTTCTATAGTCGGTGCAGTAAATCCGATAATCGTTTGCTTCTGTGCAAGTAAAATTTCTGTTATTACTGAGGCATGCCCCCCATTCCCAATAATAATAATTGGTTTATTCATCTATTAGCTCATCCTCTTCATATGATTTTGAAGCAATTTCACCGATGAAAGACCAATATTTAGAAGGTTGAATACCATCTCCAGGTCTTTTTACAGTCAAATTGCTAACAGAGAATACTTCACCTGCTTGTATCGGATTTTTAGCAACTAAGCTTTTCCGTGCAGGAATACGATTTTGTAGTTCTATAGGTGTTGGATTTTTTATGCCATCTCCTAATGCCTGTTCTACTTCTCTAATTCCTATTATCATTGACTTAAGTTCATCTGGATTTAATGAGGCCACATGATCCGGTCCTTCTAACGTTTTATCTAATGTAAAATGCTTTTCTATTACAGTTGCACCTATACCTACTGCTGCAAGCGGGATATGGATTCCTTCAGAATGATCTGATAATCCAATAGGTAACTGAAAGACTTTTTTCATTTCACGCATTGCTTTTAAATTAATGGAATCCATTGGCGCTGGATATTGTGTGGTACAATGTAAAAGTGTTACGAATTTTTGTAACGCTGCTTTCGCTTCTTCAGTAGCATAAAAACTATATACTCGCTCTATCGTAACAGGTTCCTTAGATTTCACTAAACCATAGGCTATAAATGCTAATGCCTCGTGAATCTCTTCGATAGTTGCCATTCCAGTGGATAAGATAATTGGTTTTTGTTTCGTTGCAATATAATGAATGAATGGTGCATTCGTTAATTCTCCTGAAGGAATTTTAACCGTTGCAATCTCAATTTCATCTAGTAAAAAATCGACACTTTCAAAGTCAAAAGGTGTCGATAGAAATTCAATTTGCTCTGTTTGACAAAATGACTGCAACTCAATAAATTCCTCGTAAGTTAATTCTAGCTTTTTTAACATTGCAAATTGAGATGTTGCTTCTTTCAAATTTTCAACTTGATATGCTGCTTGCTGTGCCTGCTTTGTAACTAGATTTTCTGCTTTAAATGTTTGAAATTTTACCGCGTCAGCCCCAGCTTCTTTTGCAACCATCACAAGCTCTTTTGCCATTTTCAATGAACCATTATGATTGACACCTGCTTCAGCGATGATATATGTTTTATTCTTCATAAATCATAAAACCCCTTTTGAATAGAAAATGAAGGTAAACTGCGTAATATTGTAATTATTTTTTCAGATACTATTCCATCACCAAATATATGTTCATACTTATCGCTAAATTTCCTTGCTTTTTCAATAGTATTACGTATATTTTCAGTATCCATTTTTGTATTAAATACCGAGTTGGGATGCTCACGCCCTTCCTGACGGTTTCCACAATTAACAGTAGGTGTCTCTAAATAAGGAACTTCAATTAACCCACTAGAAGAATTTCCAATAACAACGTCTGCATTCTTCACCGCACTTAAATACTTTAAATGACCAAGTGAATCAAATATTTTAGCGTTACTATGATTTAATATGAATTGTTGAATAGATTCATTAATCATCCTTCCTCCATTATCAGCATTCGATTTTGTAAACACCAGATTAATGTTGGGGTAATTCTCCAATGCCTTTAACAATTCGTGTATCCCATTTATATGACCATTCGTCTCAGGATGATATGTTATTAAAAACATAGGTCGTTGCTCATCAAGCCCAAGTTTTTGAAATAGTTCATCTCGCGTCAGGAGGTTCATATTCGCAATATTTTCTATTCCGAGAGCACCGACATTATAGACACGTTCTGGAGATTCGCCTAATTGAATAACACGTTTACGATGGGATTCTGTACTTGTAAAATGCCAGGTAGCCATTTTTGTAATGGTATGACGAATAGCATCATCATACGCACCAAAAGTACATTCACCCCCATGTATATGTGCAATAGGTATTTGCATAATAAGCGCTGTTTGAGCAACTGCTAACATTTCAAAACGATCACCTAAAATGATAATTAAATCTGGTTGTAAACGGTTAAGTGCATCGGCAAAACTAATTGTGGCAAGTCCTATCGACTTCACGATGCCAGTGGAAGAATCCGCAGATAAAAGAATTTCTATTTTTTCATCAATCAAAAAACCATCATTTTCAATTTCTTTATATGTGCTTCCAAACTCTGGAGATAAATGCATTCCCGTTACAACCATTTGTAAATCAAATTCTTTATCTTTTTGAAGTTGCTTGGCAAGATTTGATAATAAACCGTACTCTGCTCTAGTACCAGTCACAATACAAATTTTACGTTTCATCGTGACCCCTCACTTATTGGTGTGCTAGGAATATTGACAACACATTTATTTAACTGTTCTGTCACACTTAAATCTGATTTTGGACAGTTTTGATATATTGCTAAGTGGTGCATTGGCGTCCAAATAGGGCGACTCATTACACCTTGCTCATTTAAAAAGCCCAACACCTCATCACGATTAAATCGCTCGTCAAGTAGCATAGTTTGTAGCCAATAATTACTTCTAGTATTTGCAGGCTCTTTAAATAAATGAACACCATCTATATTAACCAACCATTGCTCATACAGCTTTGTTAACTCGCGCTTTTGTTGGATAAACATCGGCATCTTTTCTAATTGTGCACAGCCTAACGCAGCGTTTAAATTCGGCATTCGGTAATTAAACCCGATTTCATCGTGCTCATATTTCCATCGATGCGGAACTTTAGCAGTTGTTGTTAAATGTTTTGCATAGTCAGCTAATGCATCATCATTTGTCACAATCGCGCCGCCACCGCCAGTCGTCATTATTTTATTGCCGTTAAAGCTCATTGCACTTACTTTTCCAAAGTTACCTGTATGTTTTCCATTATAATATGTACCTAATGACTCAGCTGCATCTTCAACAAGAATCAAATTATACATCTCACATACTTTAAGTAAACCCTCTATGTCAGCTGCATGACCAAATGTATGCATCGGTACAAGTGCTGAAATACGTCTTCCTGTTTCTCTATTATAAAGCTGATTATTTTGTAGTTTTCCAACTTGCTCTAAGTAAATTTTTAATTTATCTGCATCAACACCTAAAGTAGTAAAGGAAACATCTATAAAGTGTGGAACTGCACCTAAATATGACACAGCATTGGCTGTTGCAATAAAAGTAAGTGAAGGCATTAAAACTTCGTCTTCTGCCTTTACGCCTGAAACCTTTAATGCAATATGCAGTGCAGCTGTACCATTTACAACAGCAACTGCACGCTTAACACCGACAAATTTAGCTAAGTCCTCCTCAAAACGATTAACATAAGCTCCCACTGAGGACACCCAACCTGATTTTACACAATCCGTCACATATTCAACTTCTTTATCATTGAATGTGGGCTCATGTAAAGGCACAAACTCTTTTCCATAAAACCGTTTTACATTATCTGCAAATTCCAACCATTGAGTACTCATATATTATAAACATCTGCCTTATATTGAGATAAGTTCTTAGGATTTGTAAACCATTCTATTGTCTCTTCAAGACCTCGACGGAAGCCTACTTTGCCTCCATATAGTGGCTCCCAACCAAGTAGTTCCTTCGCCTTTTTGTTCTCAGCCCAAAGGCGTTCGACTTCACTTTTTTCAGGACGTAGGCGTTGTTCATCCGTTTCGATAGTTAAATCTACACCCATAATATCTGCAATCATTTCTGCAGTTTCACCAATCGAAACCTCATAGTTTGACCCGATATTAATGACTTCACCAATTGAATTAATAGAATCCATTACAGATATAAAACCGTTCACTGTATCTTTTACATAGTTAAAATCCCGTGTAGGGCTTACAGTTCCAAGCTTAATGTTCGTTTTGCCACTTGCCAACTGACTTATAATCGTCGGTATAACCGCGCGAGCAGATTGTCGTGGTCCATATGTATTAAATGGACGAATAATAGATACAGGTGTATCAAATGAGCGATAAAATGACAAAGCCATTTGATCAGCACCTATTTTTGATGCAGAATAAGGTGATTGCCCTTGTAATGGATGCTCTTCATCGATTGGTACATATAATGCTGTTCCATATACTTCACTTGTAGAAGTGTGTACCACCTTTTCTACACCTAACTCTTTCGCTGCTTGTACAACATTTAATGTCCCTGTCACATTCGTATCTACATAAGTTGCTGGAGAATGATAGGAATACGGAATGGCAATTAAAGCTGCTAAATTAAGGACATGAGTACAGCCCTTCATAGCTTCTTTTACACCATATGGATCACGAATATCCCCCGAAAACACATCCAATGATGCTTTAATTTCCGGTGAAGACTGGTCTAACCAGCCCCATGAATTAAATGAATTATAATAAACAAATGCACGAACATCATAACCTTGTCGTACTAATGTTTCTGTTAAATGTGAGCCTATGAAGCCATCTGCTCCGGTTACCAAAATCTTTTTTTGCATCACACTTATCCCTCTTCTTCTAAATAATTATTCATTTTTTTGCTATTAATTCTGCAAATTTCTCTTCACTTATCAAAGGAACCTTCTTGATTTTGGCTCCTTTTATAGCCGTGTTAAATACTTTTACTTTTGTTTTTTCCATTTTTTGATTATACCAATACCAAAACACTTGAAGCATCGCCGTTGTATGAATATTGCTTCCATCATTTCCTTTTATACTTCTTAAAAAAGTATCATTAGAAGCATTTCTCCCTGATGTAGAATCTGTTGCATGCGTTTGACTACCCGGGAATCCCAAATCTTGACCAAATAAAACTACAGTATCGTATCCTAAATACTCAAGTAAGCTAAAGGCTGTGGTTCCTACAGATCCCCCTGTTTCAATTAGCGGTGCATTTCGCTTTTCAGCCTCTTCCTCAGCTAATTTATATCCTTGCTGGAAAAGTATATAGCGTTTACTACAATGTAGAGCTACGCTTTTATAGTTTGCAGTACATAAATAATACAACTCACCTTCAAAATTTAAATCTTGAAACTGGAGTATAGTCTCATCATTAGCATCAGATAAAATCGCACCTTTTGGTATAATTCCATTTGCCAATAATTTTTTTAATGCCGCCCCTACAACATAAATATCCACTTGATGTTGATACTTCTTTAACCATAGTATTGTATCGTTCAGCGATGGTCCCGCTGCAACTAAACAACCGATTCTACTCTGTTTTTTTACTTGAATGATGTCGTCATCTAAAATAGTATTGTAGTAAAAATTTTCTTCCATTTTACTTGAATCTCTTTTAAGAGAAAGTTGGTTTATTTTTATCACTTCTAAGATTGAAAATAAGGGATGACTTTGACCAATCCCTTTAATCCAGACATTTGGAAGTAAAATCTGAACATTATCATGAAGTTCTTTTTGACTTAAATCATGAACTATATGTACATTTTCCTTTTTCCACCAATGATCACTATTATGAGCTAAAAACAATTCATATTCATGTTTATCAAAATAATATACCGTCACGGGTTTATTTTTACTTTGGCTAATAAGTTCCTTTAAATGATATCCTAAACCCAAACCAATTAATAAGTAACTTTTTGCCTCTGCATTAATCTCGGCATTTATCCAGCGTAAGGCATCTTCTTTTGGTCGGTACTTGCTATAGATAAAGACCCCATTTAACTGTAATGTAGGTTCTTCATTTTTCGCTCGTTCTACTAGCCATTGCAATTTATTGTACCGTTCCTTTTGCGCGAATTACTTCTTCAAAAAAAGGAGCGATTTCATATTCAAACATATCGGCAACTAATACGTAATCTTGCTTTTCTAAACCATCGTTTACCTCTATTAAAAACTCTTGAATTTGCTCAATATTTAATGCTACTTCAGCACCGTTTTTTACTAATAGGTCACATGCTTGCGAAAGCCAAAGTACACCTTCTGAAAAAGCTTTAATCGCTATTAAAGCATCATTTAGTTTGTCCTCACGTAAGTAGTTAGCAATATATATAGCCCCACCTGGTATCTTCTTAACATAGTCATTATAACTTTCGAAAAGTTCATTAATCTCCATTTTTACTCCCCCTTAAGCTCTTCCGCTTCTCTAATTGCATCTAGTGTATACTGAATAGATTGTTCGGTAGCCTTGCTTAGTCTGTCATATAACTCTTTATTTTGTTCATAAACACGTTGGTATTTTTGTTCTGGAGTTTCTTCTCCTTGAGCCTCATAATTAGTCATAACATCTAACGTAATAGGATCATTAATACGCTCCATAACTACTTTTTTCATTAGTTTTGCTACCTTAATATCTACATCATCTAACGTTTTTAAAATACTAGGAGCAAATTCTGTAGATAAAGTATTTTTTTCTAAAGCCTGTTGAGCCAACTTTAACTCTAAAATAATATTTTTATAAATTCTTATCTCTTCTCTAACAGTACTTATATATTTTGCCAAATCTTTTTTGTTCTCGTTTACATTATATAATTTTACTTCACTATTTCGATTTACAAATTGATGACAGAAATGTTCAAAGGATTTTTGCTGTATATTCATTATCTTCAATCCACCCTCTGTACAATTAAAAATTGTATTAGGGTCTTCTATCTGCCGCATTATTTCCTCAAAACTTTCTTTCATAGAAAATAATGAATAGTCTGTCATTACTTTTTCACCATAGTATCCTTCTATTTCAAATGCTCCTTGATTAGTTAGAAACGTTGTATTAGCGTCTTTTAAATTTTTATTTCCCTCTGCATGAGTTTTGCCTTCAGTATAAGCTAAATCCTGTCCTATTAAGGCTATTGGTCCTGTAGATAGATAACGAGCAATACTTAATGCAAAATTTGCTACCGAGCCGCCTCCTAAAATATTGGGCAAGTCAATTCCCATTGTCTTATTCACATGCTCTTTATACTTATTTTCCCTAGTATCTAAAAAAGCATATTGTCTATTTTTAAAATTTTGTTGTATTTTATAATGACTAGTTGAAGCATACATTAGCTCAGCAGACTTAACTTTTAAATCTTTAAAGTGAGAATCATAATTTATTTCAGACCCATCAACTGTTATGATATAATCAGGTTCAATATTATGTGTTATCAAAGTATTTACAGTTGAACCAGCCGCAATTAATATAACATTTTTTCTAATTTCCTTCAGCAAATTTAATTGTTTAGTTAATGACGGTCCTCCAGATGCCACTATTACTGGGCAATTGTAATATTTCTCTAATACATTTAAAGATCCATTAATATATGTTGGCAGCATATTACGAATACTATTTTCCTGCCATGTAACACTTAAATCCCTAATTGTATTATTGTAAACAATATTTAAATTCTGGATGTCTTTTACCTTTTTCAAAACATTCACATATAAAGAATGGAAAATTTTATCATAGTTAGGTGCGCAAATTACATTAATCTTTCTACTAAAAAAACGGAGCTTTCCTTCAATTGCTTCTTGTATTGTATCTAAATTATCCCCAAAAACAATATCATATTGTTTAGTATCAAATCTTTCAAAAGTAGTGATAGGTTCAATAAATAATATTTTGTCATTACTTATTTCTTCTTTTACTAGTGCATCAGCAAGGTATCCTCCTCCAAATCCAAAAATAACATTTACGTAATTTTTATTAATCTCTTTCTTTATCAAACTTTCCGCTTCTCGATTAGGATTATATTTACTATGCAATAAATAACCATTCACTTCGAACGTTTCATTGCCGTCTTTTGCAGATATACTTTTAATATTTAGTAATTCCATATATATATCTATCACCTCATTTTGTATATCGGCATTCTTTGAAAAAAATAAAGAAGGCTCTCTCAATATTCGGAGAGAGCCTTCTAAAGAATTTAAGTCTTATCGTAATAATTGTAGTACACCTTGAGGTTGTTGATTAGCTTGAGCTAACATAGATTGAGCAGCTTGCATTAAGATATTGTTCTTAGTGAAGCCCATCATCTCTTTAGCCATATCTGTATCACGAATACGTGATTCAGCAGCTGTTAAGTTCTCAGAAGTAGCACCTAAGTTGTTGATTGTATGCTCTAAACGGTTTTGTACTGCACCAAGAGCAGAACGTTGTGTAGATACTGTTTCTAAAGCTTTGTTGATAGTCGAGATAGCACCGTTAGCTACAGATTGTTTATCAATCTTAACTCCACTTACACCAATACCTTTAGCACCCATATCTTTAATAGTTAATGTAATATTTTGGCCTTTGTTCGCACCGATATGGAATACTTTCCCTTTAAAGCTACTGTTTAATAATTTTTGAGTATTGAACTCTGTATCAGTTGAAATACGAGTAATCTCAGAAGTTAATGCATCTACTTCTTTTTGAAGTGCATCACGATCTGTAGAAACGTTTGTATCGTTCGCAGATTGTACTGCTAATTCACGCATACGTTGTAGGATAGCGTGTGTTTCGTTAAGAGCACCCTCAGCAGTTTGGATTAAAGATACTGAATCTTGAGCGTTTTTAGTCGCCATGTCAAGACCACGGATTTGTCCACGCATTTTTTCAGAGATAGCTAAACCTGCAGCGTCATCGCCAGCACGGTTGATTTTGTAACCTGAAGATAACTTCTCAAGGTTTTTAGAAGCTTCAGTGTTGTTGAAAGAAAGGTTACGGTGTGTGTTTAAAGCTGAAATGTTGTGTTGAATTCTCATTTGGAATTCCTCCTTGAATGTTTGTTTTTGTTATTCCA
This sequence comes from Lysinibacillus sp. NPDC095746, assembly GCF_044763535.1. Classification (NCBI taxonomy): domain Bacteria; kingdom Bacillati; phylum Bacillota; class Bacilli; order Caryophanales; family Bacillaceae; genus Lysinibacillus; species Lysinibacillus sp. NPDC095746. The sequence continues at coordinate 46,203 of NZ_JBIWGL010000021.1, forward strand.
CATCCGTGTGGAATATCGGATTAGGTAGTATGTATGTACTTCCTGCCCCTTACAATCTATATATCGTTATTAGTTGGAAATGTTTAATAGTTTTTTAAAATTTTTTTTATTTTTTATGTAATAAATTACTTGTTTAAATTTTTTATTTTTTCGTTAGCTGTTCTAAGAAGCTTGATGATGCTGATAAAGCTTCCTTATTTTGTGCCTGGATAGCTTCAAAAACCTCGTAGCGATGTACTTTTACTGTTTTTGGTGCAACAATACCAATTTTAATTTGTTCGCCATCCACTGCTAATATTTTAATTTCAATTTGGTCACCTATCATAATAGATTCATCTTTTTTACGTGAAAGGACTAGCATTATTTCGCACTTCCTTCCAATGATTGCATTGGGTAGCGTAACGGATAGGACTTATTATCTTGGAGAACAATTTGTTTACCTAGTTTTTTATCCATGTTAATAATGATAGGTGCTAGCATATTAATAGTAGAATCCTGCAATGTTTCCTTCATCGTAACAATAGTGTATGTAAGAACATTCTCTTCTTTTTCAATTTGTAGTTGCTCACGATCATCTTCACTAATATCAAAGCTATAATCTTTTTTGAAGGCAAATGGATACGCTATGACAAAACCAATTTCCATTTGATCAACTGATTGAAGTAATACTAATGGTAGGTTTGCATCTATAGGTAGTAACACAAATTTTTTGTAGTCTTCCAAACCTAATAAGCCTTGCTCAAATGTTAGAATATCTTGTTCTTTAATTTCGATTTCACCTAAAAATTTAGTAGCTATTTTCATACTCATGCGCTCCTTTAAATAATCACGTCGATGTTAACATCTGGTCTTTGTACCATTGTACTAGATACTTTACCAGGTGTGTAGTCGTGAATAGGTTTGTTCACCTTTGCGTCAATTATCGGTTCTCTTTTCTCAATATTGATGTCTGTAGTACCTGGTGTATAGTCAATCTTCACAGAACCTACAGATGGGACAAATTTAATATTAAACGGAGTACGATGAGGACCATGATTCTGTTTTGCGATATTTTGAATTATCGCACGTCCTTGTCCTTTACCTGCATTCTCCATTAATTGACGTCCTTCGCTTGCTCTACGTGCCATTCCCTGAAGTGCTCCTTGTTTACCTTCTTCAGCATAGTTTGCACTTGATTCCAAAGGACCAATCATCCCTATATCTCGTCTAGCTTGAGAAGAGTCGATTTGTAAAACGCCTCTAGTTGTATGAATCTCCAGAATAGCTGCTGGTTGTTCAATTGTTTGAGTAGCTCTCGGCTGTTCAATAGATTGTTGAGGCTTGCTAATTTCAAGTTCTATTTTTGCATCGGTTGTTTGAATTTGAATTTGTGGAAGTCGCATTTACTATTCTCCTTTCAAGAAAAGCGCCTGAACATAATGTCCAAACGCTCTGTTATTCATTATAAAGTTTGGCCCCAAATGCTTCGCTTTCGGGGCAGAACCCTAGTAGATTTTATCGGATAAAATCTACTAACGTTTGCTGAATGATTTTTGCTCCTACCGATAGAGCGGCTTGGTGAATAGATTCCTGTGTAACCATATCTGTAATCGTCTTCGCATAGTCTGTGTCTTCATTTTTAGATAGTTGTTTTGTTACATTAATTTCTTGAAGACTTAGTCTATTTTCCATCATCTCTACACGATTTTGACGAGCGCCGACATCTGCTCTTACAGCCAATGTATTTTCATAAATACCATCTAAACCAGGAATTTTATTAGCGCCATTTGTGACTTCTAAACCGAGTGCATTGCCAATCTCCGGACCTGTTGCGCCACTTTCTAAAAGTGTTGTTACGTGCGTCATAAAACCATCAATATTCTCAAATAAATCAGCACCTTGAGTATTAATATTCATCGAGATACCATCAAAAACGTTAATTTCAATCGGCTTATTTCCCCCAGTAGTAATCGCTGGGTTTTGCGGACCTGTTTCATCAATATAAAGAGGTTGGTTTGTATGCGTGCCAGAAAAGATATAGTTTTCGCCCACTTTTGTATTGGCAATATCACGCAATTGTTCCTTAATTTGTCGCATTTCTGCATTGATCTTTTGACGATCATCAGTAGTATTTGTATCGTTAGCAGCCTGTACAATAAGCTCCTTTACACGTTTTAATGCTCCGCCTACTTGATCAAGCGCTTCGTCTGTTGTATCTAGCCATGTATTTGCTTCACGTAGATTTCGTTGGTATTGTTGGTTTTTATCAAGATCTATACGATAGCCCATTCCCTTTACTGCTACAACTGGATCATCGGATGGTCTAGTAATTACACTTCCTGAGTCCAACATATTTTGATATTTAGACATTTTACTATAGCTTGTATTTAAATTGCGTAGCATATTACTCGATAGCATTGATTGTGTAACGCGCATAAATTTATCTCCTCTCAGTTAAGTGGCTATTATAGCCCTACTCTTCCCATACCGTTGATGATTTTATCTAATGTTTCATCTACCACTGTAATCATACGTGCATTGGCATTGTATGCTTGCTGGAATGTGATCATATTCGTCATCTCTTCATCTAAGGAAACTGAGTTCATAGAACTACGACGCTTAAAGATTTCCAAATGCCTTGTTTCAGAGTTGAATGCACTACGTTCAGCTTCCTGTCCCTTAACCGCTAAGTCCCCTACTAATGATTTATAATAGTTTTGGAAAGTACCTTTCTTTAAGTTATCTTGAGCCTGCGATTGTAGCGCCGCTAACTTACGCATGTTTCCGTTATTACCTTCCTCACCCGCCGTATCAGATACAGCTACTTGCTTCGGATCGGTAATCACTACCTTAAAATCACGTGCAGTCGTCCCAGAGAAAAAGTTCTGACCTGTAGTATCATCTAAACCAAAACCTTTACTATGAACTTCATTAAATTTTGTTATAAATTCGTTTGCTAGTTTATCTAAATTAGCAAGCATTTCTGGATAAGTGCCTTGTCCACCGCTATGTCCATACGCATCAATCAATGCACGTAATGTACCTTTACCAGGGTCCATTTGCTTGTAATCAATTGCAATTCCATTCGCTGGATCTCCTGGTGGCTCGCCAATAGCAGAAATTTTAATTTCCTTAAAGTTAGCATAGCTCCCTGTCGCTTGATCATCTACATCACCATCAATGCGCTGATTGTTTGTGTCCATCGTTGCAAGTGCAGCGTATTGTCTACCATCCACTAATTTAATAGGAGTACCATCTGCTGATACATATGTAATCGTCATTGAACCTTCAGCAACATCTTTTGCTAAACCACCTGATTTTTGCAATGAAACCGTTACAGGAATATATTCATTTAACTGATCTACTAATACATCACGTGCATCATATAAATCATTTGGCACATAACCACTCGGTTCAGCTTCTTGAATTTGTTTATTCAGGGCTGCAATTTGTTTTAAAATTGAATTCACTTTATCCGTCGAAACATTAATTTCATTCCCGATATTACCTTGGATCTGTTTTAGCTGTCCATCCATATACTTAAAGGACTCAGCAATTGCGATTCCTTTTGAAATTAATACCTGACGTGCAGCTGTATCTTTTGGATTGTCAATAACATCCTCCATAGACTTCCAAAAGTCTGTGAATGATTGGTTAATACCAAACTCTGAAGGCTCTGACATGATATCTTCCATCTGCGAAATCGATTTTGCTGTTGAATCCCAATAACCCAAATTATTCGTTTCTTGACGATATTGTCGATCAGTAAATTGATCGCGCATGCGTTGGATCGAGCTTACTTCTACCCCTGTTCCAAGATGTCCAGGATAGACAGGCTGATTTAAGCCTGGACTTGGAAAACCAGGAGTTGCTTGCATATTTGCTCGTTGGCGAGTGTAACCTAATGTATTTGCATTGGAAATATTATGTCCTGTTGTGTATAAAGCTGTCTGTTGTGTAAATAAACCACGTTTACTCGCTTCTAAGCCCATAAATGTTGAGCGCATTCTTTTTCCTCCCTTAGTAACCGTTTTTCAGCAATTGATTTCTTAAAAACTATGCTTGAGAATCGAAATATGATTTTTTTGCCACTGTATTTGTGCCACGAACCTCATTGCCAGAATAGTTAATTTGTTCAGGACGAGGTTGTAAAGCGTCCAATGTAAAGTTGACAAATTGTAATGATTGGAACACTAGTTTTTGATTTAAATCATTTTGGTTTTTTAAGTCGTTGATAATTTGCAATAATCGATTGCGTACTGCTGAGAGCATGTCTTTTTCAGTTTGTTGTTCAGCAGCCTCGATGACATCAGCGACAGTTGCTTTGTCAGTTGAAGCAAGTCCTTTTGCTTCAAGGTAGTCCGTTACCTGTTTCTGACGCTGTTGCTCGAGCTTATCGATGGCCGCTACATGCGCCTGCTCATCCTTGAGCATTTGGTCCAGTGCTTCGATATTCCCAGCTGTAATGATTTCAGTTTTTTTAATGGCTAGTTCTAGTAAGCTTTTATGCATTCTTTCTAGCTTTGTTAATGTTGAACAGATCGCTTCTGTAGACATTTTGCTAAGCACCCTTTCTGATATTCCTTAGAAACGATAATATTTCAGCATATCTTCTGCAACTTTGCGAGCGTCTACTTTGTATTCACCAGAAGCGATATCTTTTTTTAGTTGTTGTACGCGTTCTGCACGCTCTGTGCTGTATGTTGAAACTCCTTGCATCTCCTGTGCAGTCTTTGAAATTTCGATTTTATCTGCGAAGGATGCTTTGTTCGTACTTGATTTTACATTGCGCACCTGATTTTTATAGGCGTTTACTGCATTAATCCCATAAGATGTAATTTTCATTTAATACCCCCCTATCTAAAAAGCTTATCTTCCTATTATTTCGGATTGTCTCACATAATGTTAAGTTTTCAAATATAAAAAAGTGTGCTAATTTTGTTTAAAATTAACACACTTTGGATCTAGCAATTATGTCTCGGCATAATTGCGTCCGTGCTTAGGTCTGCGTGATACAGGTTAGATAGCTGTTATCGCAAGGATACGATGATTTTAGGCTAACATACTAAATTAAACTCCTTCTTATTCCATTGGTCACTCAGTCGTTGCTGCTGTCGCTTCGCTTGCGCAGATAAATTGCCACAGGACGTGGCGTTCTTAGACTGATTGCGGATGCCTTTTGTACCGAAAGCGTAGCGACAGGTACAGGTGCTTGGACACTCGCTGAAAGAAGTTAACGTTTTCGTTCTGCGTGATATGTTACACGATCACGTTCTGCCACACTGTCACGGAATTCCTTCGCCGCTTCAAATGTACGTAAATCCGCCTTCAATTCATCCTGACATTTTGTACAAAGCTTGCCTGTTGTCGTTAGGTGACCACAGTTATCACATGGATAGCCAAGATTAGGGAACATCGCAGTTTGTAAGCGCCCCTTACGTACCCACTTATACAATAACTCCTCTTCAGCTCCAGTTGCTTCAACAATACGTTCTACTGTCGCAGCACGGTTTTCACGTTTACGTAAAAAGCGGTAAACGATTTGATATAAGTCCTCTTCAGATTGCGCACACTTATGACATACTTCTCTGACCCCTGTATAATTAAAAAACTCATTACATTTCGGACAATTACGAACCTCTGCCATCTACTCTTCCTCCTCTTAAATCAATTTCGCCTAGGCGTAATTGTAGCTGACGCTTTGCTTTCGCTACAGATACACAATGCGTCCGGATTTTGAATTGTGCCCGCACAATTCAAAATTCATGACATCCGCCGGAGGCTTTATTTTCATTCAGTAGGTGTCTGGGAACCCACTGAAAAGTGATCACATCCGCATTCATCTCCCTACTTTCATAAGTGGGGATCTTTTCTGAATGAATATAATAACTGCTAGATACGAATCTTATTTACTCGTAATCTATTATACACAATGCATTAGCATTTTCATCCATTAATTAGTGTGAAGCTTTTGACATTTCTAGCACCCGCATTCATTAAAATCTCGGTGGCATGCTGCAAAGTGGTTCCTGTCGTTTTTATATCGTCAAAAAGAAGATATTCTTTATGCTCTACAAATGCTCCAGTCATTAGACGAAAAAGGGGAGCTGCTTGGATGCGTTGCTCTCTATTTTTGGAGCTTTGTGTTTCTGCCGTTGTCTTTTCTAAAAGTTGTATAAAAGGAATAGTAGCAGCTTTTAATAACTCTTCCGTATGCGAAAAGGTACGCTCCCTTTGTTTAGCGGGATGCATTGGAATCGGTATAATGGTTGCTTTTTCATGTTTGAATCGTGCTTGTAGCTCCTGCCGAAATACTTTAGCAAGTGCGACATCCTGCAGAAATTTATAGTGATGCAAATAATCTTTCATCGCATCGTTATAGTGGTAAAGTGCTGCTGCTGTTGAGGAATATTCAAAGCGAGCCGAGCATCGATCACAGATGGTTGATTGAAATTGTTTAGTTAAAAGTATTTCCCATGAAATTGCAGATGGCAAAGGCTGTGAGCATAATAAGCACAGTGTTTCAATTTTATTCATTGTGAAAATCCTTTCTTATTATAATAAAGAATTTTAGTACGCGCATCATCCATTTCAATCGTAATGCCATGATGAAAAAATACGACGTCTCCATCCGAAAAATCAGCATTTCGCCCAACCCGCCCAGCGATTTGTATAAGTGCACTTGAGGAGAAAATGGTTGACTCTGCCCCAATAACTGCAACCTGTACATTCTTTATCGTAATTCCTCTTTCTAATATGGTCGTTGTCAGTAAACCTGGAACTTCTTCATGGCGTAGTTTAAGCACTTTTTCTTTACGATCAGGGTCTTCCGCATGCACCGCCATGATGCTTCCATCTAATAACTGAAAAAGAGGCGTAGCTATTTTCATTAACTCTACTTTCGGGAAAAATAATAGAAAAGGCTCTTTTCGTGCAAGGCGTTCCTCTGTCCATCGTTTTAGCTTTCGCGGGATTTTCCCCCGTTTTAAGCTTTTTTCATAGTTCCATAGAGAATGAAATCGAGGGACCGGTAATGGACGGTTATGATAGCGCTTTGGGATGAATGAATAGCTTTTATTTTGATACTGAGTCAGTAATTTATGTGAAGGTGTTGCTGTGACCAACAATATTGGTCCGTTTTCCGATTTAGCCTTTTGTACAGCGCTTTGTAAGGTTTCATCAAATGTATAGGGAAACGCATCAGCTTCATCAACAATCATAACGTCAAACGCTCGTTCAAAACGATAAAGCTGATGAGTTGTAGCCAACACAAGCTGTGCATAGCTCTCCTGCTTTGGTGATCCACCATATAGTGCATGGATTATTGTTTGCGGGAAAACTGTTTGAAAACGTGGATATAACTCTAGCACTACATCTGTACGAGGCGTAGCGATACATACCCGTAAGCACTGCTCTAACGCATACTGTACAGTTGGAAAAAGCAGTTCTGTTTTTCCCGCCCCACATACTGCATGCAAGAGATGAGAACGTTTTGCTTTAACACTTTCTAGCATTTCGTTTGCCGCTTGCTGTTGAAGTACTGTAAATTGCCCCGCCCATTTGAGTGAATGCTTTCTTGTTCGAATGGCACGAGGGCCAGTCCAAATCATCAATTGCGTACAGTTACTCACTCTGCCCATTTTTAGACAATGTCTACAATATACACATGGCTGTTGGCACTTTGAACAATCGAACGTTGTAAATTGCTGTGGATCATCATTATGGCAACGATTGCATTTTAGATGTGGCTCTTTTTGAATCCCTTCTATTATATTGAAATACTTGTGATTAATAGATTTCTCGATATCTTTCTTTGAAAATGGGGTATGCTCCTTTAACCAAATACGTCCTTCATGAAAATCTCGTAATTCAGGTGGCAATAACCAACCTTTGTATTTCATTGCTTTGCTCCTTTCATGTGGGTGTTTTTATCAGCAATTCTAGTAGGTTTAGCGGCGATATTCATAGGTTTACCGGCGATTCTGGCACTTTTAGCCGCGATATTCACAGGTCTACCGGCGATTCTGGCACTTTTAGCCGTGATTCCCCGCTTCCCCAGCTATACGGATATGCCCCAAAATAAAAAAACAGCCTCTACAAATTTGTTGTAGAGGCTGTCACATTTACTATTATTTTTTTGTCCAGCCGAGCCCCATTGAGCCTTCACCTAAGTGTGTGCCAATGACAGGACCGAAATAGCTTAATTTAAAGTTAACGCTCGGGTAGGTTGCTGCTAATTGTGCTAGCCATTCTTCTGCTTCAGCCTGGCAATTGCCGTGGATTACGACAGCGTCTAGTGCTTCATACTTTTGAACATCCTCAGCTAGTAGCTCCTCCGCACGCTTTAATGCTTTTTTACGCGTACGAATTTTTTCAAAAGGTACAATAACCTTGTCCACAAAATGCAGTACTGGCTTTACTTGTAATAAGCCGCCAATTAATGCCGCTGCTGAAGACAAACGTCCCCCGCGTTGTAAATGCGCTAAGTCATCTACAATGAAGTAAGCACGAATCGATTGCTTCATGTCCGCCAATGTAGCGAGAATTTCTTTTGCAGAAAAACCTTTAGCCGCCATTCCAGCTGCTCTTAGAGCGTAAAATCCCTGTACCGCACAGGATATTTCACTATCAAAAGCGTATACATCAATGTCTTCCACCATCTCGCCTGCTTGAATTGCACCTTGATATGTTCCACTGATTCCACTTGATAAATGAATAGATATTACTTCATCATACTCTTTTGCCAGCTCCTCAAAAAGAGAGGCAAATTCTCCAATTGGGGGCTGCGTCGTTTTTGGGAATTCCTTTGCCCCACGTACTTTATCATAAAATTCAGATGCTGTGATATCTACTTCTTCTGCAAATAGTTGCCCTGAGATATTTACACTTAACGGAATCATATGAATGTTTAAGCGTTCTCGTTCCTCAGCCGGAATATATGCAGTACTATCTGTTACGATTGCTGTCCTCATCCATGTCCACTCTCCTATTCTACATAGTTTACAATAAAAAGAAATGAATGTGAAATGAATTACGACATTGCGTAATCTCGTCTGAATGTCGAATAGTGGTCAGTCCTCTTCACTCTTTCAACATTTTAGACATCTGCTAAATTGATAACTTAGCGTCCATTTCACATTCATTTTCTATATATACAGATTTATCTTCGTTTAATAAATCTTTCTATTAAGTAAGTAAAGGCACATCACCATAAATTGGGGGCGATCTCCGTTCCAGCTAGGCAAGTCCAATGAGTCGTTGGGCGCGATGCTTTTTGCCTTCGTTTCTCTATCTAGCTTACTCTTGACGCTAATTTCAGAAAATCACCCAACCTTAACTCTAGTGATGAGCCCGAATGAAGATATCCTCATTTTATTTGCCAGTAGTTGATTTCGTTTCATCTCCAGTATAGAAGACGCTAGTGACTTTCCAGAGTCCATCTTCTTTGACGAATACTGTAACTTGTTGTCCTGCACTTTCATGCTTTACATTTGTTGCAGTTTGTACAAAATGCGATGTTATATTGGAATAGACCTGTGCTTCATTTTCGCTATATTTTATAATCGTTGTATTTTTCGCATCTCGTTTAACGTCTGACTGTTTAAATACATCTGTAATGTAGTTTTTTTCTCCTTCATAATTGAAACCTTTTGGATTCTTTGAGAGTGTTTGCATATAACGATCAATTTCTTTTGAATTGAGAGCTGCAATATATTCATTAAAAGCTGCTAATATCGCTTTGTTTTCTTCAGCAGGGATATTTTCTGCCTTTGTTATTTGCCCACCATTCTTTTCAAATCCGACAGTTCCATCATCAATGATTTTTTGTCTTTCTTCTGCACTCATTTCATCATCTTTTTTATTACCACAGGCAGTTAACACTAATGTAGTTAACATTAATAAGGTAAAAACTGCTAGAAAACTTTTCTTTAACATCAAAAAACCTCCCGCGCATATTGTAGCATATAAATTCCGTTGTAGGAATTTTGTTGTGCATTTTCAACATTTAGGCGTTACATCTTCCTTATGACGCCCATGGTTTTAAAATGTTGCACTATCTATGTAATCACTATGTATAAATTTTTACACCTTTATACGGTATTTGAATAACGTGAGTTTCTTTTCCAATAGGTGTAGGTCGACAACGGTACGATTTCGCCATCAACTATGCCTCGGCATAATTGCGTCAGGAATCTACTTTGTGGCACAAGCTGATTCCGTGACACAAGCCGACCTAATGAAAAGTAGCTTAAATCTGCATTCATCTCACCACCTTAGAGGCGGGAGGCTTCTGTAGCGTACGCTTTTACTTTCGATACAAAAACATTTGCTGAAATAAGGTAAAAAAACTGCTTTAAAAACTACTAAATAAAATAGTAGCCTTTAAAAACAGCTTTAATTTCAATATATACTATTAGCGTACTTCAACCCAGCCATTTTTAATGGCTGTAACAACAGCTTGTGTACGGTCGTTTACATTCATTTTTTGTAAAATGCTTGAAACGTGGTTTTTAACTGTTTTTTCAGAAATGAACAGTGTCTCACCAATTGTACGGTTAGATTGTCCATCTGTTAATAATTGTAATACTTCACATTCACGTTTCGTTAGTAAATGGAATGGACGGCGAATTTCTGTTTGATGGAAGTTACCTTTATTTTCATGCTCAGAAAGACGACGGAATTCAGCTACTAAATTTTTAGTTACTTTTGGATGTAGGTAAGATCCACCATTCGCAACTACTTTAATGGCCTCGACAATTTCGTCAGCATCCATCTCTTTTAGCATATAGCCAAGTGATCCAGATTTAAGCGCGTGTGTTACGTATGTTTCATCATCATGAATGGATAACATAATAACCTTCGCATCTGGGAATTCACTAATTAATTCTGCCGTTGCCTCTACTCCATTTTTCCCTGGCATATTTATATCCATTAGTACAACATCTGGTTGATTTTCAGCATATAAAGAAACCACATCTGTACCATCGTCACCTTCTGCTACTACGTCAAATGTATCTTCAAAATCTAAAATACGTTTTACTCCTTCGCGGAATAGCTGGTGATCGTCTACAATAATAATCTTCGTCATTTGTCTTTACCCCCTAAAATTCTCCAACAATCGTTTTACTCTACTTCTAACGGAATTTTAAATAAAACCGTCGTACCTCGATTTATCTCGCTTTTAATTGAGATCGTCCCATCCAAAATTTCGATACGTTCTTTCATACCTAAAATCCCAAAAGAATGGTCTTTAACCTCCTGTGGATTGAAACCTATACCATCGTCTTTTACAACGATATTTACGGCATCTTTCAACCACTCCAGTCTTACCCAAATATCTTTACATTTCCCGTGCTTCATGGCATTTGTTACACATTCTTGCACTAATCGGAAAATAGATACTTCATAGTTTGATGGTATACGCTTTTCGGTGCTTCTCGATTGGAAATGAACTTCAACACCAGGATTATATTCAGTCACTGTCGATAAGTATTTTTTTAATGTCGGAACAATCCCCAAATCATCAAGTGCCATTGGTCTTAAATCATAGATTATACGTCGCACCTCAGATAAAGCATTACGCACCGTTTTCTTTAAATCAGCAATTTCATCTAAAGCATATTCAATACCTTTTTCACGATACGTCCTGTCTATTAAATTAGTGCGCATTAGTACATTTGCCAGCATTTGAGCAGGTCCATCATGAATTTCCCTAGATAGACGTTTGCGTTCCTCTTCTTGTGCTGCAATAATACGTATACCAAAATCTTGTTTCATTTTTGCTTGTTCTAGTGCTAAACCAACATTTCTTAAATCTGAAGTTAAGTAATTCAAAACGACATTTACTTGATTGACAATATGATCTGCACGTTCAATCGTATCGAGTAACGCTCTTAATCTTCTCTCTAAATCATCTCTTTTATCACGTAGTTGCTTTTCTTGTGTTCTAATAACGGAGAGCTTCACTTGAAAATCATGCGCGGTTTCATATGCTTCTCTAACTTGATCTTCGGTATAATTATCAAAAGCTTTACTCACTAACACAAGTCTTTGCTTAGCAAGCTGTGTACTCTTTTCTAAAGCATCGCCTTCATCAATAACAATTGAAACTTGTTTTCGAACAATTTCTAGCTCTATTTTCATATCTTCGAAACTTCTTCGGCTTTGTTCGCTTATAATAAAGATATCATCTTTTGAGCTCATGATTGTTTCTAACATTCGATTAAATATGTCATCAAGCGACTTTAAATCGAAGGTATCATTTGAAAACATAGTATACTCCCCAGTCTAATGTCTTATGATTACTTACTATTTCAATAGACCAATTACATAGTCTACATCTATTATAGCATTCCCATGTTAAAATTTAATGCTTTTTCTTTATGAAAATTATAGAATAGAACTCTACTTTAAAGGAGATTGATACTGATGAGAGAAAACTATTTAACTGTAAAAGGATACGGAGAAAGTGAAATTGTTATTTCAAAATCTCGTTTCCTTACTTATATAGAACGTGCAGAAACGGAAGAGGATGCAATTTCTTTTATTGAACGCATAAAAAAAATGCATCATAATGCAACACATAATTGTTCAGCCTATATTATTGGAGAACATGATCATATTCAAAAAGCAAACGATGATGGGGAACCTAGTGGCACAGCTGGCGTCCCTATGTTAGAAGTCCTAAAAAAACAAGGGTTAAAAGATACGGTCGTTGTCGTCACACGCTACTTTGGTGGCATTAAGCTTGGCGGTGGCGGTCTTATTCGTGCGTATGGAAAAGCGACAACAGAAGGATTACTTGCTGCTCAAGTAGTAGAACGCAAGCTTCACCATTTTATGAACATTTCTATTGATTACACATGGCTAGGTAAAGTAGAAAATGAAATTCGAGGTTCTTCATATACTTTAGAAGAAATTCGCTATTTAGAAGGCGTCGAAATTATTGTATCCGTATTAAAAGAGGAAGAAGAACAGTTCCAAAACTGGGTAATAGAAATGACAAACGGACAAGCAAATATTACTTTTGAGAAAGCTCAATTTATTGAATTTGTTGTAAAATAAATAGTTTTAATTGTCGAATACTAAATATCCATAGTATAATTTTAATATTGAGCTATTTTATCTTTTACGCATATTCTAAAATTACTGTGTTTAATCGCTTTATTATTCCCAAAATTCAGAGGAGAATATATTAAAAATGAAAAATAGAATTAAAAAGCAAGGCAAAAAGAGGTCGTCTAAAGCCTCCCTAATTATAAAAATTTCCCTTCTTCTTGTTGCTAGTTTACTAATTTGTGCAACTGCTTATGGTGTATATATTACGAAGCAAGTAAAGCATGCAGCTGACTCAGCACACGAAGAATTAAAAGGGCGAGACATTTCTGCACTTCGTAATGAGAAGGTAGAACCAGTAAACGATAATGTTTCAATACTATTTGTCGGTGTTGATGATAGTGAAAATCGCGGGCAAGGCTCTGATCACTCACGTTCGGACGCTCTTATTCTAGCAACATTAAATAATAAAACAAAAACAATTAAAATGTTGAGTATCCCTCGAGATTCATATGTATATATCCCTTCTGTAAAACATAAGGATAAAATTACTCATGCACATGCCTATGGTGGAACAATTTCAACAATTGATACAGTAGAAAAACTATTAGATGTGCCAATTGATTACTATGTTCGTATGAACTTTAATGCGTTTATTGATGTTGTTGATGCATTAGGTGGAATTGAAGCTGAAGTACCGTACAAATTACACGAAAAAGACGAATTCGATCGCAATGCCATCAATTTAGAACCAGGTTTACAGCATTTAAACGGAAGTCAAGCACTTGCACTAGCAAGAACACGTAAGCAAGACAGTGATATTGAACGCGGCAAACGTCAACAAGAGATTTTAACAGCGATCATCAATAAAGTTTCTTCTGTAGGATCCATTACAAAATACGATGATGTCATTAGAGCACTTGGTGATAACATGAAGACAAATATGACATTTAGCGAAATGAAGTCATTCCTATCTTATTTATCACAAGGGATGCCACGTATCGATTCTTTAACATTAGATGGTACAGATGATATGTCTACCGGTGTTTACTTCTATCAATTAAATCAAGAATCAGTTGATGAAATATCACAAACGCTAAAGAACCATCTTGACACTAATAAAGCATCTAGTAGCTTAACGAATAAAAATACTAAAAAAGATAACGCTACTGGCGAAGATTCAACAGATAAAGATAGCACTCAGTAACTATAAAAGCCTTTCCACTTTATATTTGTGGAAAGGCTTTTTGTTATGGCATGATATTTCGTGATGTTTGCTTAGCGTGGAAATTATAGATTGGAGCACTTATTGACCTGGGTTTTGCTCAAGCAGTTCTGAGGTCTACTTAAGCGGATTTCCCTCAGCCTACCAGAGTAGTTTTCGTCAAGTCCATAAAAATTGTGAAAAAACTCTATACAAAGTTTTTCATAGTTGACTTTAGTTTTGTCAAACTGTCCAGCTTATATTGGGTATCGCCGCTAAAAGTACGAGTTGCGCCCTAATCAAGCTAGGAACGCCGCTAAAACCCGAATTTCCTCCGCTAATCTAGCTAGGTTCGCCGCTAAATACCGAATTTCCTCCGCTAATCAAGCTAGGAACGCCGCTAAAACCCGAAATTCTGCCGCTAATCAAGCTAGGAACGCTGCTAAAACCCGAAATTCTGCCGCTAATCAAGCTAGGACGCTAACAAGTCCACTCATAAAAAAAGTAACCATCCATAAAAATGGATGGTTACTTGAATGTTTTATTTATTAAATATCCGCACAAAATTCAATAGTGGTTTATAGTTTTTACCCGCGAGTCCGATGACTTCAACCAAAATTTCTATTGCAGTTAAAATGACAGCTACGAGTAAAATGGCACCCCATACTTTTGCCATTGAGAAAATGATGGCTGCTAAACCAAACATGATGGCAATCCCATAAATAATGAGTACTGTTTGACGATGTGTGAAGCCCATATCTAGTAAACGGTGATGCAAATGTGATTTATCTGGATCTGACCATTTTTTCTTCATACGTACGCGACGAACAATCGCAAAGAATGTATCAGAAATCGGCACACCTAGTATAATAACTGGGATAATTAATGTTACGACCGTTACATTTTTAAATCCAAGCAATGCGAGCACTGATATCATAAAGCCAAGGAATAAGGCTCCTGTATCTCCCATGAAGATTTTCGCAGGGTGGAAATTGTAAAATAAAAATCCAAATGTTGCTGCTGCTAAAATGGCTGCGATTGCTAAAACAAACATATTACTCATGATAAATGCCATAACCGCTAAAGTAATAAGGGCAATCGTTGACACACCTGCCGCTAGGCCATCTAAGCCATCGATTAAATTAATGGCATTTGTAATACCAACAATCCAAAGAATTGTTAAAGGGATACTTAGTAATCCAAAATTTAATTCACCTACAAATGGTAAATTAATCATCTCAATTTGAATGCCACCTACAAAAATGACAATAAGTGCCGCAACAAGCTGACCAATTAATTTTGCTTTTGCAGAGATTTCACGCATATCGTCTATGACACCTGTTGCTACGATAATACAAGCCCCAATTATAATTGCCAGTAAAAAATCACTACCATGTTCATTGTATATCAATATCGGCCGGAAAATAGCCACAGCTATTAAAAACGCAAGGAAAATCGCCAATCCCCCAAGTCTTGGCATAATTCGTGCATGTACTTTTCGATAGTTTGGTGCATCGACAGCACCTATTCTGAATGCTAATCGTTTAACTAGTGGAGTTAACAATATTGAAGCAACAAATGCTGCTATTAAAGACACGTAGAGCATGTCTCTCCTCCTCAAAAAAATAATCTACATTTAAATTCTAATTGATTATAGCACGAACAGACGCCGAAATATACTTTTTCTATTTATTTTCCACCATTTCACAAATATTATTCCTCTTTTTCGAGTTGGAAGAATGCTGCATGTCAAATGTAGTCATCATTCGTAAAATTTGATAAAATAATGTAGTGTCTAGCATTTAGACAACTTAAAAGGAGCGTAAATTTCATGTTCTCAATTTTTAAACGTAACAATGAGCAAACTAGTGCTCGTCAATTAAAACGCTACTATAAAATAGTAGATCAAATTAATAGTCTTGAAGAAAAATATGTTAATAAGTCAGATGATGAATTAAAAGAAATGACTTTTATTTTCAAGGATCGTTTAGAACAAGGTGAACCAATTACATCTATCATTCCAGACGCATTTGCTGTTGTACGCGAAGCCTCAAAACGTGTATTAGGTATGCGTCATTTTGATGTACAGCTTATCGGTGGTCTTGTTTTAACTGAAGGCAATATTGCAGAAATGCCTACAGGTGAAGGTAAAACGCTTGTCGCTTCTCTTCCTTCCTATGTACGTGCATTGGAAGGTAAAGGTGTTCACGTTATTACTGTTAATGACTATCTAGCTAAGCGTGACTATGAGCTTGTCGGTCAAATCCATCGTTTCCTTGGTTTAACAGTTGGTTTAAATATACCGATGATGGAACCGGATGCAAAAAAAGATGCCTATAACGCAGATATTACATATGGTGTAGGTACTGAGTTCGGATTTGATTACTTACGCGACAACATGGCCCACAGCTTGGCTGATAAAGTACAGCGTCCTTATCACTTCGCCATTATCGATGAAGTCGATAGTGTACTTATTGATGAGGCAAAAACACCACTTATTATCGCTGGGAAAATGGCTGCGAATGATGAACTACATCGCATTGCCTCTATGCTAGCTAAACGTTTTAAAGAAGAAGAAGATTACGATTTTGATGAAGAAACAAAAGCTACTTCTTTAACAGATAAAGGCATTGAAAAGGTTGAGGCTGCCTTCAATGTTGATAATCTATATGATCTTGAACACCAAACACTTTACCATTACGTAATCCAAGCAGTGCGTGCACACGTAATGTTTAAGCGTGATGTTGATTACATTGTAAAAGATGACAAGATCGAGCTTGTTGATATGTTCACAGGTCGTATTTTAGAAGGCCGTTCACTATCTGATGGCCTACATCAAGCAATTGAAGCTAAAGAAGGCGTAACGATTACTGAAGAAAATAAATCACAGGCACAGATTACAATTCAGAACTATTTCCGTATGTATCCGAAGCTTTCCGGAATGACGGGTACGGCGAAAACACAAGAAAAAGAAATCCGTGAAGTGTACGGCATGGAAGTTATTCAAATTCCAACAAACCGTCCACGTCAACGTGTCGATCAGCCTGATATTATTTTCAAAAAACAAGAAGATAAATATAAGTTCGTAGCTGCTGAAGCTAAACGTCGTCACGAAAAGGGACAACCTGTTTTAATTGGGACAACGTCAATACTACAATCCGAAACAGTGGCCGAATACTTAAAGAAAGAAGGCTTAAAATTCCAATTGCTGAACGCTAAAACGGTTGAGCAAGAAGTTGAGCTGATTTCACAAGCTGGTCAGAAAGGTCGTATTACTGTAGCAACAAATATGGCCGGCCGCGGTACAGATATTGTGCTAGATGAAGCAGTTCACGAACTTGGAGGCTTATATGTCATCGGTACCGAAAAGCATGAAAGCCGCCGTGTAGATAATCAGCTGCGTGGTCGTTCAGGTCGCCAAGGTGACATAGGCGAAAGCCGCTTCATTCTCTCTATTGAAGATGATATGTTCCGCCGTTATGCAAAAGAAGAGGTTGAAAAATTCTTAGAAAAATTGGTTGTTGATGAAAAAGGCATTATCCAAAACAAAGAGGTTCAAGAACTCATTAACCGCACACAACGTATTGTGGAAGGCTCTCAATACGGTATGCGTGAATACAACCTAAAATTAGATGATGTTATCAATGATCAGCGTACAGTTATTTACGGTCTACGTGATAAAATTTTAGCTGGTGAAGATTTAATGGGCGAGCTGAAAAAAATGCTAAGTGAAACGGTTGATTTTGCTGTTCGCGAAGCTGCTCCAGATGAACTCCCTTCAGTGGAATGGGATTACGATCAAATGGAAAGCTCTCTCAATTCACTATTTATTACTCCTGTCACAATAGATCGTGAAGTAGGTAAAGTAAAACAAATTCTAGCTGATATTCAACCTTCTGAACAAGAGTTGCTCGATCATATGGAGAAATTTTCTGATAACGAAAATGTAATGAATGTTATTCCACAAGTGATGCTGAGCTACCTAGACAATGGCTGGGTAAAACATTTAGAAAACATGTCACATTTAAAAGAAGGAATCGGCTTACGTCATTACCAACAAGAAGACCCGATGCGAATTTATCAACGTGAAGGTCTTGAGTTATTCGGAAGGAATTTCCAAGAATTACGTCGTTCTATTATTATTGAAATTACAGGCTTCATGAAAATGATTGAAGCACAAATGGAGGTACAATAATGGGCTTATTCTCATTCTTTAAAAAATCAGACAAACTTGGGCAAGAAAATACAATCGACTCTAAAGATTTACTGCAAAACATCAAAGTAGAAAATACAAACAATAATCAGGATGTTGTGACGAAATTATCTTACCATCCAGATTGGGATGTGCCTCAAGAGCAAAAGTATATCTTTAACTTCCTTGCTAATGAGCTAGAACCATTGAAGCCAAATCAATTATCACTTTCTTCTATTAGTATAGAAGAAGATATGCGCTCTAAAAAATGGCAAGTGCGTGCATTTTTCCGCTCATCATTATCTCAAGCAATTGAGCTTGGTGAAATTGAGCTGTTTATTATGGATAAAAATGACGAGCTTTTAGCATCTAAAAAATTCGACTTTTCAGCACTTGGCACAATTCCAGCAGAAAGTGCTCGTCCATGGGTATTTGAATTTGAAAAATCAACGATAAAAGTCGATGAAGTACCAGAAGATGGCTGGAAAATCGCATTCAACCTTGTTTCCCTTCGCGGTCACCAATTAGAATTAGACCCATCATGGGAGAAACAACTACCTGAAGCACAAAAAGAAGAACTTGCAAAAATCGTAAAAACTTTACCTAAGTTAGGTGAAACAGAAGTAAACTTCACCGGCCTACAAGCAAAACTAGCTGATAACGGTAATTTAAATGTATCTATCTTCATTCGTAACGGACATAATAAAGCGATTAACTTAGAACAATTACCATTAGAAATTATTGACGCAACAGGCAAACAAATTGCCAAAGGTTCATTTAAAATGGATCCAATATTAACTGTTCAACCGGACTCAACAAAGCCATGGACATTTATCTTCCCTGCAGAGCTTGTTGACGCGAAAGATGCCGATCTTTCTCGTTGGACAGCACGCGTAACACAATAAAGTGTCGAGAACCCTTCTTTTTTAGAAAGAAGGGTTTTTTATTTGTTTCAGCGATGTTCCGTTTTCTATCAGCGGGTCTGACTCTCTTATCAGCGATATTTCGCTTTCTATCAGCGATTCTGGTTCTCTTATCAGCGATGTTCAGCTTTTTATCAGCGGTTTTAACTCTCTTATCAGCGATGTTCCGCTTTCTATCAGCGATTTTGGCTCTCTTATCAGCGATGTTCCGTTTTCTATCAGCGGGTCTGACTCTTTTATCAGCGATATTTCGCTTTCTATCAGCGATTCTTGCTCCTTTATCAGCGATGTTCCTCGTTCTATCAGCGATTCTTGCTCTCTTATCAGCGATGTTTCACATTCTATCAGCGATTCTTGCTCTTTTATCAGCTATGTTCCGCGTTCTATCAGCGATTTTGGCTCTCTTATCAGCGATGGTTCGCTTTCTATCAGCGATTCTGGCTCTCTTATCAGCGATGTTCAGTTTTCTATCAGCGGGTCTGGCTCTTTTTATCAGCGATGTTCCGCGTCCTATCAGCGATTTTGGCTCTCTTATCAGCGATGTTTCGTTTTCTATCAGCGATTTTGACTCTCTTATCAGCGATTTTCCGCGTTCTATCAGCGATTTTGGCTCTTTTATCAGCGATGTTCGTTTTCTATCAGCGGTTTTGGCTCTCTTATCAGCGATGTTTCGCGTTCTATCAGCGATTCTGGCGCTCTCTTATCAGCGATGTTCAGTTTTCTACCAGCGGGTCTGGCCTCAGCTATGTTCCACGTTCTATCAGCGGGTCTCGCTCTCTTATCAGCGTTGTTCCGCTTTCTATCAGCGATTTTAGCTCTCTTATCAGCGATGTTTCGTGTTCTATCAGCGATTTTGGCTCTCTTATCAGCGATGTTTCGCGTTCTATCAGCGATTCTGGCTCTCTTATCAGCGATGTTCAGTTTTCTACCAGCGGGTCTGGCTCAGCTATGTTCCACGTTCTATCAGCGATTCTTGCTCTCTTATCAGCGATGTTTCGCATTCTATCAGCGGGTTTGGCTCTCTTATCAACGATGTTTGTTTTCTATTAGCGGGTCTTGCTCAGCTATGTTCAGCTTTCTATCAACGGGTCTGGCTCTTCTATCAGCGATGTTCCTCGTTCTATCAACAACTGTTCGCCTTCATTTCTGCTCTTTTATCTAACTCCATGAAAAAAAGCGATTATTGCGTATTTGCAAAAATCGCTTTTACTTTATTTAATAGCGTCGAAACGTTTATAAGCTACTAATCTTGTAGACCAGTAAGAGTATGTAACGTCCGAAATTTCAACGCCGTCTGACCCTGCATGGATAAATTTATTGTTACCTATATAAATACCCATATGTGATATTCCATCTTTATACGTATTTTGGAAAAATACTAAATCTCCTGCTATTGGATTTTTAACTTGTGTTGTATTGCCGTTGAAATATCCTTCGCTACTGTCTCTTCCAATTTTTAAACCACCTTGATTAAAGGCGTAGTAAATAAGGCCACTGCAATCTAGACCTTCAGGTGTGTTGCCACCATAGAGATATGGTGTTCCTACTAATGAATTCGCTACTTCCACTGTTTTCTTATAAATAGCTTGTCCATTAGCTGCAGGATCTTTTGTCGTTACTGTTGTTGTTCCTGTATCTGAAGATCCGTTATTATTATGTACTGTGTCATTTTCGGGTAATGAAGCTACTGGAGATAATTTCAACACTTGTCCAACGAAAATTGTGTCTGTCGTAAGTCCATTCCAGTCTTTAATGTCCTTTATTGTTACATTATATTGCTTAGCAATTTTGGATAATGAATCGCCTTTAACTACTGTATGTGAAACAGTTGCGGGCTTTGATGGTGTTGTTGGTTTTGGTGTTGTCGGTTTAGTTGTTGATGGATTTGAAGGTTTTACCGCATCATTAGAAGCTTGCTTTGAAACTTCAAGCTTTTGCGCGACGTAAATCAGATCATTCTTTAAATTGTTCCAGTTTTTTATGTCTTGTACTGTTACTTTATTGCTTTGAGCAATTTTCGTTAGAGTATCTCCTTTTTGCACGGTATAAGTAGCTGCCTCTGCGGTCTGTAATGCTAAAAAAGAAGTAGCAATAGTGCTTAAAGCAAGGATTCTTAATTTTTTTGCTTTTTTCATATCATTTTGCCTCCGTTCGTGCTAAAATATTTCCTTGTGTGTCTATCATACTAGATAATTAAGAAATCAGAAATCAGAAAAATTGACTATTTTTCAAACAATTTATGAAAACTACTGATTCCGACAGATTCTTACAAATTGTAATAGAATATTAATTGCAAGATTAGTATTCATATGATAACATACACTTCTGTATTTAAAATTTTTAGAAAGTTTCATCTTTTCAATCTTAAAGGAGTTTTAATTTTTATGAAGAACATCATGCTTTTCATCAAAGAAAATTTGGCAGTAGGTTTACTATTATTTGCCTTATTTTTAGGTGCCGGAAATATTATCTTCCCCCCATTATTAGGTCAACAAGCTGGTGAACATATTACGACAGCAATGATTGGTTTCTTAATAACAGGTGTCGGATTACCGCTATTAGCAATAGTTGCAATTGCGAAAGCGGGTGGCGATTTACAAATACTTGCTAATCGTGTCGGCCCTACCTTTGGTATTATTTTTACATCCATCGTTTATTTAGCGATTGGACCATTTTTTGCAGTGCCGCGTACAGGCTCTGTATCTTATGAAATTGGAATTGTCCCATTTCTCCCAGAATCAGCAACAGATCATTGGGCACCACTTTTCATTACTTCTGTCATATTTTTTGCCTTTATACTATTCTTAGCTATTAACCCTTCAAAGCTTGTCGATCGTGTCGGGAAAATTTTAACGCCTGTTCTATTGGCCGTTATTTTACTACTAGCGATTAAAAGCTTTATTTCCCCAATGGGTGAACCAGGGGTAGCTATCGGGAAGTACACTGATTCTCCGTTGACTGAAGGCTTTGTTCAAGGCTACTTAACAATGGATGTACTAAGTGCACTCGTTTTCGGGATCGTTATTTTGCAAGCATTACGCGACATGGGTATGTCTAATACTAAAAAGCAAGTCAAAACGACAATCTTCGCGGGAATTGTTGCCGCTATTGGCTTATCATTTGTCTATATCTCACTTGGACAAATTGGTAACACTAGTATTAATGCAATTGGTACTTTTGATAATGGTGGGAAAATTATTGCGAAATCAGCAGAAGTTCTTTTTGGCAAATTTGGAACTATCATATTATCTGCTACAATTTTACTAGCGTGTATATCTACTGCTGTAGGTTTATTGACTGCCAATGCTCAATATTTCCATAAACTATTTCCTAAAGTTTCGTATAAAACGTTTTTAGTAATTTTCACAATTTTCAGTGCTGCTATAACAAACGTAGGTCTTTCTACAATTATTAGTGCATCACTACCTGTTTTATTAATCATCTATCCACTAGCGATGGTATTAATGGTTCTGTCGCTTTTCGATAACTTCTTTAAAGGTGGGAAAATTGTCTATATTTTGGCATTAATTCCTACATTCTTTGTAAGCTTGAATGATGGTTTAAAGGAAATGAAAATTACAATTGCACCATATGTGAACGTTTTGAAAGCTTTGCCATTATACGAGCAAAGTCTAGCATGGCTTGTACCTGCAATAATCGGTGCGCTTATCGGCTTAGTCATTCATAAGCTCACAAAAAAATAAAATTTCTTCATCTAACTAGAATCTGATTGCTTTTTGCGAATAAGCTTCAAGCTTCTTTTAGACACCGACTGTCTAGGAATCTTGCATAAACTTACTTTTTCGCAAATGGCTAGCAGATTCTTTTTTTGTAGGTAACCCTCCTTTCCTATTCACGGTTATATGGAAATTCATGTATAATAAAGTTAATTAGAAAAGAGGTGTCCCATGAAAAAAATATTGTGGTCTTTTGTATTCGTTCTATGCTTTTTCATCATTCCATTGACAAACGCTTCTGCTGCAAGCAATGAACAACAGCTTGTAAAGGAAATCAAGGCAATTATTGAGGAAAACTATGTTGGAACCATCCACGGCAATTTACAAAAAGCTAAAACAATTCCCGAAATCATTGATATGCTGGACCCTTACTCCACATATTTTACGAAAAAAGAACTTGAAGATTATATGAATAGCATCGATCTATCAACAATTGGGATTGGTGTAATCATCGAAGAACATGAAGATGGCATTCATATTTTACAAGTGTTTGAGGATAGCGGCGCATCTAAAGCTGGTGTAGTTGCTGGAGACATTATTATCGCCATTAACGGACAATCCGTAGTAGGAAGCTCTACCCAAGAAGTTTCCTCCTTATTATCTGGTGACGACAATACGAAAATAGAAGTGACGCTTCGACATGCAGATGGTAAAACTTCAACTACAACCATTACACGGAAAAAATTCACATTACCGAATGTGGAATCCGCGTTACTGTTTGGGGATGTTGGCTATATTGCTATGTCATCCTTCTCAGAAGACGGTGCAAAGCTTGTCAAAGATGCGCTTATTCAATTAAAACAGCGTGGTGCAACCTCTTTTATACTTGATTTACAAAATAATGGCGGAGGCTATGTATCGACAGCTGAGGAGATTGCAGGGCTATTCCCAAAAGCAAAAATTGCCTACTTACTGGAAGAAGCACATGCCTCTTATAAAATACGTGCAGTCAATCAAAACGAAAAATTCCCAGCAGATACACGTATTCTAGTAAACCGTTATAGTGCTAGCGCCTCTGAAATGTTAGCAGCAACATTACAAGATCAGCAATCTGCTATTTTATACGGAGAAACTACGTATGGAAAAGGCTGTATGCAAGGCTTTTTTGAACTGCAGGATGGTAGCTATTTAAAGCTTACAACTGGTAATTTTACAGGTCCATTAGGGAAAACGATTAATGAGGTTGGGGTAAAACCGAACGTCCAAACAAAGACCGCTCCTATTTACCAGGCACATTATGATGCAATTAAAGCACAATATACAAATTATAAAGAGCTTGCAAGCTTAAAAAACGTACCATCTTCTAAAACATTTACTGTGAAATTCTCACAAGCACTCGCTTCGCAAATTGCTGAAGGTAGTGTACAACTCGTTGCTTTAGGCGGTAACGAAGTACCCGTTACTACAAAAGTTGATGGTCATTCATTACTTGTTACTCCATCAAAACCATTAAACAGCGGGCAAGAGTATATGCTACTCGTTCATCCATCTATTCAAAAAGAAACAGGCAATAAGCTTCAAAAAGGCGTTTATCTTCATATTACAGTTAAAAAATAAAAAATAAGGCTAGGACAAATGTGTTTTGGCCAACAAAAATACCGAACTATCCAATGAAACTCTCATGAAGTGTTTCGGAATAGTTCGGTTTTTCTGTTTATCGTGTTTTGTTAATTATTCGGCTTTATGTCTCAGCCTCATTCAATTTGACAAATATTTGTATTTACTTCTCTTAAAAAGTATAAATGAACTAAGTCGCTTGCTAACTCGCATGGCTGTTTTTTTTGTTCAAGTAAATTTGTTAATATTAAACGCTCTAAGGATCCTACAAAACTATCTACAACTATGTTTATGTCTGCACAATATGATTGTAATATATGGGCACAATCATAACGATGTATAAGGTGAGTAAATTGCTGTGTAAGTCGAGATTTAACTACAAGTGACTGCTTAGATTCAAATAATCCAATTTTCGTTAATTTAGGGTTATCAATTATGTAAACGAATAACATTTGTATTTTTTGCTTTAGCTCTGTAACAAAGCCTTCTAATCCCTCTTCGCCTTCTTCTAATTGTTTACCCATAATTTCATCAAACCCTTGCTGAAATCGTTTATTCAGATCGGTGTAGAGAGCATCCTTACTTTCAAAATATAAATAAAAAGTTGGCTGTGTTACATTCGCGGCTTTGACAATGTCACTAATCTTTGTATCATGATACCCTTTTTCAGAAAATAACGCTAAAGCCTTTTCAAGCAATAATTGTTTACTTCGTTCACCATTTGAATTAACCTTCCTACCTCTTGCCATACTTCCCACCTTATCTAATTTGTAGTAGTCATAGTCCTTTAGACATTACTGAAATAATGCCAATTTATCCATATGTTCATAAATAATACCACTATTAATAAAACTAATTATAATACAGCTCCTATTTTTTCACTATAAAATATTATAAATATAACAAGTTTTTTGCAGATAGTGCTTATAGTGTCCAATCAGTTTTATTCCTTTCAACGACAAAAACAGGTGCGTTAATAACCTTTTTCCCACTACAGGCTACTCACTTTTACACTAGGGCTTAATGGTACCTTAATAAAACCCCTTTATTCGAACAACAATAAGCATATCAACACACCTGAAATAAAAAAGTGGGTATCCCGTGCTTCCCAAGATACCCACTTTTTCCTATTATTTTAAAAATTTCCGTTTTAGTTTATCACTAAATTCTTTTACTTCTTTCACGCCAAATAATAAGTACGAGCCAACAACTACTGCACTAAAAATAACAAGGCCTACAATGAAAGTTAGCCATATGTTGTTGAATACTAAAAACTTGCTTGAAAAATACAAAACAATCGTGATAATAATCATTGGCGGAATTGATCTGAAAAATTGCAACTCTTTGCTAAAGATTCCCATTTTCAAGTCATATTTATAGGCTGCATAAATAATTAGCATAATAAAGTTTGTTACTGAACTCACTAATGTACCCCATGCAATTGCTTCTGCTCCACACTTATCGACAAGTAACATAATAACGGCAATGTTAATAACAAATACATTTATTAAGCTGAAGATAACAGGTGCCATTGAGTCACCCTTAGCATAGTAAAAGCGCGTTATATACCCGTTTGCAGCTAAAAAATACATCGATAAACAGAAGATTGCCAGTACTGGTGTTGTAATTGCAGTTGAAGCTGCATCAAAATTACCACGTTGATAAACAACCTGCACGAGATTCTCTGCGTAAAAATATGAGTAAACTGTTACAGGATAAAGTAACAACAATAGATAATGTAGCCCTTTTGAGTATAAGTTTTTAATGGAAGCAAGGTCATTCTCTGCTTCTTTTTGACTCAAAATTGGAAAGATAACTGTCGTTACTGCTGTAATTAAAATTGCTTGCGGAAATTGCATAAGTCTTGATGCATAGTTTACAGCAGCTACTGCCCCTTCAGATAGCATTCCTGCAAAAACACGCTGTAATAATGCATAAATTTGAATGGTAGCGCCACCGAGCATAATCGGTAACGTCATTATCCACAATTGCTTTGATGCAATATTTCGTTCAAATGAAAAACCAACCTTATGTGAATCTAACTTACGATATCCAACAATTAGGAAATATACCATTATTACCGCACTGACTAATGCACTAATACCATATCCCATTGCGTCGATGCTTGGAATTTTAGATAAACCTACAGCAATCACTAAAAAGATTGCATTATAAATTAAAATAGCAAAGCTAGACAAATGGAATTTTTGATTTGCGTTTAGCAATCCACTATACCATGAGGATAATACGAGTAAAATTGACGAAGGCATCATCCAATAATATAGATTTTTAGCTAAATCTAACTCACTTTGACTAAACGTCTCTTTATCTTTACTTTGGTTGAACATCTCCATAATTGGATTAGTGAACGCTAACATTAGAATTGTCATTATTGAAACCGTTAACAAGACAATTGTGAAGGACTGTTTAACAAATAGCGCACGATCCGTTGTTTCCCGATTATAAATTGAGATAACAGCAGTAGTAAATGCACCACCTACGACTAGATATAAAAAGTTTGGAATTGTGTAAGCTGTGAAAATACTATCAGCAATATGGCTACTACCATATTGGTATCCGATAATCATTTCACGTAAAAATCCGAAAACACGGGCCACGACATTAATAATCGCAACTGCCCCAACTATTTTTATAAACTTATTCATAGGCCATCCCCACCTTCAATGGCCGACTTATAAATCTCTATACAGCGAGCTGTTATATTTTTTTCATCGTGAATGGCTAATACTTCTTCAACCGCTTCACGATTCATATATTGTTCTTTTGGCGTGTTCACGGCACGCAGCATCTCCTCAGATAAAACCATCGCATTTTCGGGCTCCACTAAATGCCCTGCGCCCTCTCCAAGCAAAGATACAAGTCCACCTACATTTGAAGCAATAACAGGTGTATCTGTCGCTAATGCCTCTAATGCCACTAATCCAAAACCTTCTAAATGGGATGGTAATACAAAGACATCACTTGCTTGGAACCACTTTACTAGTTCTTGTTGTTTTAGTGGATCTATAAATTTGACGTCTTCACTGATCAATGGTTGCAAGGATTGGAAAAATGCCTGATCTCTTCTAGAACCTACAATATTTAACTCTAAAGGCCGAGATACTTTTGTTTTTAGCATTTGGAAAGCCTGTAACAGCTCTTCAACGCCTTTTTGTTTTATAACATTTCCTACAAATAAAAATCTGAATGGCTCAGTAGCTAATTGCAGTTCTTTGCACACTGCTACTTGATTTCCTTTTGTGAAAACCTCACGATTCACACCCATGCTAACGACAGAGATTTTACCTTTTTCAATCCCAAAATCTTGTTCAATTTGTTGAGCTAAGACAGGACCTACTGCGATAATATGTTCACTTTCACGTAAAATACTCTCTGTCCAATTACGAATTCTTGCGTTCTTTTTCGCCATGCGCTCAATATCTCCACCATGAGCTGTAACGATAAATGGTATACCAAACATTTTCTTTAATAGGAGCGACAGCATACCAGATGGAAACACATAATGTGCATGTGTGACATCAATAGACTTTCTGTTTTTTAAGCCTTTCATCAATGTCGATAAACCCCATTTTGTATATTTCATAATAGTGTTCTTCTTACCAGTTGCCGGATTAGTATTTACAGATATATCTACGTCTAGTCCTGCCTTTTCAAGAGCAGTGACTTGGTTTTTCACAAAAATACCGAATGATAAATGATCAGATGTTGGATACATATTACTAATGACGAGTATTTTTTTCATAGACGTGTCACTGCCTTTTTCATTAATTCCTGACCACGCATGGCCTCTTTATGAATATGGGTAGCAATTTGTTTCGTCTCCGCAATCGACTGGTCCCAATTACTACTTAGTTTGCCAACTAATGTGGCTAGAGCCTTCACATCATCCTCTATATCCTGCATTTGTAAGCAACGATCTGATGCGCCTACAAAGGACATAAAATCTTGTACTTTTGTATGATAGGATATCGCAATAATCGGAGTTTCTGAATCCGTTGCCAAAATAAGCGAGTGCAAACGTGTACCGATAATAATATCCTGTTCCTCCGTTACATCAAGTAATCGCTCCGGCACCAAATTTTCATCAATAATTTTTGTGTGTGCATGTTGTTGCATTTTTTTCTGAATATCCTTCGTCACAGTGACGTCCTGCGGGTATTTTGTGGCAAAGAATGTAATTTCGACATTATGCTCAGAAATTACATGATCTAAATTTTTCGCCATTCCTGTAACGTACGCATCATATTTTTCAACATTTCCTTCTGGCCAATAGTTTGCATTATAGTATGGAACTGCTGATACACCTATTTTAATTGGTTTTTCGGCGTAATGTTGACGATCACCTTTTAATGTAAATGCAGGATCACCAATAATATCTATTGGCTTTTTCACCCCAATACTTTGCAAAAGCTTTTTAGACTGAGGATCACGAACAGAGATATTTGCTGCATAACGACACATTGCGCGAATACTAATTTTTCCAGAAATTGTATCAAGTGGTCCCGCGCCACATCCGTAAATAATGTAGGGAACATTACTTTGCTTTGCCATCATTGCATACGCTCCATACAGGTGAGCCTCACGTTTATAAAAATCCATTAAAATACCACCACCACCAATGATGAGGAGGTCAAATGTTGATACATATTGTTTATTATTTTTATAGGTATGGATAAACGTTTTAAATAAATTACTCTTCCTGTAATACAATGGATAGCTATGTACCCCATAACGTTCGGATGTTTGTTGTGTGTTATTACTAAAAACGGTAATGTCATCATTAGTTACCGAAAATGTTTGTTTTACTTGTTGAAGAATGCCGTATAATATTGATTCATCACCATTATTATCATTGCCGTAATTCCCCACAATGCCTATTTTCATTAAAAAACATCCTTTTACTTTTTAATACTGAGATTATACCACAATTGCACATTTACGTTCTTTTAAAAATAGTAAATATAAGATGAGCTTCAAAAGTTGCTACTAATCTTGTGATCTGTTTGCTCATCAACATAACGTAAGGTTGATTTCCGTTGCGGCTAGGCGCTTCCTTGAGCGTCCGATGAGCCGTTCATCAACTTATACGGTTTACAAGGCCCCAATCAATAACCTTTTATTTTAAAGAGAAAAATAGCAAACTAGGTAACACGACTAGTTTGCTATTTTTTATATGCTAAGCCATTCTTTATTGATTAATTGCTCTATAAAGGAATAATCCGA
This sequence comes from Lysinibacillus sp. NPDC095746, assembly GCF_044763535.1. Taxonomy (NCBI): domain Bacteria; kingdom Bacillati; phylum Bacillota; class Bacilli; order Caryophanales; family Bacillaceae; genus Lysinibacillus; species Lysinibacillus sp. NPDC095746. The sequence continues at coordinate 76,095 of NZ_JBIWGL010000021.1, forward strand.
AATGAGCGCGACTAATCGCTTCATCTGGCTTAAAGGTGTTATCACCATAACCAGTTGTAATTTTGTTTGCGGCTAACTGTTGAACATATGTGTATGCCCAATGATCCTTCGATACATCTTTAAAGTTAGTGCTGCTTGTCCCTTTTAGATTATAAGCTAATGCTACAACCTTCGCCATTTGTGCACGAGTTAAAGTAGCATCAGGATCAAAGACATTATTGCCCTTACCGCTCATTATACCAGACTCAACTACAGCTGCGATTTGTTTATAATATATGTGATTCGCAGGAATATCCTTAAAGCCTGGATTTTTGACGTTTGATGTTTTTAAATCAAGTGCGCGACTAATAATAACTGCTGCATGTGCACGTGTAAGTTTGTCATTTGGTCTAAATGTGCCATCTGGATGACCTGTAATAATATTATTTTTTGTTAAATACTCAATTTCTTTATAGTACACATAGTTACTAGGAATATCTTTAAACAACGCAGCTTTTGCTACAGTTACAGTAGCCTCTACTCGTTTTGTTCCTAGAGTCGCTACTACTTTACCAGTAGCACCTGGATTTTTAGCTGTAAACTTACCATCATTAGTAATCGTACCGATATTACCTTCTACAGACCATTTCACTTGTGATGCATTGTAAACTAGCGGTTTGCCACCGTCATCCTTTGCATCCATAGTAAATTTAACAGTTTCGCCTGCTCCTACTGTTTTTGACTTTGGTGCAATGTCCATTGTTGCTGGAGCATCTACTACTTTCACTTGGAATGATTCAACAGGCGTACCATCGTGGTTGATGAAAATACGATCATTACCAGCTGTCGTTGAAGTATAGTTCAAGCCGTTAACTTTTAAAGTATTACTCTCAGATGTTAGCGATACATGACCATCTAATGGTAGCGCATTATAGTTTTCATCTAAAATATATTGCACTGCTATACTAGACGAAGCACCTGCTAAAAGAGTTGCATAGCTTGTACTATTCGTATATTTAATATATTTTCCTTTACCAGTTGGAGCCGTACTTACAGCTTGTAATGTTGCGGACACAAGACGTTGCGCATTGCCTGCATTTAATGGTAGGTTCGCTAATACGACATTATTATTACCGTAATTTCGAATACCCATCGTTGTTGAGCCGCCACCATCTAAGTTAATTGCTCGCTCAACACCAAGCGACACTAAATAGTTCGCAAGTTGAACCATATTCATCCCCGCGCTATGTTTCTGTTTTCCATCAACCGTAATAAAGTGTACTGTTTTCCCATTATTACTTGTCGCCACAATCGTACGTGCTGTAACCTCTGTTGCACGCTTACTAGATGTGCTCATCATAATGTAAGGTTTATTATCTTTTACTAAATACGGACCACTTGCCAGGATAAATTTTGCATCCTGCCATTGCTTATCAATAGCGAAGTTAACACTTAGCTCATCGCCAACTGCAATTTGGCTTAGCTTACTGTGCCAATCCCCACCTTGTAGAGATACGACAAAGCCAGTTGAAGGGATCGATATTTTTTCTTTTGATCCATAAGGTGTAATTTGTGTAACTTTCCCTGTTAATGTTTGACCAAATTTATTTTCAGTAATCGGAGCTCCAGTATCTACTACTATTTCAAAACCATATTCATTTGTATTTGTTGTTTTACTATAAAATTGTGGTGTGTAAACAATCGCTTCATATATATTACGTGCACGATTCATCCCTGTCATTTTATAGTCTTTACCGCTGTGAGAAAGGGTTACATTAAAATCAAAATAGTCAATGACACCCCTGCCATCTGGAGAAACACCAAAAGCTGTAGGGACATTCATGTATTCATCGGAGCCCTTTGAAACAGCTCCACCGTTTAAAATAACATTATCTTTACTTAGTAAAAATAATGGGAAACCTGCAGACATATCGAAGAAACTTGCATTAATAGCACCAACAACGCGATTCCCCTCGCGTGAATTACGATTAGCATTTGCTACTGTCGATTCTCTACCATTGACATTCGCGGGCATACCTAATTGTACTTCTGTCATTGGCTCGTCTACATCAATAGCAAGATGATTAATAGAGTTTGTTTTGGTACTGCTGTATGTATATTGTTTATACTGCACACCTTTTGATAATTGTAAATCCTTCTTGACCGTTTGGGCTGCATAAGCATTTAACGGACTAACAACCATTGACAATAATACAACTAAAACTAGTAAATTTTTCGCTACTTTTTTCATTTTTTTGCGCTCCAGAGTAAAATGGAGCCCTCAACTCTCCCTTCATATGTTTTACTTCTATAACATTATCAAAAATATGCCAAAATATCCATGGAACATTTAAGCTATTTTCTAGTTTTATATGAATTGTCATGAAAACTATTTATATAGTCTCATTTTATGTTTTTTCAAATATTTGACCTTATCGTCACTCTATAACTTTGGTAAAATGATGTAGAAGTCTAGGAGGGTAAAATATGAAAAAACTATCAATCATTGCTTTGCTCATGACAGTAATCGGCATGCTTCTTTGGCAACCTCAACTGGCATCTGCTGACGAACTAACAGGGCATTCACATGAACAGGGTCTTCGTTATTTAATTTCTAAAAATGCATTAGTAAAAGATGCAAAAGGAAGTTATCGTCCAAATGACAATGTGACACGTGGAGAGTTTGCTTCTTATTTAAGTAAAGCCATGAATCTTAAAGCGACAAGTGACATAGTCTTTAAAGATGTCCCAGATACATATGTACATGCAAAGGATATTAAGCTTGCTGCTTCAGCTGGTATTATTACAGGTTACGGAGATGGTTCATTTAAGCCTAATGCCGCTATTTCAAGACAGCATATGGCGGTTATGCTTGAGAGAGCTATCGATTATTTAAATATTCCTAAAGGTACGCCTACTATTACTTTTAAGGATAATGCATCTATCATAAAAGAATACCGTCATGCAGTAGCTATAGGTGCACAACTAGAAATCATTAAAGGCGCTAATGGTTACTTTATGCCTAAAAAAAATGCAACAATTGGACAAGCATCTTCGTTTATTGTCCGTCTAATGCAACTTGCTGGTGATCCAGACGCTACTGCACCAAACGGTGGCAACACAAACGGTGGTAATTCTAACGGCGGTAATTCTAACGGTGGCGATACTAACGGTGGTAATTCTAACGGCGGTAATTCAAACGGTGGCGATACAAATACCGGATCTTCTAAATATGCTATTAAGGAAATTTCAAACGGCACATTAGTTGGTAACCAAGGATTCTCTACTTTTGAAGCTGCTGAAAAAGCTGTGACAAAAAATACACAGGTTATTGTCCAAAGTGATAAAATTGTAAAAATGTCTTCAGGCTACGCTGTAACAAATGATTACGTAGCACTAAAATCTGAAACAATTAATGACTCGCTTGGTGTTGCGGCTAATACAGAAATGGAATACCTCAGTAGTGATGCAACACAAGTAAAAGTTCGATTAGCTGGTCAAGTCGGCTACTTAAAACATGCTGATGTTACATTAATCCCATTTTCAATGAGCAAAGGTCGTTCTTACTATGAAAATGTGAATGGTGAAATTAAACACACACTTTATGATTACAAAACAAATAAATATTCTTCTAGCTATATTTTCGGAAAAGCGCCATCCTTTATGAAGCAAAACGAAAAATACTATAGCTGGAACGGTATTTATTTCTCTAACGGCAATGGCTCTTCTAAAGGTGATGCCTATAACTATTATCAATTTTTACCTGCCCGTGCCCAAACACAATACACGGCACAAGAAATCGATACTTATATAATGAATAAGCTTGCAGAGATTGAGAGTACAGGAGCTACCCTTTATAAAGATGCTACAAAGAATAGTAAATTAATAGGTTTAGGGCAAAAATTGAAAGATGTAGAAGCAAAATCCCAAATTAACGCAATGCTTATTTTATCACTTGCTCAGCATGAGAGTGCTTATGGTATGAGTGAACAGGCACAAAAGTTAAATAACCTATTTGGCTTGTACGTGTATGATACGAACCCAAAAAACAAAAATTTTGATAGTATAGCTGACAACATCAATGAGCTTGTTGATAAATTCCTACAGCCAAACTACATTAATCCAGGGGGTTCACCTGGTAAAAACTTTGCGAATGGTGCAGTATTGGGTTCAAAAGCTCTTGGCTTTAACGTAAAATACGCGTCTGATCCATTCTGGGGAGCAAAAATTGCAGGACACTATTACCGAGCTGAAAAGGCGTTAGGCTTTAAGGATGCTAATAATCCATACACAATCGGTCTAACAACAACAAACGGCTTAAACGTTCGCATAGGTGCAGCTACTAGCAATAACCCTCTATTCACATATGCACGCAGTGGTATGCCTGTGATCATAACTAGCTCTGCTACAAACGGCTGGTATGAGATCCTTTCTGATAAACTGTATACAGGAAAAGCTTTCGTGAGCAAAGACTATGTACAAGTGATCAATACAGTAAAATAAAAAAAGAAGTCGTCCTATAACGTAGGGCGACTTTTTATGTTGTTGAAAATCTATAATGACAATGTTATGGTGTCACATTGTTTTTTCGGCAAAATAAAGGGTAGCAAAATGTTCAACTTCTCGACACCCACCTGCCATAGGAACACCCTAATAAAAAAGAGATGCCTCAAATAATATTTGAGACATCTCTATTATTGTTAATATGAAAGCTTTTTCTTATCTGTTTTAATAATCGCTGACGCAATTATGACAAAGCCTAGCATTAAAATAAAGATTAAATCAAGCAAGCCTGTATGCATAGACACTGTAAATAAGGTAATGACAAATGCATAAGCTACAGAGTGGAAGCTACGAATACCGCCCTGCTTCACTTTATTATAAATTAATGAGATTAATACACCATATAAGAGGAAGCCTATCGCTACAAGCAGATAACCGCCGTCTAAGAATAATTGACCAATAAATGTTGGTGTTGTTGTTCTGTTAGGACGTGTAATATATTTACCTTCAGATTCGGCTAGAGAGTTTACAACTTCCGTTACTTTCATACGTGGCGAAACTTGTTCACCCGGTAAAATAGTACTGATGATACCTGCATGGATTTCTCCATTTAGGTAACCTTCCTTCTGTGTATATTCGATAATTTTACTTAAAACAATATGGCCTGTTACACTCTCACCATTTATTGAACGAATCCATTTTGGTGTTAAGTTAACTTGCTGCTCTACTGATAGCAGCTTTTCTTTTTCTGTTTCAGTCAATTCTACATCTGGTTGTTCACGGCTATTAAATTCTTTCGTTGTATCCTCTGATACAACACGAAGGAAGCCAAACATTGAGAATGCTACTCCGATAACAAACAGAGCTGTAAGGAACCATGTTAATTTCACTCGTTTTACAACGTAATGGAAGATGATAATACCAGTAAATAACATGATAATTAATGGTGTACGGTAACCCATCAATAGGAATAAGAACATTACTGCAGCATAAATAGAGCCGTAGATTAATGTTTTTTTCCAAGTTATATTTTTTTCTAAAATCATTTTATATGATAATAACAGTAAAACACCATACCATAACAATTGAGCAAAGAAGTTTAATTTTGGATCAAGGTTACGTCGATTAGATTCATCAGAAATTCCTAATCCACCACCGGAAGTCATCATTAATACATATGAAACTAAACCTAGTAAAGTTAAAAATACGATAAAATGAACAACATATTTCCCTAAGAAGGATAAACCAAATGATGGGATTGTCCATTGTAACTTATCAATAATGTACACACCAATGTAATAGCATATTACTGCTAAAAATACTGCTGGCCAAATTGATACACGTAAATTAAATAATTCAAATCGATGGAAATCAAATAGACTTGTAAAGAAATAGAGCATTAATACAAAAGGTAAAAAGAAATACGGCGAAAACGTATCAATTTTGTTGACCTTTGCAAAAGTTTGTTTCAGTTTATTCATAAATGTCATACATCTCAGAAGATGTGATTGCCCTCCTCTATCGCGAATCAAAATTGTTTATTCTTTTTATTTACTAAAGCAAAACAAGAGTTATTATATCATAAATACAGGTAGACTTATAGAAAGGAATGAATTGATTTTACATAAAATTATGCAATGTTTTTCTTTTTTCCCTAAATTACGAGTTTATACCCAAAATTTACTGCATCATTTTCCCCAACTGTTGTTCCTCTTCGCTCTGACAACATTAATCGACAATCTATGTCAAATCACCATACAAAAACCAACTTTTAATGTTTTATCCATTATTTAGTTGTATGATAACTAAGTAGTGCAAATTTCACGGCTTAAGCACAATTCAAAATTAGCACGCAATTGAAGAAAAAATATACAAAATAAAGGATGTGGATTTAATGAAGAAATTATTCGTTTCACTACTCGTAGCATGCTCTTTTATGCTCGTAGTTTTTTTAGCACCAACACAAGCTAAAGCAGCACAGAAAATCGGTGTCGTTTTCTCTGAAAGTAGTGAAAAATATGCCAATACTACACACCCTAGTGGAACATTTAATGGCCAACGTGTTTCTGAAAAGGTTGATTATAGCTCTACATATAATAAGGAGCTAAAAGCTTTTCTTCTCTATCAGCAACAAGGCTTCCACGTAGAGAAAATTTATGAGAAAGACTTAAATAATTTAGAAAGTTTAAGTCAATATGATGCAATCGTCTTTGCCTATACAGTCATGATGAATCATCAGCAACGCGAAAATGTTAAAATGTACGTTCGAAATGGCGGTGGTGCAATTTTTGCCTTCCAGACAGCCCGTAATGAATCAACAAAATTCCCTAAACTCGGTCAAATGGATCTCTCTCCATTAATCTACGATGTCGATTCTTGGGTGATGGAGTGGGATAATTTAACTGAAGTCTTCAATTCTCGTTTTATTGACGATATTGTGTTAGGAAATTCTACAGTAAGCAATATCAATACTGTTCATCCAATTATGCAAAATACAACAAAAGAGCTTGGCAAAAGCAAGCTTAATCTAACAAAAACAGATCGTGATTGGGTAGAAGTCATAAAGCCTTGGCAAGGTGGATCTGCAACACCTATTTTATATTTCTCAGATTACAATTACACAGACAAACCTAAAACAATGAAAAAAAATGAATTTGGCGCAGCCCATGCGATTGAATACGGAAAAGGCAGAGTTGTTCAAATTGGATTCAAAATCTATGATTATATAAATATTAATGATAAAGCGGATTGGCAGGATAACGAAAATGGTGCTGCTTATATAACAACTAATGGTGACAAGGATGCACAAGTATTTATGAAGCATGCTTTAAATTGGGTAGCCGAAAAACATAATGGCTATGTGCCCCGCCGTTATAACATTTCGCTTTACTCTGACGGGGTGCAAAGTTATGTAGCACCGTCTGGTAAATTTGTTTTCTACTCCACTGTAACGGTTAAAAACAATGGTAATGTGCCTGCACGCGGTACATTGAAAGTAGAAATTTTAGACACAAACGATAAAGTTGTTGGTATTGGACATGAACGTTACATTCCAGGACTTGCTGCTGATTCCACAACAATCAATGCCGATCAAAAAGATATTAGTACCCATGTGGAAAAATATCAGATTACTATGCCTGGTAATTTAGCTGCCGGAACATATACGATACGTACATCCTTTATAGAGGGGCGCGATGATCGCAAAAATGCTGATGAAAAATTTGCAACGATTGCAGAAATTAAAACGCTTACGCGCGCAAAAGGTTCCAACAAAGCGACAATTGCTCCCGCTCCGGTCTTCCCAGATGTATCTTCGTCAAATGGTGCCTATTATGATATTAAAAACTTATATGCATTAGGCATTGTGAAAGGAACGAATGGGAAATTTAATCCACAGGGGACATTAACTCGCCTACAAGCAACAGAAATGATTTTGCGAGCATTAGGGATTCCAGCATCAAGCTCAGCTACCTTAAATGCAAGTGACATCAAAGCAGGTGATTATGGCTATGCTGTTTTAGCAACAGGCTTACGCTACGGTATTATTGCAGTAGATAATGGTAAAATCAATGCCCACCAGCCAATGACCCGCGCTGCCATGGCACGAGCACTTGTCAACGGCTTCAAGCTACAAGGTTACACAAATAATACTTTCTTAGATGTGCCGACATCTCATGCTTATTATAAAGATGTCCAAGCCTTATATTCACTTGGCATTACTACAGGCTATGCCGACAATACATTTAAACCAAATGGTACAGTAACACGTCAAAACTTTGCTCAATTCGTAAATAGAACACTTCATGCAAATTCAAAATAGCTACTAGGTATCACCGGTTTGTTCGTTGCGCCGCTAAACTCGGGTTTTCCGCCGCTAAAAGTGCTCGCTTCGCTGCTAAACCTGTGGGTTGCGCCGCTAAAAGTGTTCATTTCGCTGCTAATCTCGTGCGTTGCGCCGCTAAAGTGCTCACTTCGCTTTTTCGTGATTCTATCAGCGATGTTCGCGGGTCTATCAGCGATGTTTGCGGTTCTATCAGCGATGTTCGCGGTTCTATCAGCGATGTTCGCGATTCTATCAGCGATGTTCGCGGTTCTATCAGCGATGTTCGCGGTTCTATCAGCGATGTTCGTGGTTCTAAAACTGTGTGTCCCGCCGCTAAAATACCAAACTCATTAAACGAAAAGAGCTACAGCGTTTATTTGATCGCTGTAGCTCTTCGTTATTATTGTTTTGAGTAATATTCTAAAATTCCTTTGTAGATGGATTCCGCAAATAACTCAAGATATTTATCATCTGTCAACTTAGCACGGTCTTCACTATTTGTTAGGAAGCCTAGCTCGACTAGAATGGATGGAATAATCGTATTAGCAACTACGATGTAATTCTTTTGTCTGACCTTACGATTTTCCATATTTACATTTTTAACAATTTGGTTGTTTACAAATGTCGCAAGTTCAATATCTTCTTGATACATATCACCTGGTGTTTTAGCGTAATACGTTTCGGTACCTTTTGCTTTAGTACTATCTGCAGAGTTAACATGGATACTAACGAAGATTTCGCCGTAATTATCATGTGCAAAGTCAATATGTTTTTGTGGCGGAGAGAACGTATCTCCAGTACGAGGCATCAATACCTTTGCCCCTGCAGCCTCCAGTTTTCCCTTGACAAGAGTACTAACCTTTAATGTAATGTCTTTTTCTGTAATAGAACCATAAGAAGTTCCTGGGTCACTACCACCATGACCTGGATCAATAATGATAATTCGATCTTTTACCGGATTACCATTTTGATTTAATAGCTTTATATAAGATTTATGGACATACCCTGTTTGACCTTGATAAGTAACTTGTGCCCAATAACCGTTAATACTGTTCACTTGAACATAATCGCCCTTTTTCAGCTTACTTACTACCGCAGATGTAGCATTAGCTTCTTGGCGAATATTTAAATTATCAACTGTCACCCGACCTAATAGATCCCCAGAAACTATAGGTGGTGTTGGATCTGGAGTAGAAGGCTTTTCCACCTCAACGTCCGCTGTACTATTCGCCACGATATAACCCGGTACACCGTTCACTACAGTTAGATGGTAACCACTTACCGTCTTATAAACAGGTAAATTCATTTTACTATTCACAGTTGAAATAACCTTTGATGAAGAGGTTGGTTTTGCGTAAAGATTAATATTTTGTGTTGTTGCTACTTGCTTTTGGACATTTCCTAATGCGTTACCATCTGCATCTAGAAACTGTGTATATGTTTTATAAATATAAGCAAAAGTATCTTTATAGGAAACTTTCAACCAATCTCCCTCAACGGCATAGACTGATAGTTTACCACCTTTATTTACTGTACCTACTATATTAGTAGTAGATGAAGAATCTTTGGATTTACGAATATTTAATCCGTCAGTAGTTGCAGAAACTAAGCCAATGACCTGTGATGAATCAGGTACAGCTACAACTTTAGCAGGGATATCTAAACGATATTTTTCTTCTTTCGCACGCGCTACAAATAACGCAAACTGTTTACGTGTCACTTGTTCATTTGGATTGTAATTTTGATTACTTCCCTTGGTAATACCATTATAGTAAATCGTATTCACATATGAAACGTATGGATGATTAATGCCTACGTCTACAAAAGGAGAATCGATATTTTCATGCTCACTTATATCGAGCTTAAATGCGTTCGTTAATACATAACTCATTTCATCACGAGTTAACGGTTTGTTTGGCAAAAATTGCCCCTTTGTATTTGTTTTAAAGAGACCAGACTGTATAGCGCGTTCTACATAGCCTGAAAGCTCCGTGCCGGCCTTTACATCCGTGAAGCTTGATTTATTAACAACTAGTGGCTTTTTGCCTGATGCCACAACAACCATCTTGGCAACTTGTCCACGCGTTACGGTGTTGTTAGGTTTATAATACGTTTTGCCCTTTTCTTTATACCCTTTAATAACACCTAAATTTACTAAATAATTAATTTCTTCATATGCGTCATCCTTGTATGTAACATCTACAAAACCGCCACTTGCTTGTGCACTATTTATTGTAAACATTAAAGCAGAAACGAAAAGGACGCATAATATAAGACTAATTTTCTTAAGATACAATGTCTTATTTCCTCCTTTCTTGTTCTACCATTAATATTAACAAAATTTCCTAGATAAAACTATTACGCATATGGAATTATTATACCAAAATTTTAAATTATTGAATTCAACTCTTTAATGATCATCGCAAAGTGCTAAATGTAAACAAAAAACGCTACATCGTCTACTATTGAACGATGTAGCGCTTCATTATTATTGTTTTGAGTAATATTCTAAAATTCCTTTGTAGATAGATTCAGCGAATAACTCAACATATTGATCATCCGTCATTTTAGCTCGGTCTTCGTTATTTGTTAGGAAGCCTAGTTCGACTAAGATAGCTGGAATAATCGTGTTACGAATAACATAATATTGTTCTTTTTTAACACCACGATTTTTCATATTTAAGTTATTAACAATTTGATTATTTACAAATGTCGCTAAATCAATATCTTCATTAACCATATCACCTGTTGACACTGCATAGTATGTTTCGGTACCTAGTGCAGCAGTATTTCCTGCTGAGTTTACATGGATGCTTACGAAGATTTCACCGTAATTAGCATTTGTAAAGTCAACACGGTCTTGTAATGAAGGATACGTATCTCCTGTACGAGTGATAGATACCTTCGCGCCTGCAGCCTCTAGCTTTTGCTTCACAAGTGTGCCGACCTTTAATGTAATAGCTTTTTCGGAATTAGAACCTACAACAGTTCCAGGATCCTTACCACCATGACCTGGATCAAGAATGATAATTCGATCTTTCAACGGATTACCACTTTGATTTAGTAGCTTTATATAAGATTTATGGACATACCCTGTTTGACCTTGATAAGTCACTTGTGCCCAATAACCGTTAATACTGTTCACTTGAACATATTCGCCTTTTTTTAGCTTACTTACTACTGCAGAAGTAGCGTTAGCTTCTTTACGAATATTTAAATTGTCAACTGTCACTCTACCTAATAGATCCCCAGAAATTGTTGGTGGAGTTGAATCTGGTTTTGGATCTGGTTTTGGATCTGGTTTTGGATCTGGTTTTGGATCTGGTTTTGGAGTAGAAGGTTTTTCTACCTCAACGTCCGCTGTACTATTAGCCACGATATAGCCTGGTACACCATTTACTACAGTTAGATGGTAACCACTTATCGTCTTATAAACAGGTAACTTCACTTTACTATTCACAGTTGAAATAACCTTTGATGAAGAGGTTGGTTTTACGTAAAGATTAATATTTTGTGTTGTCGTAACTTGCTTTTGGACATTTCCTAATGCGTTACCATCTGCATCTAAAAACTGCGCATACGTTTTATAAATATAAGCAAAGGTATCTTTATAGGAAACTTTTAACCAATCCCCTTCAACTGCATAGACTGATAGTTTACCACCTTTGTTTACTGTACCTACTATATTTGCAGTAGATGAAGAATCTTTGGATTTACGAATATTTAATCCGTCAGTTGTTGAAGAAACTAAGCCAATGACCTGTGATGAATCAGGTGTAGCTACACCTTTAACAGGGATATCTAAACGATATTTTTCTTCCTTCGCACGTGCTACAAATAACGCAAACTGTTTACGCGTCACTTGTTCATTTGGATTATATTTTTGATTACTTCCCTTTGTAATACCATTATAGTAAATCGTATTCACATATGAAACGTACGGATGATTAATGCCTACGTCTACAAAAGGAGAATCGATGTTTTCATATTCGCTTGTATCGAGCTTAAACGCTTTTGTTAATACATAACTCATTTCATCACGAGTTAAAGGTTTGTTTGGCAAAAATTGTCCCTTTGTATTTGTTTTAAAGAAACCAGACTGTATAGCGCGTTCTACATAGCCTGAAAGCTCTGTGCCGGCCGTTACATCCGTGAAGCTTGATTTATTAACAACTAGTGGCTTTTTGCCTGATGCCACAACAACCATCTTGGCAACTTGTCCACGCGTTACGGTGTTGTTAGGTTTATAATACGTTTTGCCCTTTTCTTTATACCCTTTAATAACACCTAAATTTACTAAATAATTGATTTCTTCATATGCGTCATCCTTGTTCGTAACATCTACAAAACCGCCGCTTGCTTGTGCACTATTTATTGTAAACATTGAAGTAGAAACGAAAAGGACGCATAATATAAGACAAATTTTCTTAAGATACAATGTCTTATTTCCTCCCTTCTTGTTCTACCATTAATATTAGCAAAATTTCTCTGGTAAAACTATCATATAGATGCAAGTGTTACAACTTAAATCCTAAATAATAGAATTTAAGTCTACCGATGATCGTAGTATTTAAAGTATCAAACAAAAAGAGCTACATCGCTCATATTGAACAATGTAGCCCGTTTTATTATTTTTTCGCGTAGTATTGTGAAATTCCTTTGTAGATAGAATCAGCAAATAACTCAGCATATTTATCATTCGTCAATTTCCCGCGGTCTTCGCTATTTGTTAGGAAGCCTAGCTCAACTAAGATGGCTGGGATAATCGTGTTGCGAATAACATAATATTGCTGTTCTTTAACACCACGATTTTTCATATTTAAGTTATTAACAATTTGATTATTTACAAATGTCGCAAGATCAATGTCTTCCTGATACATATCACCCGTTGAAATTGCATAATATGTTTCAGTACCTAGTGCAGCAGTATTTGCTGCTGAGTTAACATGGATACTTACGAAGATTTCACCGTAATTATTATTTGTAAAGTCAACACGGTCTTGTAACGAAGGATACGTATCTCCTGTACGAGTCATATATACCTTCGCACCTGCAGCCTCTAGCTTTTGCTTCACAAGTGTGCCGACTTTTAATGTGATAGCTTTTTCGGAATAAGAACCTACAACAGTTCCAGGGTCCTTACCACCATGACCGGGATCAAGAATGATAATTCGATTTTTCAATGGATTACCACTTTGATTTAGTAGCTTTAAGTATGATTTATGGACATACCCTTTTTGACCTTGATAAGTAACTTGTGCCCAATAACCGTTAATACTGTTTACTTGAATATATTCGCCCTTCTTCAGTTTACCTAATACCGTAGAAGTAGAGTTAGCTTCTTTGCGAATATTTAAACTATCAACCGTCACTCGACCTAATAGATCACCAGAAACTGTAGGTGGATCTGGAGTAGAAGGATTTTCTACTTCAACATCCTCTGTACTATTAGCCACGACATAGCCTGGTATACCGTTTACTACAGTTAGATGGTAGCCACTGACTGTCTTATAAACTGGTAATTTCGTTTTGCTATTAACTGTTGTAATAACTTTTGATGAAGAAGTTGGTTTTACGTAAACATTTAAATTTTGTGTTGCAGTAACTTGCTTTTGGACATTCCCTAATGCGTTACCATCAGCATCTAAAAACTGTGCATACGCTTTATGAATATAAGCAAATGCACCTTTATAAGTAACCTTTAACCAGTCCCCTTCAACTGCATAGACTGATAATTTACCGCCTTTGTTTACTGTACCTACTATATTAGCAGTAGATGAAGTATCTTTTGATTTACGAATATTTAATCCGTCAGTTGTGACAGAAACTAAGCCAATGACCTGTGTTGTATCCGGTACACCTACACCTTTAACTGGTAGCTCTAAACGATACTTTTCACTTTTTGCACGCGCTATAAATAATGCAAACTGCGCACGTGTCACTTTGTTATTTGGATAATAATTTTGACCCGTTCCCTTTGTAATACCGTTATAGTATATCGTATTCACAAATGTAACGTATGGATGCGTAATACCTACATCTACAAAAGGAGAATCGATATTTTGATATTCACTTGTATCAAGTTTAAAGGCTTTTGTTAATACATAACTCATTTCATCGCGAGTTAAAGGCTTATCCGGTAAAAATTGCCCCTGCGTATTTGTTTTAAATAGTCCAAGCTGTATAGCGCGTTCTACATAGCCTGAAAGTTCTGTGCCTACTTTTACATCAGAGAAGCTTGATTTATTGACAACTAGTGGTTTGTTACCTGAAGCAATTACAGCCATCTTGGCAACTTGTCCACGCGTTACGTTATTATAAGGTTTATAATACGTTTTGCCGTTTTCCGTATATCCTTTAATAACACCTAAACTAACTAAATAATTGATCTCTTCATATGCTTCTTGATCTTTAGGAACATCTACAAACCCATCACTTGCTTGGGCACTATGTATTGTAAACATAGAAGCTGAAATGAATAAGACGCATAATATAAGACTGACTTTCTTGAGGTTCAATGTCTTATTTCCTCCCTTCCTGTTCTCGTGTTCATTTTAGCAAAATTGCACCGACAAAACTATCATACCAACGTAACTATTAACTGTTTTCTAGGCACCACTCCTATTTTTGGTAAATTTCATAAAAAGAAGAGAGTCTGCAAGTGCAAACTCTCCTCAATCTATACATTATATAAAAGAACTTCCTTGCAATGTATTACTTTAAACGTAGCCCTTGTCTAAGTAATACGGAATTTGATTATTATTGTTATTTTTGTGCGCGTTCAATAAATGTTTGTAGTTGAGAAATTTTTAACATCTCATCGTAACCGAAGTTACCATTTCCGTTACCTTCTGTAATACCATTTGAAGCAAGAATTGAAATAAATTCATTTGCCCAATGATTTGCAGGAGCATCAGCAAATGTTACAACATTGCCTTGTTGCTTTAATCCGAAGGCCTGTACTAAAACTTTCGAGATTTGAGCACGTGTTATCGGTGAAGATGGATTAAATTTGCCACTACCATCACCAGCAAAGATACCTAACTTCGATACAGCAGCAATTGCACCAGCATGTTCATTTGTTGGCTTTACGTCTGTAAAATTCGTATTTTTATCGGATGTATCCAAGTTAAGTGCTTTAGCAATTTGCACTGCCACTTCAGCACGAGAAGCATAAACTGTAAAATCAATCGCAGCTTCCTTTACTTCTTCTTTAACAGCTTCTGCTTGTTCACTATCAAATGTTGCTACACGTTTAGCACCAATGTAACGAGAACCCCAATAATAAGGATCATCTACATTTGAGTAACTAACACCTTTACCTGTTTGTGAATGGATCATTTTCCCTTCACCCATGTAAATAGCTACATGCGAAACACCTTTACCACTAGTATTGAAGAATAGTAAATCGCCAATCTCAAGATCCTTCTTTGCTACAGCAGTACCTTGTTGATATTGCGAGCCTGAAGTACGGTTTAATTCAATACCTAAATCTGCAAAGACTTTAGATGTATATCCTGAGCAATCGAGCCCTTTAGTAGTTGTACCTCCATAAAGATATGGAACACCTAAATATTTTGACGCTGTATCAGTTACATCAGATGCTGTGGCTGCTTCAGCTTTATCTATTTGAGTTGTTGTAAATAACATGAAAGATGCAAAAACCGGTAATAACCATTTCTTTTTCATATATTCGGTATACCCCTCTCAGAACTTTTTTGCCTATAAATAGACTATCATAAAAGATGCTATTTTAACTTTTCAATTGTGTAACGGTTTTTAAAGCACAAAAAAACACTGATATACCAACGTTTCGTGGTTTATCAGCGCTAAAATATGGGTATTAAATAATGGATAATCGGGATTTTTGTAACATTCCTGTAATATTAGCTACGCTTTGTCACAATAGATTGCAAATTTTAGTGGAATTCCAATTTTCAGTTGTTAAATATGCGCATTTCCGATTCGATTTTTCGTTTTATGCGATAGGGCCCGTGGGTATTTAATTACCTTTCGAGTGTTATTCTTTTGCTTTGCGCGGGGATTTTCCTCTGCTTTGCGACGGTTTTCCTGCTCTACGGGGATTCGCCTTTGCTCCGAGAGTATTGGCTTATGTTGGAATTAGCCGCTAATAGTGTGAGTTGCGCTGCTAACCAGGCAAGGAACGCCACTAAAACTTGAAATTCCGCCGCTAATTCGCCTTGCCCCGAGGGTATTCTCATGCTTCACGCAGGTCCCTTCTTCACTCCACGGGTATTTTCTCATCCCGCCGCACATTCTATTGACTAGAAAATAACTGCACCCAATAGTAATATCCATTGCTATCAACTGCAATTGCGACCCCGGTATTTGTGTAATTTTCTCGTAAAATATTTTCACGATGTGCTGGTGAAGCCATCCATGCTTTGACGGCAGCTTCGGATGTTGGAATTTTTCTTCCTATATTCTCTCCTAAGCTCGTGTATGGATAATCGAATAATGTTGCTAAATCCCAGGGCATTCCGTAGTAAGGGGATTCGTGCTCAAAATAATGTCGATTCACCATATCCTGAGCCTTAATAACGGCAATTTGTGTTAAAGCTGCATCATAGTTAAGGGGGTGTAACTTTCTTTTTTGTCGTTCGACATTGACTAAACGTATTACATCATTAGCCATGGTTGGTGAAAAACATTTTGTCGGAATATAAGACTTGGATAAATAATCGTAGGCTACCTCAAGATTTGTTACCTTCGTTGAAAAGTCGAGACTTCTTTCAACCAAAGAAGCAAATTGCGCACGTGTTACCATTCGATTTGGTGCAAATTGCTGTGCGTTAATCCCCTTAATAACACCAACATCTGCAAGCGATTCAATATAGTCTTTTGCCCAATGTCCCTGCTTAACATCGCTAAACTTACTATGATTTTGAGAATCGACTTCAATTTGATACGCAAGTGTTAACATTTTGGCAATTTGTGCACGTTGTAAAGGTGCATCAGGGTTGAAGCAATCACCATTTTGTAATATCTTTAATTCCACTAAGGCACAAATTTCTTTGTAGTACGGATGATTATCCGCTAAGTCCGTAAAATTAGGCGTGTAATCGGTATCCAGTTTTAGCTTCATGGAACGAGCAATTGCAGCGGCAGCCTCTGCCCTAGTAATCGGTTGTTCGGGTCTAAAGGAGCCATCCTGATAGTTTGTCATATAATGCTTTTCTAGCATATGTTCTATTGAGCTTTTTGCCCAATGTGATTGTGAAACATCTTTTGCAATATTAGCTGCCAATACTTCTTCAGATGTGATTGTCAGAGGCACAGCATATGATGTAGTTAGCAAAATAAGAGACATACCAACAACACTAGATACTTTTTTTAACATAGCTATCTCCTCCTTCGTTTAATTATGTATAGTAATTTAATGGCACAAATCCCCCACCACATGTTTTCCTAACGACCAAATTAGGGATCGTATCCATACTCATGTTTGTTTTCCCTCATTGCCCTCACGATGCGGGAAAAAAAGCATTGTTACCGATTTAAAGGTCCTCACACCCAACTTTGGTTGGTGAAACATTCATATTCCATTATTACCTAATTTTGACTTTATTGTTTCAAAAAAAGGACCATCACCAAAACGTGTGGTTGATTTCCGTTTCGACTGGGCGCTTTGTTGCTGCCGCTACGTTAGCACTACGCTTTCGCACAGAGCAAAGCTTCCTGGGGGCGTCCGATGAGCCGCTTCGCTGCGCTGCAGGGTCTCATCTGTGACGCTGATCCCCGAGGAGTCGCCCAGTCTCCACTCCAATCAACTATTTACATAGTAGACGTTTTAACAAAAGTCATCCACAACTTTTGGTGATGAACCTCAAAAAAACCACTCTAAGATTGAAAGCACCTTCAGAGTGAGTCTTCCCATTTATTCAACGCTAATTATATAGAAATCGTCTTCAGCTTTTTGTAAAGTGCGGTATAGGAATAAAGCCATTTGACCGCGACGAACATCTGTATAGGGTGAAAATGTAGTCGCACTAGTTCCTTGTGTAATCCCATAATTTAATAACGTTTGAATATACATATTAGTTTCATTTTCTTTTGTAAAATCTAAAAAAGGTGCAGATAATGTTGTTGCCTGCTGTAAATTAAAGCCGATTGTCAATATCTTTGCCATTTGGCTTCGATTCATAAAATGATCTGGATTATAATTTGTTCCTTTTTGAATAATACCCTTTTCGGCAAGCGCGGCAATATGACCGTAATATTTATGAGAGGTCGGTACATCACTGAAGCCAGGATTTACTACATTTTTTGTCTCCAATTTTAGAGCTTCAGCCAAAAAGTATGCCGCTTCCCCTCGTGTTAAATTTTGATAAGGACTAAACGTAGTCGATGTTGTCCCAAATACAATGCCCTGGCTATATAATTCACTAACTGCCTTGTAAAGTTCAACTTCACTTCCGCTATTTTTTATATCTGTAAATGGCATTGCAGCTGCTTCCGCAGGCATGGCTCCAACAAAGGGAACAACTGCTGCAGCGGTGGCAAGTGCCCATGATTTATGTATCTTCTTAGTCGACAAATGCACGCTTCCTTTCCTTATTATAAAGAAAGAAAAGAGGGACCTGCCCTCTCTCCTTATAATAAACCTAATGTTTTTAAGTGCTCTTGTAAAATACGATAATTATATACTAAATCCTGCTGCTCAAGAGTAAGTGCGTCGTATAGTTTTTGTGCAGCCAGTACTTTCTTTTCAAACGTTTTAGCGTCTGGGTCCAGCTCACCAATCGCATTCACCACTTTTAACACTGCTGCTACATCTTTTTCTGCTTTCTTTAAAGCATCGTAGTTAAGAACTTGTCCTTTTACTTTAGAATCTAATGCTTTATATGCTGCAGAAGCATTCGCTACATCTTGAATATATGTGCTAGAAGCCGGATTAAGACCAGCTATAATCTCAACAACTTTCTTTACTTCACGCATATTTTTCTCAGCTTCAAGCAAAATATTGTAATTAGATACTCGTTGCTTATCTGCAGTACTTAAGCTATCGTAATCTTTTCGTACAGATTCTATCATACCAAAATATAATTTGTCGCTTGGCTTTAATGCTGCAATACTTTGATAAACTTTAATAACGTTATCTAATGAAAGAAGTAGCTGCTCGTTATAAACATATTTACGTTGAGTCGCAGTAAGATTATCATATGCTTTTAATACCTTTTGATATTGGCTGTCCATATTTTTCGATGTCATCAGTTTATCAATCTCATTGACAACACTAATGACAGGCTTAATAATTTTTTCTTGCTCTTGCAATGTTTTATAGTTTTCAACCGCATATTGTTGATCTTTCGGTAATGCATTATATGCTGCACGTATCTCTTCAATACGTTTAATATATTGATTTGCTGGGACAGTCGGAAGCTCATCAATCATACGCTTTACATTTCCTGCACCTAAGATGCTTGCTTCAGCAGCTTGTAATAAATTGTAGTTTGTCACATATTGCTGCATGTCCTTACTTAGAGCATCGTATAGTGCTCGAGCTTGTACTGTATCCGCATTGAACGTTTTACTAGAAGGCTTTAACTTGCCTATTAATTCAATCACTTTAGCAGTTGGCTCATAGCCTTGTAAAATTGCAATATTATTAACATATAGCTTTTGGTCTTTTGTCAGCTTATCGTACGCTTTTCGCGCTGAGTTAACTTGACTGACAAATTTACTTGTGCCCGGCTCTATTCCATCGATTTGCACCATAGTATTTAAAATTGCTTTTACTTCTTTTTCACGATCTGTTAACACCTTCACATTAGAGACAAGCTTTTTCTGTCCTGAATTTAGTTTATCGTAAGCAACGCGAGCATTCATAAGCTTCGTTAAATAATCAGGATCATTAGGCACTGCCGCATCTATTAATGCAATAACTGTATGTGCAGATTTCAGCTCAGTCTCAGCTGTGACAAGCTTTTCATAGTTTGTGACAGCTTTTTGCTTTTCTGGTGGTAATGCATCGTAATTTTTGCGTGCAGAATCTAAATCATTTAAAAATGTTTTACTTGTCGGTTTCAATGTTTCTATCAAGCCTATTAATGTAGCAACATCCTCAACTGCTGTTAGCTGATTGTAGTTTGTTACGCGTTTTTGTGAGGCAGAGTCTAATGCATTGTATGCCTTACGTGCTGCCAAAACCTTTTTTGTATAATCCTTATTTGCTGGATTTAAAGCTGCAATTGCATTAATAACCTTCACAACATTGGCATTATTTTTTTCATACGTTGTTAATGTCTTGGATTGCGTTACTAATTTTTTCGCATTTTTATCCATCGTTTTATATTCTGCGGACATCGCTGCTACTTTCCCTACAAACGTAGCATCCGGCTCATTAGCTAAAGCGATAACACGATTGTCGAAATCTTTAGCTGTTGTAATATAGCCATTCGCGGTTTGAAGAGCAGGATAATTCGTAACAAGTTGTTGCCCGTTTGATGATAGTTTCCCATAATCTGCAGTTAACTGTGTCACTACTTCCGTATATGTTTTTTGCGATGGGTTCAAAGCCATGATACGTGTCACAATATCCATCGCCTCTACTTGATCCTTCAACGATTTATAGTTTTTCACATATTCGCGTTTTGCAGGATCTAGCTTTAAGTAAGCAGTATTAGCAGCCTTCGCTTTTGACGTATAATCCTTTGCAGTTGGGTCTAACTTTTCCACTAGCGCAATTACTTTATCAGCTGTAGATTGGTTAGCTAGCACTTCTGTATATTTTTTGTACGGTGTAACCGCTGCACTATTTGGATTATGCGCTATAACAATTTTCTTTTGGTCAGCTGTGAGCTTGTTCAGTTCTGACGTTATGCCATCTGTGATTTCCTTAATTTTAGTAGCATCAGAATTTGGATTACTTAGGGTTAATACAAGCGTTTCTAATTGTTTAACTGTTTTGTCTACTACAGTTGCATCATCAACCATTTTTAAAAGTTTTGTAATATCTGCCCCGTTACTTTTGAAATAAGCAATGAGTGCAGCCCCTTCATAATCATATTGGAGGGACTTACCCGTAACATCTTTAACTATAGCTCTAGCCTTATTGTTCGTTGCAGTATTAACAGCACCTTTAAATGTTTGTTGAACATATAAATAGGTTTTATCAGCATTCGTTGCACCTAAAAATGTCTGATATCTATTCCATGCATCATTAACATCCTTAATGAAAGTTTTACTAGTATAAGAGATACCTTTAATACTTGTACCAATGTTCTTAAGTTCGCTTAATAAAATTATTTGATTTTCTATATAGTTGTATTTAGCTGTAATAAATTCAATTTCATCAGTGTCAAAATTATCGCTTAAAAATGCTAAATCTCTTTTGGCAGCAGCCATTTCTGCTGTTGTTGATTTTTCAGATAATTTTCCATATTGTGCAATAGTTTGTGATTTAGCGTTTGCATTTGTTGCTGCTATATTCACATTAGCTACTTGATTTTCCTGAGAGATTGTTTGAGGTTGTCCTTCTTGAGCATTGGCAATAGCCGTCGGAGTTAGTAATAGACTTGTTATTACACCAACCTGTATTTGTTTTTTCAAAATGCCCACCCTTTCTTTTATATAGGTAAATAGATATGTATCATTTATTTCTAATTTGCTACCTTTTGTATCGGTGCATTTTATCCTATTTCAAGCTAATCTATTAAAGAAGCCCATCCTCTTCACTAACAGAAATATTTTTTAGATTGAATAGTCTTTTTATAGGAAGTTATTGTTAGGATACTATATAATTGAATTATGTGCATTGTTCTGGAAGAAATTTTGGCAAAAGATGACTAATTGCGAGTAAAAAACTTTCTACTTAAAAGAATATGTGTCGTTGACGACAGTTAGCAGCGCTCGTCTATTGAAAGCGCTACTCTATATGTTCTTGCACCTTATATTTTCCAGGAAATATTTTGTTGAAACATTACTCAAATTAGCGAATAAAAGCTTTGTATAATTATCTAAAATAACGATTAAATTTCCTCTTTTTCGAGGGGAATCCATGAAAAACTTAGCATTTCTACTATATTATTTTCCAGTAATTAGATGTATACTACAACTTTACGATTTAATTTACGAGAAAGGGAGCTATATATGTTTTATCAATATAAATTTTGGCACAGCTTAATGCATCCCACTTATTTTACCCAAGCTGTTGAGCAAGGAGAACTAAGAGGATATAAAAAGCGATCCTTCGCAGTTTTTATACTCTTTTTGCTGCTATTTGTCGCTCGTGAGTTTTGGGGCATGGGTACAGAAAGCTTAACAAGCTTATTTGCATCGAATCATCAAACTGAATACTATACAGCCCGTTTATTATCAATGGTTGGGGTTATTGCCTGGGGAGTTATCTATTATTGCTTCCATTATTTTGGCGTTACATACTTGTTACATCTGTTAACAGACATTCCTTACAAATGGATTCAGAAGGTACAACTTTATGTAATGGTATTTTTACTTATTGAAAAGACAATTTTATTTGCTGTGTTTTATGCAGTTGGTTACACTACTAACTTCTCGTTCTTCTCACTTGCACCTATAGCTCAGCAAGTAATTGATAAGGATTATGTACTATTTGCTATCAACCAACTAACCGTAGCAACTGTATTAACAATTATTGTGCAATACACGTTCCTTTCAAAATGGGAGGAGTGGTCAGATCAAAAGGCATTATTAGCAAAAATTATTGGTCTTTATGTAGTAATGGCTATTTTTATCGGCATGATTAGTGTGTTACCACTACAAGAATGGATTACAAGGGGGTTAGGATGATGCGCTTTATTAAATCCAGACCTTGGACAAGTTTAAGTATTATAGTGATAGCGTTATTAATTGGTGTGAATGCTTATTTTGTATTTAAGGATGATAGTAAAGTAGCAAGATCCTACTTTATCAATGAATTCCAACGAGCTACACCTAGTGATCGTGTAGAAACGGTTGAAAAGGATGCGATTGTTGCACCAGCACAAACCTATACGATTTCAGCAGATGCGAAAAATCTTGCTGCAATAGATGTAACACGTGGACAGGAAGTACATGCCAATGATTTACTAGCTACCTACAAAACAGAGGAAGTTGACGGTGAATTAGCAGAGCTTGAGGCTGAACGCACAGCTTACGAAACTGAATTAAGTGATTTAGAATCTGCTTTAGCGGACATAGAATCTGAATACGGTGGAGGCAATGACCCTAAAAGCTCTATTAATACCGACCAAATTAGTGAGAAATTAAATGTCTCTGTTAAATTTGAATTAGGTCAGCAAGCTTCTCCATCAACTGCAGTGGCAATATTGAACCGTCATATTGCAGAGACCAATCGTCAAATAGCTTTAATGGATGCCCAAATTGGCCAAATTAAAGCGCGCCAAGGTGTTATTTGCCCAGTAGATGGTGTCATCTCAAAAATCACTGAACAAGCTGGTGCGGTCACATTTGAAATCTATTCATCTGAAAAGTCTATGCTTGCCTACTTATCCGAGGATGAATGGCAAAAGGTTGAAGATGGACAAACCGTTAATTTTAAACTACCGCATAACGACGACGATCTATCTGGTATTGTCTTCCAAAAACAAATGATACCAGCAAATAAGGAATCCCTTTGGGCAAATGAACTAGCTAAGTCTGCAAAGCTACCAAAGCCTACAAGCTATGAGGTAATATTGCATCAAGATGACATACTAGAAAACATTCCATTTTCAACTGTCGGTAAAGCTTCTATTACCGTAAATCAGGCATCCAACGCGCTTAAAGTGAAATCCGCATGGGTGAAGGCTGGAAAGAAAAATAAACATAGCGTTTATACAATTGATGAAAATGGTAAAATACGCCTTGAGGATATCGAGGTTGCCTTTAAAACGGCAGATTCTACGATCTTTACAGGCTATATGGATGCTGGAACACCTATTATCGCAAATGAACAACGCAATATTTTAGCTCGCTCCTTCCGTTCAATACCACTTAAAAAAATCGAGTGGCGCAATTTTAAAGAGATCGGTTGGAAAGACTACGTAAAATATATTGTCTTTTAGTATGACGATTTGTCAAATTAAGTGCAACAATTGCTCATTAAAAGCCTCGTTTGCAGTTTTCCAACCAAGACATTTTCTTGGTCGGCTGTTGATATAG